>CAZJXV010000030.1:0-21837 GCA_964550015.1 uncultured Verrucomicrobiota bacterium
CCGGCAGCGGGTCCGTCGCAAGCGAGGTCAGCGACGTCCCCTCGGGGAAACTCGCCTCGGCCGCGTGCTGCACCTGAATGCCCTTGGCACCCGAGTGCACACGCGCAAGCCGGATGCCTCGCGCATCAAACTCGATCCCGATCGCTTGGCTGCTCATGAATAGACCGGTCGTCTCCTCGGCCCAGTCAGCATCCGTCGCGGCCCGGCACACGCCTCTCCCACGGCGGCGCACAAGACCGCACTGATACATATCGAGTCCGGAAGGCAGGAACCTTAGCGCGAATTCAGAGGGTCGCTACGGGCGGCCCGAAGATGAACCGGGCCCTCCTGCCTCGGCCCCCGCCTCGCCCCCGAGCCGGGCCCGCAACTCGTGCAGGCGCTCCCGGGCCGCCGCGCTCTCCGGCAGAATCTCCGCCACCTTCTCGGCGCAGGCCGCCGCGCCCCCAAGATCGCCCAACTGCTCGTGGCAGGCGCTCGCCAAACGCCAGAGCCCGGCCAGGTCAAGCGCCGCCGACGCCCCGTCGGCCTGCGCCTCGTCGGTCGACGGCTCGAACAGGCGGATCGCGCTCTCGCACTGCCGGAGCGCCTGCCCGAAACGACCCTCGTTGTAGTGAAGCCACCCCAGCTCCGCACGAAGACGCCAGCTCGAAGGCCGCACGGCAAGCGCCGCCCGCAGCACGCGCTCGGCCTCACGAGGCCTGTCCAGTTGCCCGTCCAGCCAGTACGCCGCCACCACCGCCGCTCGCTCGTTGCCCGCGTTGAGCCGCACGCTTGCGTACAGCCACGGCACGATCTCCTCGTGCCGCCCCAGGTGCACGTGCGCCGTCGGCGCCACCTTCAGGTACTGCCGGTACAGAAAGTGCTCGTACGACAGCGCACCACCGCCCTCGTGACCGGCGCCGTCCGCGTGGTGGTCGTGCGCCGGCTCGCCGTGCCCGTCGCAGCAGTGCTCGTGATCGTGGTCGTGCGATCCCCCCCCGCCGGGCCCGCAGGCATGCTCGTGGTGCGAATGCGCCTGATGGCACTCGCCCACCCGCGTCCGCCCAAGCAGCGACGTCTGCCCGTGAAAGCAATTGTCCGCTTTGAGCAACAGCACGTCGCCCACCAGCTCCTCGAGCCGGCCGATAAAAAGCGACAGCACCGTCCGCGGCCGCCGCAGACCGCGCCCGCCCCCCTCGTTCGTCCTGCGGCACGCACGCACCGTCAGCTCGGCGCTCATCTGGGCACACAGAAACACCGCACCCACAACAACCAGCGGAATCCGCAACGCCCGGAATCGCCTCACCGCCAACGCCCTCCTAGATCCGCCTGCGCCGGAACGCCAACCACGCCCCCGCCAGAAAGATCGCCGCGTAGCCGAACGCATACCCGGCGAAAAACAGCCAGTCCAGCGGCCGCAGCCAGTGCTGCAGCGGCGCAAACGCCATCATCTGCGTCGGGTCGTAAAACTCGAAGTGCGGCACCACCGTATAGGCCAGCGCCAGCGCAGAGGCGCCGACGCCGCTCGCCCCGCTCCCGAGAATGTGAATGTTCGACGTGAAACCCTTGAGCAGAAAGTACGCCAGCAGCGACAGCGTGACGCTCACCGCCGTCTCGCTCACCGCCGTCGAGACCATCAGCGCGAACGCCGTGAGCATCACCAGCCCCAGCCACTGAAGCACGAAGCCCTGCACCAGCAGCCCCGTCAACCGCACGCCCTTGAGCGCCGACACGAGCGCCGAACACGCCCACAACACCGCCAGCGCCGCCGTGAAACTCGCCACCGCCCCGAGAAACTTCCCGAACACGAACTGCCAGCGCGACAGCGGCTTCGCCAGGATCGGCATCAACGTCTTGCGCTCGAGCTCCCGCGGGATCTGCCGCGCCACCACCCCCACGGCGATAATGACCGTGAACAGCAGCGTCAGCGTGGTCGAGAGTTCGCGCAGATACACCTCGGCCCCGCCGACACCGAAAAAGTCAATCGAAGCCGCCGCCCCAAGAAACACCAGCACAAGAAGCCCCAATACGTACAGGTCCTTGCGCCGGAACAGCTCGATGAGCATGACCCGCGCGATGGCCCGCTCCGCGCGCAGACTCCGGTCGGCCAACATCACTCGCCCTCCACGATCTCGGCGTACAGCCGCTCGAGACTCTCGTAGCCGTGGTCCACGTCCTCGAGCGTCGCGCCCGCCGCCAGACAGCGCTCGAGCAGACGCGGCAGCTCCTCGATCGTCCTGGCGACCAGCACGTACGAGTCCATCGCCTCCGCAAGGCCGGCCTCCCTGACCGCCTCCGCACACGCCGGTCCGCACGCCGCCTGAAGCCGCTCCGCCTCCGCCGTGCGCACCCGCGCCCGGTACGAACGGTACGGCCTCAGGATCTCCTCCATCGTACCCGAGACAACCACCCGCCCGCCGTTGATGACCGCCACCCGGTCGCACACCATCTCGACCTCGCTCAGCTCGTGCGACGAGAACAGCACCGTCCGCCCCTCGGCGCGCAGCGCGAGCATCAACCGCCGCACGTCCCGGCGCGCCAGCGGATCCAGCCCGCTTGTGGGCTCGTCGAGCAGCAGCAGCTCCGGCCCGTGCAGCATCGCCTGCGCCAGCCCGAGCTTCTGCCGCATGCCCTTCGAGTAGTGCTTGATGAGCATCCGGCGGTGCGCCGCCAGCCCGACCTGCCCGAGAAGCCCGTTGATCCGCTCCTCGAGCCGCCGGCCCCGCATCCCGCACAGCCGGCCGCACAGCCGCAGAAACTCGCCCGCCCGCAAAAGCTCGTAGTAGTAGGCAACCTCGGGCATGTAGCCGAGCCGCGAGCGCGCCGCCACCGAGCCGCCCGGCTCGCCGCACACGCGGACCTGGCCCTCGTCCGGCTCGATCAGGCCGAGCACCGCCTTGATCAGCGTCGTCTTACCCGCCCCGTTGGGCCCGATCAGACCGAAAATCTCCCCGGCCCTCAGCTCGAGGCTCACCCCGTCGAGCGCCCGCACCGCGCGCGCACCTCGGCCGTAAGACATCCCAAGATCGCCGATCTCTAGAATCGGTGTCACCGTGTGCCGCTCCCGTCGCACATTCACGCGTCCACTCCCGGCGGGCAACTCCCCGCCACTTCCCCCTATCGGCAATTCCGCACGCCGGTTTAGCCGCGAGAGCGCGCAGGACCCCGGCACACGAAGGCGCTTGGAAGGCGCTTGCCCCACACACCCAGGATGCTACAATGATCCAGCGGAGTGCCGTCGGGGAAGGAACACTGCACCGGAGGAGCCCAGAGTGGCCGAAGCTGCGCCGCCCGAGCACGGACCCCAGGGGCCGCGCGCCCCAAGACGCCCCTTCTACCGCGATCCGCGCTACGTGATCCTGGCCGTGCTCATCGTCGCGATCGCCGTGCTCGCCGTCGTCAAACGGCGCGAGCTCACCGAGCTCTGGCACGAGCTCAAGGCGCTCCAGGCCAAAACCGTGCTGCTTGCGCTCGGATGCCAACTCGGAAAATTCCTGGCCGTCGCGCTCACGTTCCACTTCATCCTGCGCGTGCTCAACTACCAGGTCCCCGTCCCCTACCTGTTCGGCTCCGGCCTCGCCATGGTGTTCCTCAACCAGGCCGTCCCCTCGATGGGCACCAGCGGCAACGCCTTCGTCTACACCGCCCTCCAGCGCCGAGGCGTCTCGAGCGGCAGCGCCATCATCGTCGCCATCCTCAACCTGCTCACCTACTACATCGCCTTCTTCCTGCTCGCCATCGGCGCGGTCATCTACCTCGGCCTGGGCCACGCGCTGCGCGGCGGCCACCTTGCCGGCCTCGCCATCTTCCTCGCCATGATGATGTCGCTCTTCCTCTGGATTGATTTCCGCACGCGCACCGAGACACGCCTCCACCGCACCGTCGGCGACATCAACCGCCTCATCGCCCGCCTCACCCGCGGCGCCCTCCCCCAGGCCATCCCCGACCACTTCGTGGACGACTTCTTCGAGGGCCGCGCGCTGATCGTCCGCTCCAAGAAACGCTTCATCATCCCCGTGGCGACCAACCTCGTCATGTTCCTCGCCGACTCCGCCACCCTCTACGTGGTCTTCCGCGGCCTCGGCCACCCCGAGGTGCTCTACCGCTACGTGGTGGCCGGCTACGTCCTGGGCATCATCCTCTACACCTTCGCCTTCGTGCCCGGCGCCTTCGGCGTGTACGAAGCCGGCATGACGGGCATGTTCGTCGCCCTGGGCGTCGGCACACACGCCGCGCTCGCCGCCACGATCATCTTCCGCGGCTTCAACTTCTGGCTCCCCATCCCCCTCGGCTTCGCCATCTACCACGCCATGACGAACCGCCGACGCCCCACGCCCGCCCCGGAGCCAGCCCCCTCAAGCGAACCCACCTGATCCGCATTCCCCACAGCGCGCAAGGCACGGAAAAAAATAGGGACAGGGGTCCTGTTGAAAAAGCCCCCCTTTGCTCTTTTCAGCTTTGCCCCGAAGGGGGTGCATAGAATAGCCCAGGGTCAGCTTTGCCCCGAGCCTGTCGAGGGGCGAAGCGCCACCCTGGGTCGAAGGGCAACACCCACGAGGTACCCTGAAAGGGTTGCATAAGGGCGGCTCGCGGGTCGCGCCTTTGTCCTCGAGGAGGGATCTATGAAACCCTTTCAGGGTATTGTCCCTGCGTTGTCTCGATACCCAGGGCGGCGCTTCGCCCCTCGGCAGGCTCGGGGCCGACGCTTGCCCTGGGCTGACCTATGTGGCCCTTTCAGGGCGACGGCGTTCGAAGGGCGACGGCGTTCGAAGGGCGACGGCGTTCGAAGGGCGACGGCGTTCGAAGGGCGACGGCGTTCGAAGCGCGACGGCCTTCGCAGCAAGCGCGGGCGAAGCAACGTCATCGGGGTTTTTCAACACCCCCTGAAGCCGGTGGCAAGCCGGAGTGCCGGCTGAAGCCGGCAGGGAAACGCATGGCTCCCATTGCCGAATGGAGAGAAGCGTTAGACGCACTACGCTAGGGGTGGAGCGGCTGCGCGGAATTCTCGACGACGGCCGTGGTCTCGTTGCGAGGCACGGCCGTCGGTTGTGTTTCCCCCTTTGACGCGAGGGTGCTCGCGGCGTAGAGGACCGCGCTCGCGAGCACGAGGCCGGCGTACGCGGCGGCAACGCGCACGAGCGTGCGGCGAGGGGAGGGGACCTTGAGCTTCAAGAAGGGGGCTTCGAAGAGGCGATATGAGACGTATGAGGCGAGCACGAGGGGAGGCAGCGCGACGGCAAAGATGAGGGCGGTCCGGAGCAGGTCCTGCTCGATTCCCTCGAGGGCAGGGAGCATGGCCACGAGGACGAGCACGGGCGAGTGACATACGTAAACGGAGTATGACATTTTCCCGAACGAGCGCACGGGCCCCAGGAACTTCCCGCCCTGGGACGCGAAGGCGAGGGCCAGGACGATGGCGGGCAGTGCGAGCGGGCTGGCGTGGTGGCCGCCCTGGTCGGCGAACAGGACGAGGGCGGCGATCGCAACAAGGGCGATGGGCAGGACGAGGGCGATCGGCCACGGACGGGCAGACGGGTTTCCGCGCTGACGCGTGCGGACGAAGTAGGCGGCGGCCGTCATCGCGGCAAAGAGCGATGGGAGCGCGCCGAGGAGGCTCCTGTCGACGAGAGTCGTGAGGGCGGTTCGGGAGAGGGGCCCTCTTGGCCAGACCAGCGCGTATACGGCGGCCATGACAAGCGTGGCGATGGCCCACACGCCGAGCGGGTGCTTGAGTTTGAGCCATACCCACCCAACGAACGGAAGCAGAATATACCAGTGCGCGATCACGGCGATAAACCACAGCGGTCCCATGAGGCCGAAGTAGGTGCTCTCGTCGAACGTGTGAATGAAGAGCAGGTGGTAGAGCAGGTTCTTCGCGGTCGCAGGCCGCCGCTGGATATAACTGAGGACGGTCAGGACCAGCACGGCGGCGACGTAGAGCGGCAGCAGGCGCAGGGCGCGCTTGAGCGCGTATGCGGCCACGTCAACCTTGCGGTGCGTTGTAGCTGAGCCATAGACCGCACGCGCGTAGGGCATGAAGAGGAGGAAGGCCGAGAGCACGATGAAGAGGCGGCGCCCCATCTGGCCGATCGGCCAGGCGGATTCGATGGGTCGCCATTCGGCTTGCACGGCGGCGTGGAACGCGACGATCATGAGTGCGGCCACGGCCCGCAGGACGTCCAGGCCGGCGAGTCGGCTCGGGTGTCGTACGCCGTTCAGTGCAGCTCTCTCCTCCGCGTATGGGCCGGTCATTTTAGGGGCGGTTGTCCGGGATCGTCAAAAGCATTCCCGGCCGACGGGCTCACGGCAGGTAGTGGGCCTCGGTATCGGGCCAGGCTTTGAGGAAGCCGCCGTATGACCCCTTGTTCGTTGGTTCGGGTACCTGGCGGAACTTCGGGTCCGAGGACCAGACGGTCCAATCCATGAGCATGCGGACGAGTTCCGCCTTTTGCGCGGCGAAGTCGGGGTCGTCCCAGCGGTTGTGCATCTCGTAGGGGTCTGCTTCGAGGTCGTAGAGTTCGCCGTAGTCGCGACCGCCGTAGAAGACGAGCTTCATCGTCCCGGTGCGGATCGAACGGATGTTGAAGTGCTGGGTGACGGCGTAGTCGCGCACGGTTTCGACCTCGCCGCGCATGAGGGGCAGCAGGTCGCGGCTCGTCATGGCCTTCGGTACGTCGAGGCCGGCGGCGCCAAGCGTCGTTGCCACGAGGTCGGTGCTCTCGACGAGGGCTTCGCACGCGGCGCCCGCGGGCAGCTTGCCGGGCCAGCGCACGATGGCGGGCACGTGAATGATGGGGTCGTAGCAGGCGAAGGCTTTGTCGAACAGGCCGTGGTCGAAGAGCATTTCGCCGTGGTCGGTTGTGAACACGATGAAGGCGTCGTCGAGCCGGCCGACGTCGCCGAGCTTTTCGATGATGCGCCCGACCTGGTCGTCCACGAGGGTGACCAGGCCGTAGTAGCTGCGCCACGCGCGTTGGCGGTGGGCCTCGCCGGCACGGTCCCAGAACCACATGTGCTGTGTCTGTTCGGGCGGTTTGGCCTGCTTCTCGGCGGGGTCGAAGCGGTGCGGGGGCACGGGCTTGTTGGCGTAGCGGTCGAAGTACTCCGTCGGCGGATCGAGCGGGTGGTGCGGGCTGAGGAGCGAGACGTGCAGGGCGAGCGGCCGCGGGTCGTCCCGCGTCTCGTCGAGGAAACGGAGCGCGCTGTCGGCGATGAACTTGTCTATGTAGTCCTCGTATGGCACCTCGCTCGGCATCGGGTCGACCATGCTCAGGCCGCGCTCGGCGTACTTGGCTCGCGGGCGGATGAAGCCGTACGTGGCCTTGCAGAACCTGGCGTATTCGTCCTCGCCGAGGAGGAAGTCTTTGCCCTCGACGATGAAGCGATGCTCGAAGCCGCGGGGGTCGTCCCAGGGTTCGAGGTGCATCTTGCCGATGCCGGCCGTGAGGTAGCCGGCGGCGCTCAAAATTTCCGGCCACCAGACCTCGCCGGGCGCCATGGTGAAGCCGTTGGAGAGCTGGCCGTGCAGGTGGGGGTAGCGGCCGGTGAGGAAGCAGGCACGCTGTGCGGCGCAGACGGGCGACTGCGAGAAGCAGTTGGTGAAGCGGACGCCCTGGGCAGCGAGGGCGTCGAGGTGCGGTGTCTCGAGGACGTCGTTACCGTTGCAGCCGAGGCTGTCGTAGCGGTGTTGGTCGTTGGTGATCCAGATAATGTTGGGCGGCATGGGGCGCGTTTTCCTTTCCGAGTGTCCGGTGACAGTATGGCCTATCACCGCCACGTTGTCGAAGGGTTTGGCCGGCGAGCGAGAGGCGACACCCCGGTGCTTGCGAAGTTGGCCGGGTTCATCTATAAGGGGCGGCCAGGAGATGGGGGACGTTGGCTGCCTGCGCCAGGAGGAGGCCGTGCCAAGACGCGCGAAGGTGATAGCCGTGATGCCCGCGTACAACGCGGCGAGCACGCTCGAGGCGACGGTGCGCGATATCCCGAAAGGGAGCGTTGACGAGATCATCGTGGTTGACGACGTCTCCAAGGATAACACGGTCGAGATCGCGCGGTCGCTGGGCCTTACCGTGATCGAGCACGAGAAGAACCGGGGGTACGGCGGCAACCAGAAGACGTGCTACGACGAGGCGCTCAAGCGCGGGGCCGACATCGTGATCATGATCCACCCCGACTACCAGTACGACAGCCGGCTTGCGCCGTACATTGTCGGCTTTCTCGAGGACGGCATCTGCGACATCATCCTGGGGAACCGGATCCGCACGCGGCGCGAGGCGCTGCAGAGCGGGATGCCGATGTGGAAGTATCTGGCGAACCGGATGCTGACGATCGTCGAGAACATGCTGACGGGGCAAAACTTCGGCGAGTGGCACACCGGGTACCGGGCCTACACGGCCGAGGTGCTGCGGACGGTCCCATACCACAAGAACTCGGACGATTTCGTGTTCGACACGCAGTTTCTGGTCCAGGCGGTCGAGTGCGGATTTCGTATCGGCGGTGTGCCGGTGCCGGTGCGCTACATGGCGGAGGCGTCGTCAATCAATTTTGGGCGGAGCGTCATGTATGGGCTCCGAACGCTCGAGGCCGTGGTGCGGCACTTCCTCACGCGTCTCGGGATTTTGCGCCCGGTCCTTCCTCGCCGCATCAGCAGGCGGAGGCGGGGCCCAGACCTGCGCCTGCCTCCTCGCTGAAGGGCTGAAGGGCTGGAGGGCACCGGCAAGTCGCGCTTCCATTCGCGGGGGTCGTTGTGTAGGTTGATCGAACTTCGCCGACCTCGAAGCGTTGTGATTTCAGACGGGAAAGGTGTGCTGTGATGAGTAAAGGGCTGCGTTTCTCTCTTGTCCTAATCGTTGTATCAGGAGTCGTGTGCGCTGCGGCGGCAGCGGACGGCGCGGACGGGCCGCCGCCGAGGCTGCTCTATCATCCGAGCATTTGTGATGGGGTGATTGCGTTTTCGTGCTTCGGCGACATCTGGACCGTGCGCGAGGACGGTTCGGAGCTGCGCCGCATCACGGACAATCCCGGCCGCGACGTGCATCCGGTGTTCTCGCCCGACGGCACGATGATCGCGTTCACGAGCGACCGGACGGGGCCGTACAACCTGTTTGTGGTGCCGGCGTCGGGCGGGGACGCGACACAACTCTCGTGGAACAACGAGTCGGAAGTGGCGGTGACGTGGACGCGCGACGGGAAGAAAATCGTGTTTCGCGGCCCGACGAACAGCTCGTGGCGGTCGTGGCTCTACACGGTGTCTCTCGACGGTGAGATGCGGGAGGCGATGCCGCTCGGCGAGGCGGCGTTCGGCACGTTTTCGCAGGACGGGCGGTTCTTTGCCTTCAACCGCAAGGGGCTCGGGCGGCCGTGGCGCAAGGGTTACATCGGGAGCGCGGATTCCGACGTGTGGGTCGCGGACCTCGAAAAGGGCACGTTCGAGAAGCCCACGTTCGAGAAGCGGACGACGTACGAGGGGCCGGACTCGTGGCCGCTTTTTGCCGCGAACGGCGACATCTTCTTCGTGTCCGAACGCGGCGAGGCGAAGAACCTGTGGCGGCTGCCGCGCAGGGGCGGCGAGCCGAGACAGGTGACACACCACGAGCGGCCCGGGGTCGTGCACCCGGCGATCTCGCCCGACGGCAAGACGATCGTGTATCAGCACAGGTACACGATCTGGACGATCGGGACGCGGGGCGGCAAGCCGAAGCAGGTGCCGATTACGATCGTCGGCGAGCCGAAGCGCGATCTTGACGAGTGGGTGACGTACGAGTCGCGGACGGACGGTTTCGCCGTGCGGCCCGACGGCAAGCGGATCGCGGTGACGTGCCGGGGGGAACTTTTTACGGTGCCGGCGGGGCGGGCGGGCGACAAGGTGCGCGTGACAACGGATCCCGGACGCGACCGGGCGCCGGTGTATTCGCCCGACGGGACGAAGCTCGCGTTCACGTCGGACCGCACGACCGAGGAGCACATCTATATATATGATACGGAGACGAAGGAACTGCAGGAGGTCGTGCCGGCGGAGTCAATCATGGCCGTGCAGGTGTGGAACTGGGGCAGCTTCTGGATGCGGTTCAGGCCCGACGGCAAGGCGCTGGCCTTTCCGGCCGGGCACGGGCTGTACGTGTTCGACGTTGAAAGCGGCGAGACAAAAACGATCACCGAAGGCACGGACCGGTCGATCGGCAGCGCCGCGTGGTCGCCCGACGGCAAGTGGCTTGCCTATCCGAAGCAGGACCGCGAGCTGGTCAACCACCTCTACGTGTACTCGTTCGAGACGGGCGAGGAGCGACGGCTTTACGACGATCCGCTCGGCGAGTGGAACCCGGTCTTCACGCCGGACGGCCGACACCTGCTGTTTCTCGCGCGGCGCGACCTCGACGAGAACCACATGTACGACCGCACGGGGCGATCGTGGATTCTGCCCGAGGTGTACGCGCTGGCGCTGCAAAAGGAGACCGAGGATCCCGACGAGCCGAAGGACATTGACGATAAGAAGAAGAAAGACAAGGACGAGGACGAAGAGGACGCGGACGACGAGGATGACGACGACGAAGACGATGAAGAGGAGGAGATCGAAGAGCCGGTGGGGCCGGCAGAACCCGTCGAGGTGGCCATCGACTTCGAGGACCTCGACATGCGCACGCGGCGGCTCACGCACATGGTGGAGCCGGTCTGGAGCAGTCTGCTGGTCACGCCGGACAGCGAGCGCGTCATCTTCGGCGTCAGCGAGTCGCGCGGCGATAAGCGCGTGGGGGTGGTGTACTCCGCGCGCATCGAGCGGACACAGGATCCCGAGGAGGACCTGAAGGAAGTCGCGGAGATCGGCTACGGCGCAATGCATCTTGCCGAGGACGGCAAGATGCTCTTCGTTCTCGACGGCGGTGCCGTGAAGAAAGTGAAGGTCAAGGGCGGCACGGTCGAGACGATCGAGTTCACGCTGCGGTTCCCCATCAACCTGCGCGATGAGATGCGGCAGATGTACGTCGAGGCGTGGCGCGCAATGCGCGACGGCTTCTATGACGAGACGATGCACGGGACCGACTGGCTGGCGGCGCGGAAGAAGTACGAGCCGTTCCTCGATTCCGTCGTGGACAAGGCGGAGGTGGTGGACCTGATCGTCGAGATGATCGGGGAGCTGAACGCGTCGCACTGCGGGGCGTGGCCCGGCCCATCCGGTGACTCGAAGACAAAGGAGGAGGTGCGCGCGCTCGGGCTCGAGCTCGAGCCGGACGCGGCGAGCGGCTTGTACCGTATCGGGCGCATCTACGAGAAGGGCCCGGCGGACAACAGTTGGCTCGACGTGAAAGTCGGGGATTACGTGTTCGCGATCGAGGGGAACGAGATCCGCGCGGGCGACGATTACGAGCCGTACCTGATTAACCCGCTGAACCGGAAGGTGAGGCTGCGCGTCGGGCATGAGGCCGATCCGGCGACAGCGCGCGACGTACGGATCGAGCATATCTCGTCGTGGGAACAGCGGCGGACCCTGTGGTACGAGTGGTGGGTGTGTCGGAACGAGCGCTATGTCGAGGCGCAGACGGACGGCCGCGTGGGCTACCTGCACGTGCAATACATGGGCGGCAAACCGCTGGCGAAGTTCAAGAGAGACCTGACGCGGCTGCGCAATTACGAGGGACTTATCATTGACGTGCGCAACAACGGCGGCGGGCTCATTGACGACGTGCTGCTCGACATCCTCAACCGGCGGCCGTACAACATTACGCGGCTCCGCGGTGCGAGCGTGAAGCGCAAGCGGCCGGAAGAGGCTTTCTACGGCAAGATGGCCGTGCTCATCAACTGGCGCTCGGCGAGCGACGCGGAGATGTTCCCCGACGGGTTCCGCACGCTCGGTCACGGCAAGCTCGTCGGGGAGCCGACCTACGGCGGCGTGATCGGCACGGGCGCCTACGGGCTTGTGGACGGCGGCGGCATTCGCATGCCGATCTGGGGCATTTGGACCATCCGCGACGAGAATCTCGAAAACTTCGGTGTCAAGCCCGACATCTACGTCGAGCGCCCGCCGCTCGACGATATCAACGACACGGACTCACAGCTCGACGCGGCGATCAAGCAGGTGCTGTCGGAAATCGAGGCGGACCGGGAGTAGGCAGAAGGCGCCGGACGGTTTGCCTCATCTCGTCTCGAACGTATACGTCTCGCCGCTGCGGAGGGTCGTTTCCGTTGCGAGAACGCGGGCGGGGAGTTCGAGCGACTGCTTTCTGCCGAGGGCGATGCGGACGGTGTCGTGGGTGAGTGTGAAGTGGAGGTTTTCGCCCCGGATGCGGAGGGTGAAGGAGAGCGATTTCCACTGCTTGGGCAACCGGGGCTCGACGAGAAGCGTGTTTTTTGAGACGTTGACGCCACCGAAGCCGAAGACGGCGGCCATCCACGCGCCGCCCATGGCGGTGCCGTGCAGCCCGTTGCCGGTGTCGCCGCGGCCGGTGAGCGACGGGTCAAGGTCGAGGCCGGCGGAGATCATGAAGTTGCGGTAGGCCTCGTCCATCTCGCCCATCTCCTTCGCCATGATCGCGTTGACGACGAAGCTCATGGACGAGAAATTCATGCTCTTGCCCTTGTAGTAGTCCCAGTTTGCGCGCTTGACGGCCTCGTCGAACTCGTCGCGGTAGAGCACGAGGGCCATGACGACGTCGGGCTGGTTGAGCGCCTGGTAGGGGAAGACGGTGACGAACCACTCGGTGCGCCCGTCGAGGAGGTCCTGGGGCGGGGGATCGAGCTCGTAGAAGCGCTCGCATTGCTCGTAGATCTTTGTCGCCGGGTCGTAGAGCAAGCGCACGCCGTCGGCGATGCGGCGCCACTGTTCGGGTTCGTGCTCGTCGAGGCTCAGGGTTTTCACAAGGTGCGCGTGGTCCTGGGGTGAATGGGTCGCGAGCATCTCGAGCATCTCGCATGCGGCGAGGAGGTTCTTCTTCCCAAGGAGATTCGTGTAGAAGTTGTCGGTGCTTTCGCAGTGGCCCTCGTCGGGGCCGGCAACGTCGGTGAAGCTATACGTGTCATCGTCGTTGTGGCGGGCGCGGGAGGCGTAGAAGCGCGCGGTCTCGACGAGGATTTCGACGCCGTAGGTGCGCATGAACTCGGCGTCATGCGTGGCGTGGTGGTACTGCATGAGGCTGTGAGCGACGTCGCCGTTGATGTGGATGTTCGTGTGCATGAAGCGGTACCACTTGCCGAGCGCCTCGATGCCGTTCGGCCCGGATTGCCATGCGAACTTCGCGCCTCGATAGCCGAGGTCCTTTGCGATCGCGCGTCCCGGCGAGAGGCCGACGTATCGATACGCAAGCATCCGGCGGGCGATGTCCGGGAACGTGAAGAGGAAGACGGGCTCGATGTAGAGGTCGGTGTCGTAGAATGTGGTGCCCTGGTAGTGCTCGCCGGTGAGCAGCTTGCAGGGCACGCTCATTGCGTCGGCGTGTCTCGGCGCGGCGCACATGAGGTGAAAGAGGCAGAAGCGCATGGCGAGCTGCGCCGTGTCGTCGCCCTCGATTTGGACATCGAAGCGCTGCCAGGTATCGCGCCACCAGACATCGTTGATCTCGAGGAGCCACGGGAACCGGAAGCTTTTCGCGTAGGCGGCGGGGTCGTCGTACGGCCGGGGATCCTCGTCGAGCGTGCAGGCAAGTATGATTGACCTCTCCAGGTTGATCTCGTGGTTGGGCTTCGCGCGGAACTCGTAGAGCGCAAAGATCGAGTCGGCCGAGGAGAAGACGTGCGGCGTCGCGGCAGGCTTTGAGTTGAGGTGGTCGTGCACGGCGAGCTTGAGGCCGACGCCGCTGTGCGCGGTCGTGGCCTCGAGCACGAGCGTGCGCTTGTCCGCGGAGGCGGAGGCGGCGATCACTTCGGTCTGCGGCTCCCCCGTCATGTTGGAGCGGGTGCCCCCGTCGATGCCGCTCATGATGCGGAGCGTCGCGCTGTAGTTGAGCGGCGTGACCGCATACCACATGGCGGCCTGGTGGGGATGCTTCATATCGCACGCCCGGAGCATCTGGATGCGCGTGCGGCGACCGGCGCGGTCCTCGTAGACGTACTCATACGAATAGCGGCCGCAGTCGAGCTCGTAGGTGCGCGAGAAGTCGCTGATCTCTCCGCGCTCGAAGACGATCTCGTCGTCGCCGACGAAGACGCGGACGGCGAGCGGGTTGGGGAGGTTGGCGATGGAGGGGCTCGGCCCGGCGCCGTCGACGTAGTTCTCGTCGAGGTATCGGCGCTCGTGCTTTGTGACTGGGAGCTGGCCGATCATGTCGGCGGTATCGAAGAGGCCGTTGATGAACGTCGTTGGCCAGCGGTGGCCGCGCTCCTCGAGCAGGTCGCCCTTGAGCGCCATGTAGCCGTTCGAGATGGTGAAGACGCTGGCGTGCGCACGCCGCGACTCGGCGTCGTGCTCCGTCTTGACGAGCTTCCAGTTTCCGGTTCGGTTCGCCATCGGCGGTTTACCGGGTTGCGTCGTCGCTGAGAAAGGCGTTGTGGACGAGGATGACCTCGGGCAGGCCGCCGTGCACGATGCGGCTTGCCATTTCGTAGTTCTGGCGGTGCGTGTCGCGGTTGGGCAGCGCCACGGCGCAGCCGATGCCGGCGGCCCGGAGCGCGATGATGCCGGGCTCGGTGTCCTCGAGGCCGACGCAGTAGGGGTAGTCGTCTTTCGCGACGGACATCTGGTACAGCGCGATGGAGTACAGGTCGCGGTGCGGCTTGAGCCGGGCTTCGTGGGCGTCGGAGGCGCAGACGAAGCCGTCGAACACGGCAAGGTAGTCGGCGAACTTTTCGTCGAGGAGCGTCTTTCGGCTCTCCGGCACCGGCCACGACCTCGCCTCGCTGCGGAGAATGCGCACGACTTCCTTCATCACGGCGTGGGTCTCGTAAGCGATCGAGGCGGTGACAAGCGCGATCTTGGCCGGGTTGTTCTCAAAGTGCGTGCCGAGGCGCGCGAGCCGTGGGCGCATGGCGTTGATGTCCGCTGTCGAGAAGCCGGCACGCTCATCGCCGACGAGCAGATCGCGCAGGTGGTCGAAAAGGCGGTCGGCGTCTTGGCCGAGCCAGCCCTTGATAAGCGCGAGGAAGATGCCGTAAGCGGGCATGGGCTCGACGAGGTGGGCGGCGCCCTTCGCGAGCTCGCGCGCAAGCTCGTCGCCGCGGCCCTTCTCCATTTCCTTGAGGATGCAGTGGTAGCGCGCGTAGTAGATGTCGAGCGCGGCGGCGACGAGCGCGCTGTACGACGTGTACGTGAAGGCGGCGCCGTATGTGTCGAGGAAGGGGGCGACAATGCCGGCACAGGCGTCGTAGTCGATCTGGCGCGAGACAGCGTCGAGGAACTGCGGGTCCCGGAGCATCGGGCCGAGACCGCAGTTGGCCGCGTTCTGGCGGGCGTCGCGCCGGCGCTGGGGGTCGTCGAGGTTTGCGAGCGTCCAGGCAAGGGCCGCGAAGAATGCGGCGCGAAGCTGTGCTTCGTCAGGCGTGTAGCGGCCCAGGAGGAACTCGGTGTGGCGGAAGTTACTGTTGCCGATAACGTGCGGGAGGTCCTTCACCTCATCGAGGCCGGGCCATTTCGCCGGGTCCATCCGGCCGGTGAACTTGCGCACCATGTACTCGAGCGCGTGCAGGGCGAGCGGCTCCGTTGTGGTCGAGGTGCCGTCCATGTCCACGGCGTAAGCGACGACGCGGTCGAGAGCGCCGGCGATGCGCGGGGCGAGCGGATAGAGCTCGACGGGCGAGTACACGTAGTCGAGGTTGCGGACGACGGCGACCTCGGCGGCGCCGACGCGCTTGACCACCGTGGCGAGTTCCGCGGCGGCCCCGGCGGGGTCCAGGTATCGTGCGAGCTTCTCCATACGCTTTCCGTCGGACTGCTGTGAACGGGTCGAGCGGTACGGGTCCGGGAATCCGCATGCTAGCCTGAAATGACGGGGGAGGCAACAGACAGAGCACGGGATGCCTTGCGCGGGATGCTGCCCGCGCCTTCTCGAGCGCCTCCTGCGGCGCCCGCTATATCTGCCTGCTCGGGTCAACAGGCATTTGGTGAGATTCCTTGAACCGGCGCCTGCGTGCCACAAGAGCGTCCACTATTCAGTCGTCAAACTGCGAGACCCATTTGCCCTTTTTGTCGATGTAGCCGCGTTTGTCGTCCGTTTGGGCAAACGCGAGGCCACCGCTGAAGATACCGACGTAGTCAAACTGCGGTTTGACGACAAGCTCGCCCTGCTTGTTGACGAAACCCCATTTGCCCGGGTGTGTGATGCCGAACTCATCAACAAAGCCAACGGGTTGCACAGAAGCGAGACCTTCATAGAACCATGTGGCCGAGTAGAACTGCGGCTTGATGACGATGTGCCCGGTCTTGTCGATGAAGCCCCAGCGCTCGCCGATCCGGACGGCAGCCATGCCCTCCGAAAAAGGACGGCAGGAATCGAACTGCGGTTGGATCACGATCTGGCCGGTGCGATCCATGAAGCCGACCTTTCCCTTGACCGTAACGGACGCGAGACCGTCCGAGAACGGGCCGATACTTTCGTATTTTGGTTCGATGACAAACCGCCCGGCCTTGTCGATCACGCCACATCGGTGCTCGGCAACCTGCACTGGCACGAGCCCCTCGGAGAAGGAATGGCCCCCCATGAACTGCGGTTCGATTGCGAACTTGCCCGTCTTGTCTATGTAGCCCACCTTACCGCCGACGGAAACCAACGCGAGCCCTTCACAGAACATGCTCGATTCGGGCCATCGGGGTTCAATTACCATGTCCCCCGTTCTATCAATATAGCCCCACTTATCTTCCACCTTGACCGCAGCGAGGCCGTCGAAGAAGCCTTCGGCGGCCTCGAAACGTGGTTCTATCGCCCACGCACCGGTCTTGTCTATGTAGCCCCACTTGTCGGCGACCTTGACGGGAGCTAAGCCGTCGCGGAACCCTCCGGCGTCGTCGAACTGTGGCTCGATTACCACCTTTCCGGTCTTGTCCATGTAGCCACACTTGTCGTTCTGCACGATTGTAAAGAGGCGTTCCGACGACGCTCGTGCAACGCTCTCCGCGGATTCACGGGGCCCGGTCGCCTCGTCAGCATAGACAGCGGCAGCGATGACAAGTGTAACCGCGATAAGGACCATGCGTTCTGACGGCGCTTTCGTGCTCATGGTTCGGCTCCTTGGTGTCTATTCACCGCGTGTGGCCAAAACTATTATACCTTGTGAGCATCGTTTTGGAGACCGTGGGTTTGACGGCGTCGAGGGCGCGGAGGATGTCGTCGCAGGTCAAGAGCGCTTCCTCGGCGGCGCCGACGCGCCTGACCACCGCGGAGAGTTCCGCGGCGGCGCCGGTGCCTTGCGCGGGATGCTGCCCGGTTCAGCGGTGCCTGTTCTGAAGGCGGCGTGAGCACGAGCCAGGCGATTCGCGGGACGCACGAGATGGGCGATTCATGGGGTTAGAACCCTCCAATTGGACTCAAGAAAGGGCGGCGCGGTAAGCGGGCAACACATGAGATGCAACAGGAGATTGGCAGTAGTGGATGCCTGGAAATAAGCCAGTTATGGCCATTACATAGACTAAAGTAACGCTTGAAGCTCGGGGCGTACGGTCTAGAGGACGCTGAGATCGGCCACGAGCACACCGCCCTGATTGCGTCTCTGGATCGAGCAGCGGACTTCCTTGTTGCGGAGCTTGTTCTGGACGAGGTCTACGGCGGGGTTGCCGGCGAGTTCGGGCAGGGAGATCGAGTCGATGCAGATCGTCTCGAGGGGGCCGTATTGGAACCTGTTGCTTGTGCCCTCACGGGTGACGCGGATCTCGAGCATGTCCGCGGCGAGGACGTTCCGGACCTGTCCCCAGATCGTGTCTGCCATCGTTCGTGCCCTTCAGGGTCCGGGGATCGCTGTGGCGGCCCGGGTGTGACGGGAAGGCCCATGCCGGGGTCTCCAGGCATCTTCCCGGGGTCTCCGGGCATCTTCCCGGGCTCTCCGGGCCTGTTCCCTGGGTCTCCACAGGGAATCCTGCATTTTAGCAAGCAAGAATCGTGCGCGCCAGGCGAGAGGAAGCGCCAAGGGCTCGGGCGAGGGGCGCAACGCCTGCCGTTCTGGTGGCTGTTACGAGAGCGGCGCGGTGCGCGGGCGCATCGTTCTGTGGGCCGCGAGTGCCAGTCGGGTGGTGAGGGATTACACGTAGCCGTAGCGTTGCAGGTACTCGTGGGTGACCTCCTCGAGGGCTTTCTGCTGCGCCGGGGTGAGGTCTTTTTTCCATTTGTGGTTCGTGTTTCTTGGGGGGTAGGCAAGGATGCGCTTCTCGAAACGGTGGGACCATTCAAGCTCGCAGAACTCAAGGACTTTCCTGAACACGCCGACCGGATCGGAACACGTGTCCTGGAATTTAAGCTGCATGAAGTTCTCGGGCTTGACGTACTTCCGGGCGTTCTCCATCGCGTCCATGAAGATCATCCACTGGATGCCCGCAAGCACGATGAATGACCTGTTATACCGTTCCCACAACTCGCGCTGGGCCGGCGTGAGCTCGCCGCATCGCCAATTCATGGTTCCGCGCCATCCTACCCACCACTCGACGTTGATGAATGAGTTGGCGACCGCGCGGCCGTCCCGCACGAGGTGAATGAACTTGGCGTCGTCAAAGAGCTCGCGGAAGAAACCGAGCCGGGGCCAACCGGTGACCTTGATCATGAGGCGATTTCTCTTGTTCGTGAGCATCTTGGGCAGCACGCGAGTTATGGCCTTCCTGTTCCTGACGGTCACGTCCTCAGGACCGAAGTCCCGGCAGGGGTGGGAGAACCCAGGGCAGTGGTAGTCCCAGAGGGGATAGGACTCGTCCGTGTGGGCTCTCTCGGTAAAGTACCCCCCGATCAGCGGGAGGTCGATGGCCCTCATGAGAAGCTGGTTGATCCACCGGTGGGCGGGGAACTTTCGGCAGAACACTGACAAGTAGGCAATCCGAGGATGGCGCGTGAAGTTCCTGGCAAACGCCGACGAGCCGTTCCGGCCGGACCCAGTGATGAATATTGGCTTCTCGAGGCACATGAATCAGTATCTCCTTGCCGTACGCTGCGAGAGCGTGACGGAGCCTTGTTGTGCGGTCGCGACGTACCTCAGTGGTTCGCGGAATATAAGTAAGGCAGCATGGCGCGTCAAGAGCAAAAAGCCCAGGCAAGACGCGAGCATGTGCGGGATCCGAGCTCGATTACACGCCGCTGTTGACAACATCAGTGCGCCCGTTGGGTCCCGCTTGTTTCGCGCCCGGGGACGCAGACTCGGTCCCCTTGACTTCCATACGCAAGCGAGCGGCTCCAGAAGCAAGAACCGTGCAAGGCGGGGGCACCCACCCGGATTGAGCGGGGCCCGGGCCGGCACGCGGCGGGCGGCTACTTCGATTCGAACTTGAAGGTGCCCTCGATGAGGATCGGCAGGGACATCTCTTTGGGCTGGCCGGGCATGCCTTTCGTCGTTATTTCCCCCGACAACTCGAGTGTCATATCACCTTCGATGAGCCATCCTGTGGTCTCGTCGAGCTTGTAGGTCCCCTTCTCAGAGCCCTTGAGCGTGTATGTCACCGTCGCGGGGCCCATCTTCGCGGCAGGCGCGTCCTTGTTCGGCTTGATCGTGGCCTCGACCTTGACCGTCGCCACGCCGTCGTTGCGGGCGGTCAGCGTCCAGGTTTGTTCCATGATCATAGGGAGCGTTTTCGTCAGGGCCATTTTTGCCGACCAGCTCTCGCCGGTGCCGACGGGTCTGTCGGGGCAGACGGCCATGGCGCTTTCCAACATCTCCTTCATGGCGTCTTCGCCGAACTGCCTTCTGAGACCATCGGCGACCGTGTCTTTCATTGGGTCGTCGGGCAGGCCGAGCGACTTGAAGATGGCCTCGAAGATCTTGTCCATGCCCTTGATCTCGAGGACGCGGCCCTCGGGCGTCATCTTCATTGTGAAGGTCCGGCCCACCATTAAGGCGAAGGCTCTGGCCGCCAGCGGGACCTCCTCGATCGAGTCGGGCGGGTCGTCGGAGTTGTACTCGATCGTCCCCGTCGACCCTTCCAGTTTCATGGACATCGGCCCGAACGTCACCTCCAGTGTTGCCGTGCCCTCCTCGTCAACGTCCGTGACCTTGAACGTCTGGCCGATGCCGAGCGTGTGTTTGGTCTCCTGCTCCGCGCCGCCGATCCACACGACGATGTTCTGCTCGATCGTGATGAGGAGCTTGTAGGACTTGCCCTTCTCCAGGTGGAACTTGAGGTCGAGCTTGTCGGCGGCGGCGTGGGCCGTGCTCGACGACAGCAGGACGAGAATCGTGAGAATTACGGCAGTTGCCGGCGTCGTTTTCATGGCGTTGGTTCTCCTGTCCAGTGTGGGATTGGAGCCTATAGGACATATTATAGCACATGGTTGTATCCGCGCTGTGAGGAACAAAGTGGCCGCCTCGGGGGATGGAGCCCCGCGTACCGAAGCGGGGATGTAGAGCGGGTGCCCCTGCGCCCGCCGTCTTCATCTCTCGCCCCTCCGGGGCTCGGCGGGCGGCTACCTTCGGTAGCTCAGGGCACCCGCCCTACATCGCTGGCGCGTGGGGCGAAGGGGTGGTTGAAGCGGGACTGACGGTAGTGAAGATCGGCCTACTCGGGTTCGGGCGTGTCCTCGGTGTCCTCCTCCATCTGTTGCTGGTGCGTCTCGACGGTGATGGTGGCCTCGGACTTGACGGGCATCGAGCGTTCTGTGTCGTCGCCACGAAATCCCGACATGACCATCTTGCCTTTCAACTCTTGCGCGATGGTGGTCTTGAACAGGCAGCCGGTCGCCTCATCGACGGTCAGGGTGCCCTTCTGCGTGCCGGAGATCTCGTACTTGACGGTGCCGCGCCCAGGGCGTGGGGCAGCGCCGCCCTCGTGCGGCTTGAGGGTGGCCTTCAGTTCGATCGTCGCGGTGCCTTCGGCCCGCTTGGTGAGTGTGTATGTCTGTTCGGCGATGACGGGGACGCCGTTGTCGCCGGCGATGGTGCGCTTCCAGGAATCGCCGACGGCGACGGGCTCGGTGGGCAGGAAGGCGAACGCGGCTTCCATGGTTTGTTTGAGGCCGTCCTCACCGAAGCGCCGCTTCACCTCGCCAATAAGCCACTGACGCCCTCGGCCTTCCTGCGGGACGGCGTCCTCGGCGGCCTTGAGCATCGCCTTCACGCCTTCGAGGTCGGAGACCTTTCCAGTCGGCGTGAGCTTCATGGTGAACGTCTTGCGGAGGAGGGCGGCGTAGGGGGCGGCGCGTCGCGGCACCTCGTCGGGCGGGTTCAATGAGTCGTACTCGAACGATCGGCGTCCGCCTTCGCTCTTGAGCGCGATGGCCCAGATCGTGGCCTTGATGGTGGCCGTGCCGTCGTCGTCGACACTGACAACGACGAGCCCGATCACCGTCGAGGTCGTTTCCTTCGACTCGCGTTCCTGGTCGTTCCAGGTCCGGGTCGTCTTCTGCTCGACGGTTGTGACGAGGGTGAGTTCCCCCTCTTTCTGGAATTGCAGCTTGAGGTCGAGCTTGTCGGCGGCGGCGTGGGCCGTGCTCGACGACAGCAGGACGAGAATCGTGAGAATTACGGCAGTTGCCGGCGTCGTTTTCATGGCGTTGGTTCTCCTGTCCAGTGTGGGATTGGAGCCTATAGGACATATTATAGCACATGGTTGTATCCGCGCTGTGAGGAACAAAGTGGCCGCCTCGGGGGATGGAGCCCCGCGTACCGAAGCGGGGATGTAGATACTATGGAGGCCATCCCTATTGGGGTGTATACCCCAGTTTGAACAACAAACAAGGAGGGATGGCCATGAGCAAGCGTACACGGATGAGCCGAGTTGACAAGGTTTTTCAGGGGGCCGGGCCCGGCGGGGCG
>CAZJXV010000031.1:0-21211 GCA_964550015.1 uncultured Verrucomicrobiota bacterium
GCGAGAGGATTCGGAGTGAAAGGGGCTCTTGTCACAACAGACGGAGATCGGCCATGAGTTCGCGCCATTCTCGGAACGCAGCCCTAGGGCTTGCCATGCTAGTGCTGCTGTGTCTCTCTCCTCGCGTCGCGGCCGTTGAGGAGTATGAGTATGCCGTCATTGACCTCGGTACGCTCGGCGGCATGCGTAGCGAGGCGCTGGCTATCAACAACTCCGGCTGGGTCGTCGGCCGGGCCGAGTACAGCGCCGACATCAGCGGCGAGTGGCACGCTTTTCTGTGGTCACCTAATCGTCCGGCCGAGATGATCGACCTCGGCACACTCAGTGGCGATGTGAATAGCGTTGCCTGGGACATCAACAGCTCAGGTGAGGTCGTAGGGGAGTCGTATGTCGACTACTCAACCAGCCGAAGAGCTTTCCTTTATAGCGGGGATGCAATCAATGAGCTCCCTCCGTACCCTGGCGCCTCATTTACTGGCGTGCGCAGCATAAATGACGCTAGTAATGTTGCCGGCTTTTCGTTTCCGGTAAGTGGGCGTAACCGCGCTTGTCTATGGCAGAACGGCGTGCCGATGGATCTCGGGACGTTGGAAGGTTATCTGAACAGCGGTGCCAGCGGCATCAACAATCTGGGCCACGTCGTGGGCGGGTCGTATGATTTCGAACAGGCCACGGGCCACGCTTTCCTCTGGCAGAATGGGGGAATGACCGACCTCGGGACGCCTCCCGGTTGCACCGGGAGTTCCGCGTTGGACATCAATGATGTGGGTCAGATTGTCGGCCTCGCAATCACCAGCGGTGGTTACTGGCGCGCGTTTCTGTACGACCAGGCGACAATGAGCGATCTCGGGACCTTGGGTGGGGCGGAAAGCGAGGCATACAGTATCAACAACGAGGGCTGGGTTGTTGGCTGGGCGCACACTTCAGCGGGGTACACCCGTGCAGTCATGTATAGGGATGGTGCGATAATCGACCTCAATGACCTGATCTCGCCCCTGTCTGGCTGGTCCTTGGGGGTTGCCGCCGGAATCAACGATGTAGGGCAGATTGTCGCGTTTGGACACAAAGGAAGCGATCACCAGCGTGCCCTTTTAGTCAATCGCTTTAATGTTCCTCGGCCGGGGAAGAACTTGCTGTGGCCGGGCCTCTACGAGTGGCAGGACATCGGGGACCACGACGGAAATCAGGACCAGGACGTCTTGCTCAAGTCTGAAGGTGACAACGCAGGAAATAAGATAGAGTTGTGGGGGCTGAACTTCGAAGGCCGCGAGGCCGACCCGAAGTTCGCAGTCCGGTATGTTCCGGCATCGGGTACCCCTCGGTGGATCGGCGCCTGCAACTACCCCTCAGGGCATAATGCCTGCAGGACAGCCGGGCCCGATACTAATGGGGATTCTGTGCGGGATGTCTTCGCCCTCATAAAGTGGGAAAACTGGGTAGACGAAAACTCGCAGGATCAACATGGGGACGTGTACGTTTTCGACCCGTCCACAGAGACTCTCACGAGAACACCATTGGGCGATTCACCCTTTCCGCCGTTCACCTGGGATCCAGCGCCGGTCTCGTATGGGCCGCTTGATCCTCCAACCCCTTCTCCCAAGATGGTGTTCTTCGAGTACTTCAAGGTGCAGCTTGAATCGCGGCAAGGGGATGAGTGGTCCTATGTCGTCGAGCTTGGATCGGCTAAAGGCACCACGGTGCACGCCGGAGACAAATGGACAATCTCCCCAGGCACGGTATCGGGCGCCCATGTTGACGCAGAGGCCATCCTTCCGGAGTCCGGCGCTTGGGAAGTAGCGGAGTGGGGACCTAGTTTTGTCGCCTTCCGGGCAACGCAGGACGCAATCATAACTGCGGACTCGCTTTCGGGCTTTCACGTCACTTCGAGCGGTTGCCAAGGGGAAATCCGCTGGTGCTCCTTCGGTGAAATGATTGGCAATTTTGGCGGCGTAGCTGGCCCGGTTGCGGCCTTTGGAGACGTGGACAGCAACGGCGTCGTAGATGGCCTCGACCTCACCGCCGTCATTACCGCGTGGCAGACCACGCCCGGCGACCCGCTCTGGAACCCCTTCGCCGACCTCGACTGCAACGGCATCGTGGACGGCCTCGACCTCACCGCGGTGATCTCCAACTGGACAACGGCGGCTGCCGCAGCGCCACCTGCCGCGTCCGAGCCGACGTCAGCAGAGGCAGTTGAGAGAGGGGCGGAGACGCTGAAGTCCGGCAGGGGAGCCCACGGCCGCGGCAACGTGAGGAGGGGTGCTGGGAACGTGCAACGGGATTGACCTCCTGTTCTTCTGGTCGCGCAGGAGTTCAGGCGGGTTTGATGAGGGAGCGGAGGGTGGCGAGGTTTTCGACGTCTTCTTTGAGGTCCTTGCCTTTGTGGGTTTCGAGCGACATGGGGATGTGGCGCATCCGTGTGTCGTTGAGGAGCCAGCGGAAGCCGTCGAGGCCGATCTGACCCTTGCCGATGTGCTCGTGGCGGTCTATGCGGGAGGCGAGCTCCTTCTTGGCGTCGTTGAGGTGGATGACGCCCAAGTTTTCTAAACCGATGACGCGGTCGAACTCACGCATCGTGGCCATGTAGGCCTTCTTGGTGCGGATATCGTAGCCGGCGGCGAAGGCGTGGCAGGTGTCGAAGCAGACGCTGAGGCGCTCGGGGTTTCTTGCAGTGTCCATGATGCGGGCGAGGTGCTCGAAGCGGAAGCCGAGGCCGGTGCCCTGGCCGGCGGTGATCTCGAGCGCGGTTTTCACTGTGAGGCCGGGGAGCGCCTTGTGGACGGCGTCGAGTGACCTCGCGATCTTCTTGAGGCCGGCCTGCTCGCCTTCGCCCTTGTGCGAGCCGGGGTGCAGGACGAGGTGGGGGAGGCCGAGGGCTTCGGCGCGCTCGAGCTCGATGCGCATCGAGTCGAGGGACTTGTTGTAGGTGACGGGGTCGGGCGCCGCGAGGTTGATGAGGTAGCTCGTGTGGCCGATGACGATGGTGATGCCGGTCTCGGCCTTCGCCTCGTTGAAGAGCCGCAGGTCCTCGTCGGAAAGCGGCTTGGCCTTCCACTGGTTCGAGCTCTTGGTGAAGATCTGAATGATGTCGCAGCCGACGGACTTGCCGCGCTCGAGCGCCTTGTGGACGCCGCCGGCGATTGACATGTGCGCGCCCAGGAGCATGGCGGACTTTCTCTCCCTTCGTGCCGGTTCATCCTATGCCGCCGTGTGCCCCGGCGCAAGCTGCGGCTGCCGACCCTGCCGGATACGGTCTTGACGCGGCAGGCGGGGTGGGATAGTCGTATGGGCGTTTGAGTTACCCGCCAAGATTGGAGGAGAGACAATGCATCGCTTCATTATGGGGGCTGTTCTGTTCGCGCTTGCCATGAGCTTCGTGACGTTCGCGTTTGGGGGCGAAGAGCCCGAGACACTGGGTCCGCCGAAGGACCTGTGCGACCTCGACGTGACGTTCATCCAGCAGATGCCGTTCTATGGGGGCTACGGGTTTGAGTATCCGGGCAACGTGCCGGTGATTCTCGATCCCAAGCTGTGGAAGGAGAAGCGCGAGAGGCGCTGGGTGTTCACGAAAGAGGAGGCGGATGCGGACACGAAGCGCGCGCCCGAGGCGGGCGAGACGATGACGTTTACGGCGCACGTGATCAACAACGGCGGCAAGGCGAGCCCGCGCGCCGGCTACATCTTCAAGCTCGACGACACGGTGCTCAAGACGGGCACGCTGCCTGCGCTCAAGCCGCGCGAGGAGACCACGGTCGAGGTGACGTGGCCGTACAAGACGGGGCGGCACTGGGTGTCGTTCGAGGCGGACGCGGAGAACAAGGTCCCCGAGGTGTGCGAGGCGAACAACACGCGTCGCGACGGCACGTTCGGGTTCGTGCTGACGATCTCGACCTTCTCGCCCGTGGAGTACGAGGCGTTCCACGATACGAAGAACCTCGTGGGTTCGTACTCGTTCGAGGACTGGTGCCAGGCGCACATTGACCAGTGGCGCAAGGACTTCAAGCTGGCCAGGTACCCCGCCACGCCGAACGGGGTGCAGGCCGAGGTGCGGTTCAACCGGATCTTCAAGGACAAGGACTCGCCCGACGTTAAGGCATACGAGAAGGCCGGCGGGCACCTGAACTGGCGAATCGGGTGGTCGCGTGAGGGGATTTTGAAGAGCTATGCGGCCGGGATAGACGGCGGGCTGATTCACGAGCTCGTGCACCAGTGCGGTGTGATTGACAGCTACCAGATCGGGATGGGGTCTTTGGACAACCTTGCAAGGGACCCTTTCACCGGGAAGACGATTGAGATCCCGTATGCCGATCACCGACGAGTGCATGCGTCGAGGATGGGCGGGGCGTATGCGTACAAGCTCAAGGGCGCGTTCAGCGAGCACGAGGCGGCGGCGTTCGACGCGACGCTCGAGCGCTGGGGCAACCACGCGGGTTACGGCATCTACCTGTTCGATATGCCGAAGCACAACATCGTGAAGTTTCTCGACAACCGGGGCGAGCCGCTCGCGGACGCGCTGCTTTTCATCTGGCAGCAGAACACGACCGAGGTGCAGAACGTGGTGAGCCGGGTGATGGGCCGCATCCCACCGAAAGCGGTGCGGCTCGACGAGAACGGCGAGTTCGACCTCGGCTCGAACCCGTACGACCGGCTGTGGGTGGTGGGCGGCTCGTGTGTCATCATGTTCGGCGCATACGCCAACGGCCAGAACGAGTTCCACCTGCTCGACGTGACGGAGTTCAACATTCCGTACTGGCGCGGCAACCGCGAGACGTACACGTACGTGTTTCCGACCAACATTGCGCCGCTCGGCTCGCCGCCGGCGCCGATGGGCCTGGCCGTGGACGAGGCGGCGAGTGAGGCGAAGAAGGCCGTGCTCACGTGGGAGTACCCGAAAGGAGCGGCGAAGGCCTTCCGCATCCGCACCAACCGCGACGGGCTCTGCGCCATCTTCCAGGAAAGGTTCCAAGTCATGCGCGAAGTGGCGGGCGACGTGCGCACGGCCGAGATCGAGCTTGCCGCGCGCGCGGAGCATACGTATCTCGTCGTGACCGCGGTGGACGCTGAGGGCCGGGAGAGCGCGTGCAGCGAGTACGTGGTGTGGCCGACGATCCACCAGGTGCGGCGGGGGCTGATCCGGCCGATCGGGGTGGCCTACGGGCCCGACGGGACGAAGTACGTGGTGGACAACCACATGGGCGCGCTCTTCGGCGTGGATCCCGAGGGGTCGCTGCACAACTATGCGGACACCGCGCTGATCGGCAGCGGACGCGTGCACGGCGTCGCGGTGGACTCGAAGAACCGGGTGCTGTGCGTGGGCTGGGACGCACGCGGCGTGATCGTGATCGATCCGGAGAAGGCGCGGATCGTGGGTCACTTCGGCGGCTCAAACGAACCGACCGATGAGCCGGGCAAGATCTACCGCGCGTTCGGGATCGCCGTGGACGGCGACGACCGCATCTACGTGAGCGACAGAGGCAACAAGCGGGTCCAGGTCCTCGAGCCGGACGGCACGCATCTGGCGACGTTCATCGGCTTCCCCGACGGGCCGGTAGGGGAGCAGATCACGGGCATTGCGGCACGGAGCGAGGGCGAGCTTGTGCGGGTGGCGCTGGTGGACCAGGGCGCGAAGGGCGTGTGGCTGCTGAACTTCGACCCGCGAGGGAAGACATTCTCGGCGACGCGCTGCATCAAGACCCGGCACTTGCCGATCGGTGTCGAGTTCGGGCCGGAAGGCAACGTGTACGTCGGCACGCAGCTCGGCGTGGATGTCTATAACCCGACGGGCGAGACGCTGCTGTCGCACTGGCAGAGCGAGTACAACCCACGCGGCCACCAGGTCTGGGACGTCGCGGTGTGGGAGGACGGGACGATGATCTGCTCCGAGGGCGGCGGCAACGAGAAGCGGTGGTACTTTGCGCTGCCCGAGGAGTTCGAGCCGGTCGAGCAGTAGGGCAAGGCCGGGCATTGTTGCGATGTCTCCGGCGCTGGGTGTTGTGCTATAATTCAAGTAGAGGGCCGATCTGATCTCACGCGGGGAGGACTCCCCGATGTGGCGAAATGCTATTCTCTTCACCATCATTCTGTCGTTGGTCGCCACGCCCTACGGCGTTGCGGACACGATCACTGTGGCCAAGTCGGGTGGTGACTACGCGACAATCGGCGCGGCAATGAACGTCGCCAAGGCCGGCGACACGGTCCTTGTGAAGGAGGGAACCTACCGCGAGACCGTCCGGCTCAAGGACGGCGTGACGCTCAAGGGCGAGAAGCGCGACGATTGCATCATCATTGGCCCGAAAGACAACGCGGTTGTTGCCAAGGGCCTCAAGGCCGCTGCGATAAAGGACCTGACCCTTCGCTATTCGGCGGGCGCGCGTCGGCGCGGCTCGAAGCTGAAGGAGCGTGACGTACTCTACATCTACAACTCCACGGCGACGATTGAGGGCTGCCTCGTCGAGCGCGCCACCGGCTCCGGCATCATGGTCGTCGGCTCGAAAAGCGAAGTGACGATCCGCAACAACACCTGCCGCAAGAACCGCCGATGGGGCATCCTGTTGCAGAAGGGGACGTGCGGGACGATCGACGGCAACGCATGCGACAACAACGGGTATACCGGTATTGCTGCCTATGGCAAGGGGACACGCGCGGTAGTGTCTGACAACACGTGCGCCAGCAACGACATGAACGGCGTTTTCTTTAGATTTGGTGCTACCGGAACAATCAGGGGGAATACGTGCCACAGCAACGGCTTGGACGGAATCATTGTGAGCGGTGTGGGCGCGGCACCGAAGGTTATCTCCAACAGGTGCGAAAAAAACGGTGAAAGGGGTCTTTTCGTTGCGAAGGGGGCTGGAGGAACGCTCGAAGGCAACACGTGTGAAGCCAACGGCGCCAGCGGCATTGCGGTGTGTGGTACACGAACATCCCCGCTGCTCCGGGCGAACGTCTGCCGCGGTAACCGGGAGAGCGGCATTTACGTCTTCGCTCAGGCCTCGGGCAGCATCGACCGCAACATTTGCGAGGGTAATGGTTACGACGGGATCGCCGTGTCTGATCCTGGTACCGTACCGATCGTTCGGGCGAACTTTTCTCAGCACAACTTCTGCGGCTTACGCGTCTACGATCACGCTTCACCGAGGGTGACGCTCAACATATTCATTCTCAACCGGAAGGGCATCTGTAACGGAAGGATTACGGACCGTCCCGACGGCGATCTTGCGGATCTTTCGTACAACTGTGTGTGGGGCAACAGCGTCTTCAACTACGAGCTTTGTGCGCCGGGCGGGTTGGACATTCAGCAAGACCCTCGAGTGCTGAAACAACAAGACGGTTCATACCGGCTAGCGCCGGGTTCTCCGTGCCTTCGCGCGGGGCCGAAGGGTGAGAATATCGGTGGCCTCGACGTGGCGACGGACAAGTAGGCGGCAACGAGAAGCGGTGGTTCTTCGCGTCGCCCGAAGAGTTCACGCCGGTTGAGGAGTAGCGTAAGGCGCCGCCCGAGGGCTGCTACCTTGAAACGTCTTCCGGATGAGCTACTTCTGCTTCTTGACGTTGCCGGCGCCGCGGCCGACGTTGCCGTTGCGCCGGTCGGGCTTCGCATTCGAGTTCGCACCCGCCGGCTCCGGCGCGGCCGTGGCCGTCGTCCAGTTCGAGATCACCTCGGTCAGGTCCAGGCCATCAACGATGTTGTTGTCGTCGAGGTCGGCGTCCGGGTCCCAGAGGGGGTCGCCCGGCTCGGTTTCCCAGGCGGTGAGCACGGCGGTGAGGTCGAGGCCGTCGACGACGCCGTTGCCGTCCACATCACCCGGTAGGCCGCCGCCTTCGGAGAGCTGGAAGGCGGTGTACCAATCGCCCATGGTGCCTTCGACGTCGGCCCGAAAGGATATGTAGAGCTTGCCGTCGTCGGCCATGATTGCGCTCGTGCATGCGCAGCCGTCGGGCAGCGGAAGCGTGTCGAGCAACGTCCCCTGGGTGCCGTCATCGGCGACCGCATAGTAGGTGTTGCCCTGGTTGTTGCCGACGATGAGTACGCCGTTCGGCGTCACTATGGGCGACGAGCCCTCCAGGAGCGACTGGCCGCCGGATGTGCTTCCGGTATCATAGGACCATTTCAGGGTGCCGTCGGCGGTGTTGACGGCGAAGAGCCTGCCCGTGCCCCCGGCGTTTATCCCCTGGAAGTAGTAGGTCGCCCCGTCGTGGCTCAGGCAGCCGGCCGACGCAGGGATCTGGGTTTCGCCCGCTCCCTTGACATGAACCACCTTGGACGTCGCGCCTCCCCAGCCCGGCAGGGTGCCGCCGTTTTTGTCGAGGCCGACGATGTAGGTGTCGCCCGTGTCCTCTGCGGCGGGCACGTAGATGTTGCCGTTGGCCGGGTCGATCGTCGGGGTCGCGCGTGTCGGCGCGGCCGTCGCGGTGGACCACAGCTCGGTGCCCGCTACGCTGTCACCGTCCCAGCACCGGACGAACGTCGTCCAGCCGGCGCCGACAACCTTGAGCGTGGGACCGTCCTGGTAGAGCACGGGATCGCTGGTCCAGCAGGCGCTGGCGGTCTCGGCGGCCCAACTCTCCATGATCATCGCGCCCGGCAGGTCCGTTCCCGCGTATGGCCTGTCACCATCCTGGTGCAGGAAGATCCGGCCGTCGGGGGCAACCGTCGGGTAGGTTCTGCTCAGGTGACTGGGGGTTGTATCGCCCGTGTTGTCCCACCGGCCGGCCGTAGGCCCTGCGACAGTTTCCATGCCGTGGACGTTCGCGGTGTCAGCGATGCAGACACACGCCCCGTCGTTGGAGAAGGCAGGGCTGGACTTGCGGATCCACTCGTTGGGGAACTTTTCGCTGCTCCAGAGATTTGCGCCAGTGTGACGATCCATCGCCTCCAGGCCTTCCCAACCCCAGCCGCCTACAACGCCTATGATGATGTCGGCACCGTCCGGCCCGGCCCCGTCGTAGAACGCCATCGAGGAGGTCAGGAATCGGACGGCATTGCCGGAGGAGCCGCTGGCCTTTGTCTGCCATATGATGGTGTCGAAGATCGTGTTGTCCTTCGCGGGGCTGAAATCGGCCCGGCCGGTGTTGTGCATGTCGCGCTGCTTCATTTGCCAGACGTCCGCTGTCGCCGGCGTCACCAGCAGCAGGAGAAGCGCAACTGTCAGAGTGACCTTTAACATCGTTCTCCCCTCCCTAGTAAGTGGCTTCCCCAGGACTCGTTCAGCCGGCCGCCGGGAAGCAGTGGAGATGTCCTGTCCAGGGCCTACTTAGGAACTGATCTGCCTGCTGTGCTCACGAGCTGTGGCGCGACCTGGGAATTGACTACTGCACGACCCTGAGACCCGAACATTATATGAGAAATTTACCATAATCGTGCCTGGCATGTCAAGTGTTCTTTTGGTGCTCCTGTTCGCCTCAGGGGCGGGCACGGTGCTTCTCGGGGGAAGAGATGGCGTGGTCGGTAAAGGGAAAGGCGCCGGTTAGTCGGCGCGGACGATGTAGTATCGGGCGGGGACGTCGCCGGGCGCCTGGCCGCCCATGTGGGGGTCTGTGCCTTTGTCGGTCCAGGTCCAGGTGCCGTTGCCGTTGTCTACGATGTCGTCAAGGGCTTGGCCGTTCAACGTGTCCCAGGTGCGTGCGCCGCCGGGCGGGTCGGCGGTCCATAGGACCGAGTGTGTCATGCCCGGTTCTTCCTGCCAGGTGATTTCGACCCAGGCGGGGTTGGCGGCGGCGCGCTCGATCGCGATGATGCCGAAGGGGGGCGGGGGCTCGTAGACGACGTCGGCGGTGGCGTAGCCGGTCTCGCCCGGGGCGACGGTCACGGTGGGGTCGGTGGAGGAGACCATCTCGAATACGCCATCGCCGTCGAAGTCGAAGAGGAAGTCGGCGCTGGTGATGGTGCCGCTGACGTAGGCCTCGGGGATCACGTCGAGTCTGACGAAGGCCTGTTTCGGCACGTTGGGCTCGAACAGGTAGGTGCCGTCGGTGAGGTCCACGGCGACGCGCTTGGCGTCGGTGATGGAGTAGAAGGTGCCGCCGTCGCGGTCTATGGCGTTGGGGCCGGTGAACTCGGGCGCGGCGGTGGGGCCGATGCCGCCGCTGTAGGTCAAGCGGGCGCGGCGCTGGTGGTTGAGGCCGGCGACGGCGTAGAGCTTCGGGCGGTACAGGGGCCGATCGGTGTTGTAGTAGGTTTGCGGGCCGAAGGTGTGCTCGATGAACATGGAGTAGGCAACCCAGAAGAATCCCTTGGTGCCGGAGCCGGTGCTGTTGTACCAGCCCCAGTTCGGGCCCCAGCTATTGGCGATGAGGAAGGCGCCGTAGTGGGTCTGGCCGTCGCGGTGGTCCACGTAGCTGCGGTCGTCGTCGTAGCCGACGATGGTGACGGCGTGGCTGCTCGTTATGGGGCCGTCGGGCGCGTAGTAGACGCGGTTGTTGATGCCGAGGGCGTCGTTCGGATACTGCGTGTAGAAGGTGTCGTAGATGGCGAAGCCGACGACGGAGATGACGCCGTTGGCCAGGTTCTGCTTGATGGCGTCGAGGCCGGCCTGAGAGCCGCCGTCTATCATGTGTGACGCACTGGTGCGCCACGGGAGCGCTTCGACCCAGGCGGCCTCGGTCGGCCAGGTGGTGTAGTCCAGGGGATCGAAGGGCATGGTGGCCCAACTGCCGCAGCCGATGTCAGAGAGGCGCGTCAGGACGTGCTGGGCGTTGGCCCCGCTGGGCCGGCCGTCGTTGACGAGCGGGTACATGAAGCCGGGGCTTTGGATGTAGGCGTTGTCGCCGCCGGAGACGTCGTAGCCTTCGTCGCGTGCCTGCGTGTAGGTGCCGAAGTAATAGCACGTGCACCAGACGGCGCAGGAGGCGGACGAGCCCTGGCTCCGGATCGGCGGGAAGAAGGACAGGGTGCTGTTGTCCACGGCGGAGGGCGAAACGGCGGTGGCCGTGCCGTCTGCGTCCGATGCCGTCAGGGGCGCGGCCGACGTCTCGAGGCGCGCGACGTTGCCTCGGGACCGGACGTTCCCGCGCCGAGGGCGTTCGGAAACGCGCAGACGGCGTTCGGACACGCGCCTGGCGACAGCCAGCGCGCTCGGGGTGACATGGGTCACCTCGGTGACGTGTTTGGCGATGTATGCCTGCTCTTTGGGCGTCGGGGGCCTCTGACCGGTGCCGTACGGCTGCGCCGGGGCCGGGTTCGCTGCGAGCATGAAGACGAAGGCCAAGCTGGCAGCGGGCCTCCCAAGATTGCGGAGCATTCCGGCGACAGCCTGCCGCGGCCTATCAGCCGACATACGCATCAAGTCACCCCCTTGGACAACGGCTTCTCAGGCTTGGGTCGTGTGATGGACGAATGTCAACACTGCTCGCCAGTTACACTATGACATGGCAAGCCCGATACCGCTGAATCCAGGCTATAAGTATACACCGGAAGGGGCCGGATTTCAAGGAGAAACTTGTCCGGTGCGGCTATTTGACGCCATGCCGATGGCAACCGGAGTATTGCTGATCGTAGCCGGAGCGTTGCCGCCGACAGGAGCGTACTAGCAGGCTGCTCCGACAAGCCGTCGCAGCTTTCGAGATGCTTCTGCCGCCCCTCCGGGGCTCGGATTGTGTGTTTTCTGGTCGTGGACCTGGGGCTTACGCCCCAGGCTACCGCCTGCCGGGCCTACGGCCCTGGTGGCACGACGATCCGAGCGACGCTGGTTTTTCAGCAGGCTGCCAGAGGCGGGCAGGCGCGCAGGCCCGTTCTCTCGGTCTCTTGCTGAACGCGCGCGCGATTTGGGGTGTGCGCGATCAGTCCGTGTGCGCTATGACCTTGTAGTATCTCTCGGTCACGCCCTCGGTGGCGGTGGTGTCGGTCCAGGCCGTGGTGCCTGTGCCGGAGGCGGGGATGTCCGATTCGGCCACGTACCACTGGTGGGCCGGGGCGTAGGGGGAGTTGCTGTACAGGACCGTGTACGTCAGGCTGGGGGTGCTGGTCCACTCGATCGTCATGCTGCCGGGTGACATGCGTGTTATCCGGAAGAGGGAGGCGGGGTCGGTCGGGTCCGTCTCCGTGAGGTGCTCCTCCTCGTTGGTCTTGCCGTCGCCGTCGAAGTCGTCGGCCGGGAGCACGTCCTCGATGGCGGTGATATCGTCGTCGGGGTCGTGGTCAACGATCTGCATCTCCCAGACATCGGGCAGGCCGTCGTGGTCGGCGTCAACGCCTTCGTTGCCCACGATCTCGATGGTGTAGTAGGCGTGGTCGGTGTTGCCCTTCCAGTACTCCATGTTGAAGTCGCTGACCTCGACGAAGCGGTACCAGATCTGGCCGTTGTGCTCGATGCGCAGGACCATGACGCCGTTGGCGATGCCGTAGGTGTGTCGGATGAGGCCGTCGGTGAACGGGTTTCGGGGCATGTGGGCGTAGCCGACGGTGTCGGTGGTGAATTCGAGGTCGTAGGCGGTGTCGATGGTCTTGCCGTACCAGCCGGGTCCGCTCTCGGCCTGGAAGACGCGCACGTTGGCGCCGGCGCGGGAGTGCCCGAACTGGTCAACGAAGCGGATGTGGTTGTTCTGGGGCAGGTCCTGGAGGAAGACGCCGATGTTGCAGGGGGAGTTGTAGTTGCCGCACGTGGCGCGCTGGCCGGCGATGAGGTTGAGGGCGGCGGCTTCGTAGGGCGACCACTGGAAGCCGTAGGGGCCGCTCATGACGCCGCCGCTGGTGTTGTAGCGCAGCACTTCGCCCCAGGCGATGAAGGGCATGTAGGCGCTGCCGGCGACGTAGGTGGCGCCTTCGTAGATCTGGACCTGGTGGTGGGAGGCGGTGTTGTGGACGTCCCAGCCGTAGGAGTCGATGAGGTAGCGCGCGTGGCCGAGCTCGTGGACGAGGGACTTCTCGATGTAGAAGGCGTTGTCCTCGCTGGTGCTGGTGTGGTTTGAGTACATCGAGCCGTCGAGCAAGGTGGCCGGGAAGCCCCACATCATGTCCACGGTCTTGTCGTCGCGGTCCGGGTGGTTGGTGGGCAGGCCGCCGTTGATCGGCAAGGCGCCATCGGCCACGACGACGATCTTGTCTATGCGCACGCGGTCGAGCACGCCTTGCGGCGAGATGGGCCAGACGGCGTTTTCGCAGAGCTCGTTCCACTTGGCCATCTGGCGCTGGCCCCAGTCCTGCCAGGAGTTGGAGCCGACGCCGGGGAGCATGTACTGGTACTGGTGGAAGTAGTCGTAGACCGACTGCTCGACCCAGAAGCCGACGATGATGCCGTTGGTGCGGTCCTCGATCTCGTTGTTCGTTTCGCTGCGTTCGGCGATCAGGCCGTTCGGGTCCACGGTGAGCTTGATGCGATGGTTGCCGGCTTGCCAGGTCCACTGGCGCGTGACGACGCGCTCTTCTCCGGCGGCCACGTTCGCCAGCGTGCCGTTTTCGACGGTGACGTCGTCGAGTTGCCACCGGTACTGGACGGAGGCGTGGGCGGTGTCGCCCCAGTTCTTGATGTGGCCGTGGAAGGTCACCACGTCGCCGGGCTCCGGGTTGTTCTTGGCGGCATCGTAGTCGTAGCGTGGTGTCCGTTCGATGAGGGTCACGTTGAGGTCGGTGGGGTCGGCGGCGACACCAGGCGCCGCGACTGCCGCCAGCATCGCGAGGGCGGCGGTCGTTGTCCGGGCCAGTGATCTGATGCCGAGCGGGGCGAAGGAAGTCACGGGTTCTCTCTCCTGATTCGGTTGCGCGGTGTGACGAACTGCCGTGCGAACGTGTACATTACTGTACACCCTGTCGGGCTGCAGGTCAAGGGGCTCTCTGCCTCTGTCGGCCGGGCAGAGCGGGGCATGGGTGAGGGAGAAGTCACCGGCCCTCTCCGGGTCTACTCTTCGACCAGCCGGATCCGGTAGAAGCGGCTGCCGGTGGCGGAGGTGCCGGCGGAGGAGGTGCCGTCGTCGGTCCACGACTCGACGTCCTCGTCGCCAGGCGCGCCATCGGTTTCCGTCACCTGGCTTTCGGGGATGTCGGCCCAGTCAGGGGCGGGGCCGAAGGCGCCGTCCGGGGTGCCGTCCCAGTGCTGGACGACGTAGGTTTTGCCGTGGACCGTCGTCCAGACGATAGTCGTGCTGCCGGTGCCGATCGTGACGATTCGGAAGCACGAGTCTTGGTCCGTCGGGTCGGTGCCGGCGGTCTGCTCCTCGATGTTGGTCATCCCGTCGGGGCCTTCCACGTCGTCGTCGCCTTCGGCCGTGTGGGAGAGGCACCCGAAGTAGGTGAGCTCCCACGCGTCGGCCAGGCCGTCGCCGTCGGAGTCGCCATTTGCCACGATGAAGCTCTCGGTCTCGTCGGCGAACCCGGTGCTTGAATCGGAGGGCGTGATCTTGATTCGGACATCTTGCGGGGCCGTGTAGCCGATGTCGGTGACGGAATCCCAGACGAAGGTGTGAGACACGCCCGTGACCGCCGAGGCGAGCGAGGTGGTGCCCTCGCCGCCGGGCCCCATCGTCGCGGGGTACCAGGTCGAGCCGCCATCGTCGGAGTACTCGACGAGGACCGAGCACGTGCTGGCGTCAATATCGAACAGGCGATACGGAATCGGGACGAGATCGGACTGCACGCCGGGCGGGGACTCCACGCGGGCCCTCGGCAGGGCGATCGTGGCCAGGTTCACGGCGAACAGCTCGGACTTGTTTTCCTCCGAGCCGCTTCCGTCGGGCCCGTAGCCGCCGACGATGTAGAGGGTCGTACCGACGACGACCGCGCCGTGGCGGCTTCTTGGATCGGGGAGGGGAAACGTCGTGACCCACGAGTTCGTTCCAGGGTCATAGACCTGAATCAGGTCGGTACTCTCGCCCGAAGAGTCAGTCCCGCCGGTGACGTAGATCTTGTCGTCGTACGCGACCGATGCGGCCTTGTTGACGCCGACGAGTATCGGGGTGGCGGACGCCGCGTCCCAGGCGCCGCTGAGGAGGTTGTACTTCACCACGCCGGTGGAATAGTCAATCTCGTCTTGATTGCCGCCGATGAGGTACATGGTGTCGCCCACGATTTCGCCGCAATGCTCCCGCATCTTGAGCGGCCCGTCGGGCATCTCAGTCCAGGTATCGGCGGCAATGTCATACGTGTAGAACGTGTCGGCATCCGGGCCGTTGTACCTGCCGCCGTAGGCGTAGGCCGTGCCGTTCCATTCGAGGGCGGTCGCATGGTACGAGCCGCGGTAGCCGCCTCCGGAATGGGGCGGGCGGACGGCGGAGTTCGACCACCGGTCGGTGTCCGGGTCATACATGCAGAAGACGCCGTCCCAGATTGGGTAGCCGGCGAAGACGAAGATCTCTTTCGTGCCGTCGGAATCGCGGTCGTAGGCGAACGCCTGATTGTTGCCGGTGTACGTGCCCTGGGACTCGCTGGGCCCGGCGGCGCCGTTGCCGTTGTTGTAGCCCGTCGGGCCCGTGCCGTTCCAGCGTGCCGACACCCAGGTGCCGGTGGCAATGGTGTAGATGCTCAGGCCCGATTGGCGGTTTGCGTGGTACGTTGTGCCGTCCGAGTCGGTATAGTCGCGCGGGCCATAGCCGGCTGCGGAGTAGATCCTGCCGTTCGCGGCCACGACGCTGAGGTTCGAGCGAGGCCAGTAGTCGGGGGACGGTGGCGTAACGACGTCCGTGTACGGGAAGTAGCAGGGATCGGATGCAAGCGTAAGCCAGCCCACGGGGAAGCTGTAAGGGTCGAGCGGATTTGAATTCGCGGCAACCTCCTCGCCGTCCGAAAAGCCGTCGGAGTCGGTATCCTCGTTGTGGGGGTCCGTGTGGGCGGCATGTTCGCCGAGATTGTCGAGGCCGTCGCCGTCAGGGTCCGCCGCGGCGTCGTCGGCTAATGGATTGAGGCCGTGAGCGACCTCCCAACCGTCAGCCATGCCGTCGTCGTCGGAGTCCCAATCGAGCGGTTCGGTGCCGAGGGCGACCTCATCGCCATCATCGAGGCCGTCGTCGTCGGTGTCGTCGTCGGCCGGGTCCGTGCCGTAGAGGTGCACTTCGTCACCGTCCTGCAGCCCATCGTCATCGGTGTCCGGATCGTTCGGGTCGCTGTGGTGCGTATACTCGTCCATATTGATCAGGCCGTCGAAGTCCGGATTGTCATCCGCTCCCTGGTCGAGGTTGCCGAAGTGCGTCATCTCCCACTCGTCGGCCAGCCCATCGCCGTCTGTGTCGGTGACCGGCAGCAGCGGCAGGTTGTCTCCGCCGGTGACGATGTTGCCGCCCGAGGTGTGGGGAAGCTCGGTGTCGCCGAGGCCGTCGCTGTTGGTGTCCACGCCGCCGTAGTCCGACCAGAAATTGCCGCCCAGATACTGCCCGCCGACGATGTTCAGGCCCGCCGTCTTGCTGATGTTCCACGTGTTGGTGTCGTTGTCGCTTGCGTTGGCGGCGTTTTCGAACCGGTTGTCATAGATGACGTTGTCGGGGCTCCATTCCAGCATGAGGCCCCATATCGTGTTGTTCTCGAGGGCGTTGGTGCGCAGAGTGCTGGAATGCGTCTTGATGAAGCGGATGCCGTAGGCGTTGTCGGCGAAGGTATTGCCGGTGACGGTGTAGTCGTAGCATTCGAGGTCGGGCCGGCTTGAGGTGTCGGCCTCCGAATAGAGGCCATATGCGTTGCCCATCACCGTGTTGTTCTCGATCGTGTAGCCGTAGGAGTCGGCCGCCTCGGGATAGACGGCGAGGAGGCTGCTGTCATCGTCGGTCCACAGCCGGATCCCCGTGCCGTTGTTGTTGAACGTGTTGCCCTCGATCGTGTTGTTGCGGCCGTGCTCGATGGCGATGCCCGCGGTGCTGCAGTTGTTGGCCTGGTTGTTTCGGATCTCGTTGTCATAGGAATAGCCGAGCCAGTAGCCGTAGTTCGAGCCGTCGGAGACGTTGTCCTCGAATACGTTGCCCTGGCTGAACGTGCCCTCGAAGCCGTTGTTCGGGCTGTCGGAGCAGTCGTTGCGCGCGAAGTAGTTGTAGTTGTTCGGTTTCTTCTGCAGGCTGTGCGTGGCGCCAGCGAGGAACACGCCGTCGCCGCCTCCGACGAGGCTGTTGTCGAGGACCTGGTTGTTGCTCGAGCCGTACACGATCAGCAGCGAGGCGGCATCGGCGCCGCTCCAGCCATAGTAGTCGCGCGTGCAGTAGTCGGCCGTGTTGTTCTGGATGGTCGAGTAATCGGTGTTGTAGAGCGAAATGCCCCAGCCGGTGTTGTAGGACGATTCGTTGTACTCGACGAGCGCGTAGGTGCAGTCGAACAGGCTGATGCCGTTCTGCTGGTCGCTGGTGTCGTTGTTGGAGATCGTGGCGCGGTCGCAGTAGCGGAACCACATCGCGTGCGCGTACGAGCCGTTCGGGCCGTCAAAAATGTTGAGGAAGATACTTCCCTCGGGCAGCTCGGGCGTGTCCCACACGTTGCAGGCGGTCACCGTGAGGTCGTCGCAGTTGTAGAAGTGCATTCCGTGGAAGTAGTCGCGGATCGTCAGGGTGCGCACCGTGACGTTGTTGTAGCCGTTGCAGGACAGGCCGTTGCCGGTGTCGTCGCCGTAGATGACCGTGCCGTTGCCCTCGACCGTGATGCCCGAGGCGCCGATCGTGATGCCGTTCGGCAGATGGTAGGTGCCGGCCGCCAGCACGGTGTCCACGGTGATGACCATCCCGTCGGTGGGCACGACGTCAGCGTGGGCCGTGGTTAGATATGCAGCGGTAAGTCCTGTGACGGCAAGCAGGTAGATTGCGGACAAACATGGGTGCGTGCGCGTCATGGGTCTTGGTCTCCCCAGTGAGCCGACGGGCCGGACCGTTGTGGAGGTCCGCGCGTAGGTCCACATGAACCGTGCAACAACTCTCGTGCAAGTATATCGTTTTTCGGCCGCGCGGTCAAGGTCTGTTTCGGCATTCGCAGGTTTGCGCGGAGGGCCCGGCACAGGTGGCGGGCCGAAGGGGGTTGACAGGATGGGCGGCGGGCCGGTATAGGGGTAGTTTCCCGGAGGGGCTTTCACTTGTTCCGCCTGCGGGGATGGGTACTGCGGCACGAAGCGGTCGCGGCATTCCGCACTGCCCAAAGGCGTCACCGTTGTTGAGCTGCGGGATGATCAAAGGGATCGGTACCGATATCGTCGAGGTCGGCCGCATGGAGCGGGAGTGCCGCCGGCACGGGGACGGCTTTCTGGCACGCATCTTTTGCAGCGCCGAGGTGGACTACTGCGAGGGCAAGCGTCGCCGGTTCGAGAGTTACGCGGCCCGCTTCGCGGCGAAGGAGGCGTTTCTCAAGGCGCTGGGCGCCGACGGAGGCGAGGGCATTTCGTGGTTGGACATCGAGGTTGTGCTCGACGAGGGCGGGCGGCCCGGGCTGGCGCTGCACGGGCGGGCGCACGAGGTGGCGCGCGAGCGCGGGGTGGCGGGCGTTTTCGTGTCGTTGTCGCATTCGGGCGATATAGCGACAGCGGTGGCGGTCCTTGAGGGGAACGATGAGTAGCCGGCGAGCGTCGAGCGGAGGAACGGGGCAACGCATGGGTAACATGGGACCTTACAGCGAGCGGGTGCGGGACTTCGACTGGTCTGTCGCGGAAGCCGATCTCGGCTACACCGAGGGGGACACGATCAACATCGGGGCGTACTGCACGGACCGTATCTGCGCGCAGGGCCTCGGCGACAAGGTGGCGATGTACTGGCGGAACTCCGAGGGGAAGGAGAAGGCGTACACCTTCGACCAGTTGCGCCTCGGGACGAACACGTACGCGCAGTTTCTGAAGGGCCTTGGGATCGGGGTACGGGACCGCGTCTGCGTTTTCATGGACCGTATTCCGGACCTGTATATTGCGTTTCTGGGGATCCTCAAGCTTGGCGCGATCGCCCAGCCGCTGTTCAGCGCGTTCGGTCCGGAATCGCTCGTCACGCGTCTCAAGGACGCGGGCACGGTGGCGGTGTTGACGACGATGCGACACGTGCGGAAGGTGCGGCGAATTCTTGGGGAGTTGCCGGCGCTCAAGCACGTGGTGGTGGTTGACGCGGTCGAAGGCAAGCTCAAAGAGGGCGAGACGGCGTTCGACCTGGAGGGCGCCGAGGCGGTGGAGCAGTTCGAGGTGTATCCGGCGGTCAAGGAGACGCCCTCGGTGCTGCATTACACGTCGGGAACGACGGGCCCGCCGAAGGGCGCGCTGCACGTGCACGGCTCGCTGGTGCAGCAGCATGTCACGGCGAAGTGGGTGCTGGACCTCGGCCCGGACGACGTGTACTGGTGCACGGCGGATCCGGGCTGGGTGACGGGCACGAGCTACGGCATCATCGGCGCGTGGTCGAACGGGGTCACGCAGGTGATCTACGACGGGGGGTTCAGCAGCGCGGCGTGGTACGAGCTGATCGAGCGGTACAGGATCAGTGTCTGGTACTCGGCCCCGACGGCCATCCGGTTGCTGATGCGCGACGGGACGGTGGCGGCGAAGAGGCACAATCTGTCGTCGTTGCGGCATCTGGTCAGCGTGGGCGAGCCGCTCAACGCCGAGGCGGTGGTGTGGTCGAAGGAGGCGTACGGGTTGGCGTTTCACGACTCGTATTGGCAGACGGAGACGGGTTCGATACTGATTTCGAATTACCCGGGCATGGAGATCAGGCCGGGCTCGATGGGGAAGGCGTTTCCGGGGATCACGGCGGGGGTGCTCGACCTGCGGACGCTCGAGCCGATTGCCGAGCCGGGCCGGGTAGGGCTGATCGCGATCCGGCCGTATTGGCCTTCGATTATGCGGACGTACTGGAACAATACGGCCACCTATTACGGCAAGTTTCACAAGAACTGGTACATCACGGGCGACCGCGCGAGCATTGACGCCGAGGGGTATTTCTGGTTTGTTGGCCGGGACGACGACGTGATCAACACCGGCGGGCACCTGGTGGGGCCGTTCGAGATCGAGTCGGCGCTGCTCGAGCACGAGGCGGTGGCCGAGTCGGCGGCGGTGGGCAAGCCGGACGTGGTGAACATGGAGGTGGTGAAGGCGTTCGTCACGCTCAAGCAGGGCTATGAGCCGGGCGACGAGCTCGAGCTGGCGATCATGAACTTCGTGCGCAAGCGGCTCTCGCCGCTGGCGATGCCGCAGGAGATCGAGTTCGTGGAGTCGCTTCCGAAGACGCGCAGCGGCAAGATCCTGCGTCGCGTGCTGCGTGCCCAGGAGTGGGGGGAGCCGATCGGGGACATTTCGACACTTGAGGACGACGAGGACTAGGGGCGAAAGGAGGAGCTATGGCCGAGGAGCTGAAGGACGTGGTGCTCGAGTACGTCAAGAACGAGTATCTCGAGGAAGATGACGACGAGGAGATCGGCTACGACACCCCGTTGATCAGCGGGGGGATCGTGGACTCGTTCTCGATGGTGTCGCTCAAGGTGTTTCTGGAGAAGAAGTGCAACATCGAGATTCCGAACGCGAAGGCGACGCCGGAGGCATTCGATACGGTCAACAAGATTGTTGAACTTGCGAAAGAGATCGGCGGCGAGTAGGGACGGGGGCCGCGACGAGGAGGCAACAATGGCCTATAGCACGAAAGCGCAGGAGTTCTACACGGCCGAGCTGAGCTCCACGCGCGAGGCCGGGCTGTACAAGGACGAACGGTTCATTCACTCGGCGCAGGGCGCGGACATCGAGGTCGAGTTTCCCGAGGGCGCCGCGGTGCAGCAGGTCATCAATTTATGCGCGAATAACTACCTCGGGCTCTCGTCGCACCCGGACGTGATCAAGGCGGCGCACGAGGGGCTGGAGGCGCGTGGCTACGGGATGTCGTCGGTGCGTTTCATCTGCGGCACGCAGGACATTCACCGGGAGCTTGAGCAGAAACTGACGGCGTTTCTGGGGACGGAGGACACGATCCTGTTTCCGTCGTGCATGGACGCGAACGCGGGCGTGTTCGAGGCGCTGTTGGGCGAGGAGGACGTGATCATCGCAGACCGGCTCGTGCACGCGTCGATCGTGGACGGCATCCGGCTGTGCAAGGCGCAGCAGGACAGCTTCAAGCACTCGGACATGACGCACCTCGAGCAGAAGCTGGAGCTGCACCAGGACAAGCGGTTCCGGATGATCACGACCGACGGGGTCTTTTCGATGGACGGCGACCTCGCGAAGCTCGACGAGATCGTGGCGCTGGCGGAGCGGTACGACGCGCTGGTGATGGTGGACGACTCGCACGCCACCGGCTTCATCGGCAAGCGCGGCAAGGGCGTGCACGAGCACTGCGGCGTGCTCGGCAAGATTGACGTGATCAC
>CAZJXV010000032.1:0-21187 GCA_964550015.1 uncultured Verrucomicrobiota bacterium
AGAATACGCCGCTCATCGAGGCCATACAGGGACTCGACACAACATTCCAGCGAACTGACAAAGGCGAGTTCGTCCTGCGCGGCATCAAGGGCGATTCCTGCACGCCGGACAGCTATCGGCCGTACGAGATAACGATCGAGCCCGGCGCTGAGCACCGGTTCGTCCCCGTCGGCGGGCGCCCCACGAACGGCAACTTCCCGTACTACAACCTGCACATGCCCGGGGGTGGGATCATCCTTGCCGTCGGATGGCCCGGTCAGTGGGCAACGTCTTTCGTCAGGGATAAAGACAAGGGCCTGCATATCACCGCCGGTCAGGAACTGACGCGCATGTACCTCAAGCCCGGCGAGGAGATCCGTACGCCGCTGATTGCCCTGATGTTCTACGACGGAGACGATGTGGTTCGCTCGCAGAACATCTGGCGGCGGTGGATGCTCGCGCACAATCTCCCCGGGCCCGACGGAAAACCGGTCAAACCTATCTATGCCGTCGGCGGTGACGACAAAACCATCGACCTGATGGTCAGGGAGAAGGTCAAGATCGACTACCTGTGGGTAGATGCCGGGTCCCTGTGGTATCCGTGCGGCGGCGACTGGTGGAATACCGGCACGTGGGAAGTGGATCGGTCCCGATACCCCAAAGGCATCAAGGCGATAAGCGACCACGCGCATGCCAACGGAATCAAGCTGATCCTCTGGTTCGAGCCGGAGCGCGCCCGGCAGAGCACTTGGCTCTACGACAAGCATCCCGAGATGCTGGTGAGCAACGGCGACTACTCCAAGTACGTCATGACGGAGAAGAACCTGCTGATCAACCGGCGTGATGCGCTTCTGAACCTTGCCGACGAGGACGTCTGCAACTGGCTCATCGACCGCATGGACACAATCATCAAGGAGGAGGGCGTTGATTTCTATCGCTCCGACTTCAACACCGACCCGATTGGCTGGTGGCGCGGCGCTGACACGCCTGACCGCCAGGGCATCATCGAGAACTTATACGTCCAGGGCTACCTGCGGTATTGGGACGAGCTCCTCCGGCGTAATCCCGGCATGAGGATAGATACCTGCGCGTCCGGCGGCCGGCGCAACGATCTGGAGACGCTCCGCCGCGCCGTACCGCTCCTTCGCAGCGACTACCAGTCCTTCGACGCAAACCTGGGTTACGATACGGGCAACCAGGGCCACACATACGGCCTTTCCTTTTGGTTCCCGTTCTACGGCACCGGGGTCGGCTACACGCAGCACCAGCATTCCGTGTACGGCGTCCGCAGCTACATGTGCCCGTCTCTCGTCATCGGCTCCCGCGATTTCGGAAAGCCGGACTTCGATTGGGATTCCTACCGCCGCCTCGTCGCGCAGTGGCGGCGAGTGGCGGACTGCATGTTGGGCGACTACTACCCCCTCACTGAATACAGCCTGGCCGAAGAGAAGTGGATCGCATGGCAGTTCGACCGGCCCGAGCAGGGCGATGGCGCCGTGCAAGCATTCCGGCGCACCAGAAGCGAAGAAACCTCGAACCTTTTGCGTCTACACGGACTCGACCCCCACGCCGAGTACGAGATCACGAACCTGGACACCGGCACGTCGAATAAGACCACCGGCAAGGAGCTGATGGGGCGAGGCCTAACCGTGACAATCCAGACTAAACCCGGTTCCGCCATTATCCTCTATCAGAAGTCAGAGTAGGTGAGTCCCCCTGCGGACACGACACGCGGAATCGCGGCACGCCGCACCCGTTTCTTCCCACGCATCGCCTTCCAGCCGGGCTTTCAAGGTACCCCGAGTGTACGAGTGGGCGCCAGAGGCGAACAGCCCTCTGTTCTAGGCCGCTGGGTGCTTTGAGTGCGGCGGGGGGAAATCAGACCGAATTCGCTATGGTGTCCCGCGAATTACCGCGTTACCGCTGTCGGACATCCACCTACCTGCCCGCCGTTTCGGAATACAACCGCGCGCCTACCACTCAGAGGCTTGAACCCGTCCCCTGTAAGGCTGTTTGAAGGGACCCAAAAAAGCTATTTTGAACTTTTTCCCTTCATGCCTTCCTGGTAGCCATCGGTAATATGCCCCTGACAGCCCTGCAAAGTCCGAGGAGTAGAACCCTACTGTGTCGATGCCTTCTAGCACATTCTTGTGGTCCGCGAGCACGCGAGACACAGCAACACTAATCTGATGCCGGTTCTCCACCTCGCCCGGCGCTGGAGGCACGATCTGACGAACAACGCCAACAATCTCTAGCGGTGAGTCCGGCGGCGCTGAGGCAGACCCTTCCCACGCAGAGAACCGGCCAGCATACTCGACCGAAAACTCACCGTGATAGACGACCCTGTACGTCCGGCCAATCAGCTTCTTACGCTTTCTCTTCAATTCGTCACGGTAGTGGTCCTTGATTAGCCCTAATGTATACTCATCCTCGGGTCGGGACCGAAGGACAACCGAAATATCGAGCGGTCCGAAGCTCGCAAAGAGGTGGTCCCACGGCACGAGCAGTTTCACGCGTTCATCTCTCTTTACTCGACCATCACCCCCGGATAGGATGGCCGTGACACGCATAGTGATGTCAAGCCCGTCGTCATCTGTCTCCTCGGCACTCTCTATGATCCCCACAAGCACAGTCTCACCGCGTGGCCCATCCCCTCCCATCGTCTGGGGCTCGGTGCGTCTTGTGCTCACACAAGAGATGCACATCAAGACGATAACAACCCCGAGCATCCTGTATACCTGCAACATCGCCAACCTCCTTGGCCCGCCTCAATCCCCGATCAGAGAATCGGAGGACACCATACCTAGTTCCATCCCATCCATCGGCTTCTGGCAGGCTTTCGAGGCGGCGGCGTTGAAGGTGAGTCACGTGATGTGGGAAGCCCGGAGCCACGATACGCGCCAGTCTTGTCCTGCCACAAGTCTGCCCTGGATCGCACTCTTCTGCAAGAAAAAACGTGCGTCCCGTGCAGGGCACGCGACCGAGGGGACCGCCTCTGAGAATCATCTCTCAAGCACTTCGGGATGGTTGACGGCGATCCATTTCTCAACACTACGTCGGAGCGCACAGGCGAGATCAAACATCTCGTCAGCCTCTTGGTCCGAGACCATACCTACACGCTCGTAGTCGCCGATGTTCCTTTTCTTGCGGAACTTGTCGAACCGGGTGATCAGGTCCGAATCGGCCCCTATCGTGTCGGCCAAGGACTCGATCGTCAGGTAGTGATGCCTCTCGCGCCGTGCAACCCTGTAGCCAGAAGCGGCGAGGGCGGCCGTGGCCGCTTGCAGCGCCGCGTTGTAAGCAAGCCTCAATCTCGTATCGGGACTGAGCCCTGCCACTTGAGCGTCCGCCAGATCGCGGTCCACTACGGCGAAGAGGTCCGCGATTTCCTGGGGACTCGTCTCGTGCTCAGTCAGCCAGCCGTTTCGCAGCCAGTTCTGCAAGCTCACGGTCGCCTCCGATCAGGAATATCTTCTCCCCACTGAGGACGTTCTTGACAAAATGGTCGTTCGTTTCCACCTTCGACTGGAACTCGGCGGTAGGGTAGACAGCGGGGTTGATTTCCCTGGCGAGCTTATCTTGTGCGGGGCCGACTACCGCGACAACCTCCGCAAAGCTCACCTGACCGATCACCATAAGGTCCACATCGCTTCCCCGGTGCTCTTCGCCCCGCGTCAAAGAGCCGAAAACGAAAGCCACCTCAACGCGCGCCGCCAGCGGCGCAAGTGCCGCCGCCAACACGTCCCTCATGCCGGTGGTCTTGATGACAAGGCGTCTGAGCTCGTCAAAAATCGGGCAGTCCGGATTCGCTTGGTAGTACTTCTGCCGCCCCTCGGATTGCGACACAAGGATGCCCATCTTCTCCAGGCGAGTCAGTTCCCTGCTAATGTTCGTGGCATCGTCGTTGACGAGCGAGCTGAGCTGCCGAACGAAATATCGCTCATCGGGGTGCGCCAACAGCCGCCCAAGGATGTTCGCGCGACGTTTCGAGTTGAACAGCTTGGCCAACACGGCCTGCCTCCTTTGTAGTAACCTTTACTACGATCGTGGTAATCCTTACTACAAAGAACGCCGCTGTCAAGCTCGATCCCACACCGAGATGGCGCGATACCACACCCGTTTCATCCCATTCATAGGCTTTCCCCAGGGCCTCCGCGACCACAGGCGCGCTTGGGTGGGCACTCAGTACGATGCGCCGTGTCTATGTGCTGCCCTTTTCCTCTGCCGGTTCCTCAAACCGCCGGTATTCGCGGTCGCGGTACAGCAGGTTATACGTCTTGCCCGAGTCGCCTCTGATCAGGACTTTCCCGAGGCGCTTGCCGTCCGAGACGAACTCGACCGTGGGATTCTTCGCGTCGTACCATTGCCGGTCCAGCGTCACGCTGATCTCGGTATAGATCGACATCGCCATGAAGTTATGCTTCTCTTCCCTGATCAGGTTGCCTTCCTTGTCGAAGATGACGAACGCGGTCCCGGGTATCCCCGAATTGGACACCCCGAGGAAGAAGGTGTTGTCCGGGGAGGCGAATATCTGCTCGAACCCGACGTTCTTGTACTGGGCCATCAGCTTGCCATCCAGGTAGATCGACAGGGTGTGCTCCGGCCAGCTCTGGTCTTTCGTCGCATCCACCTTCAGAACGATCTTCGACTTGCCGAACTCATAGACCTTCTCGGTCACCTTCGCCTCGAACGCCCAACTGTCTCCATACGCCAGGGCAGGCATCGCAATGACCAACACACACAGCAGAGCAGTCCTCTTCATCGTTGTCTCTCCTTTCCCGTTGTCGAACCGCAGCCTTTACTCCTTGGACACCAAGCCGGCCGTCTTGTTCCCGCGTACGTGGAGATGCACGTGCCGCTGTTGAAAAAGCCAGGTGTTGCCTTCGTGGCGTTTGCCCCGCAGGGGCTTCATAGAACAGCCCAGGGTCAGCTTTGCCCTGAGCCTGTCGAAGGGCAAAGCGCCACCCTGGGTACAGAGACCGGAGCAAACCAGACCATAGCCTAAAAGGCTTACATAAAGGGAGTTCTTCGACGGGCCCATATGCTTCTGGAATCGTCGTCAGCCAGAAGCACAAGGCTGTATGCCTTCAGCAGAACGGGGGATAGGGCAGCCGGAGCTAGTGGGCCTTGATCTGCGTGATGGCGGCTGCGGAGACTTGGCGCACCTGCGGATTCGCATCGCCCTCGGCGAGCGCCTCGAGCGGCTTGATAGCCCTGGAGCTTCCCAGCAGGCCGAGGGCGCCGGCGCTGTTCGCGCGCACCGTCGCGTTTTCGTCGTTGAGGCACTCGATCAAGCCCGCGACCGCCTTCCGGCTGCCGAGCGCGCCGAGGGCAGACGCCGCAGTGGCCCGCATGGTCGGGTCTTTGTCCTTGAGCGCCTCGATCAGTGCGTCGAGCGCCCGTTTGTCCTTCAGGGCGCCGAGGGCCCCCGCCGCCGCGGCCCGCACCGCCTCATGCGGGTCGGACAGTGCCTGGGCCAGGTGCTTTGTCGCCCGTTTGTCCAGCAGCGCCCCGAGCGTGACGGCCGCCTCCTTGCGTACCCGCCAGTCCGGGTCCTTCATGAGCGGCTCGATCAGCAGCGGGGCGGCGCGGCGATCACCCATGGCCCGCATCGCGACCACAACCGTCCAGCGCATGGCCCAGTCGGATTCCTTCTTGAGCAGTTGCGCCAACGGCTGGAGCGCCCGCCGATCCTGCAGCACCCCGAGCGCCTGGGCCGCGCTCTTGCGGACCTCGACGTTCTCGTCCTTGAGCGCCCAGATCAGCGCCACGCTCGCCGACTTGGCCTTGAAGCGCCCCAGGATCTTCGCGCACGTGGCGCGCACCTCGGGGTCCTCGTGCCGGGTGAGCGCATTCTGCATGATGCCGACGCCCATGCGCTGCGACGTCTCGGTCGTGATCCCGAGCTTCTCGATGATCTCGCGCTCCTTGAAGTCCAGGAGCTGCCAGACGTTCTTATCATCTTTAGCGCCGATGGACGCGCGCGCAGCCGGGCCTGCAAACACGCAGACACACAGCAGGAGCAGGATCGGCACGCCGGCCCTTTTCATAACGCCCTCATCGATTCAAACGTGTGCCTCTCTACTGCATTGGACGAAACCGCGGTATTCTATGTTCATAATACACTCGCGCGCGGCGATTGCCAACCCCTTTTCTGAAACCCGAGGCAACAACCGTCCCGACCGAAGCTTACGGAGGGAGGGAGTCGAGGGCGCTGAATTACCAGATCTTCTCGATGGCCGCCGTCACTTGATTTTCTTGATGGCCTCCGTCGCGACCTTGCGCACGTGCTCGTCAGGATCGTTCTCGGCGAGTGCCTCCAGCGGCTTGATCGCCTTGCTGCTTCCGATATTCCCGAGGGCAATCGCGCAGTGCGAGCGGACCCGGGCCTCCTCGTCGTCGAGGCAAGCGATCAACGGCTTCACGGCCTTCTTGTTCGCCAGCTTGCCGAGCGCCGTCGCCGCGGTGTACCGCACGCTGGCGTTGTCGTCCTGAAGCAGCTCGATGAGCTTGTCCAGCGCCCGGCGCTCCTCCATCCTGCCGAGCGCCGCCGCCGCGACGGCACGCACCTCCGCCTGCGGATCGGATAGCGCCTGGATCAGGTGCTTCGCGGCGCGTTTCTCGTCCAGTGCCGAGATGGCGTCCGCGGCCTCCTTGCGCACCCGCCAGTCGGCGTCTTTCACCAGCGCCTCCGCCAGCGCCCCCCCGGCCCGCCGGTCGTCCATCGTCTTGAGCGCCCGGACAACGGCCAGGCGTGACTGCCAGCTCGGATCTTTGGTGAGCAAATGCACCAGCGCCTGGAGGGCCCGCTTCTCCCCGATGACGCCCAACGCCTGCGCCGCCCACCGCCGCACGTCCGCGTTCGGGTCCGCGAGCGCGCGAGTCAGCACCTCGCCCGCCGACTTCGCCTCGAGCCGCCCGAGCACCTTCGCACACGTGGCGCGCACGGCCGCGTCCTTGTGCCGCGCGAGCGCGTTCTGCACCATGCCGATGGCCGCCGGCTCCGTAGTCTTTGCCGTGACCCCGAGCTTCTCAAGGACCTCCCTGTCCTTGAAGTCCAGCAGTTGCCAGAAGTCCTCCTCCTCTTCCTCCTGGGCACCGATAACGGCCGGGAACATAAGACCTGCAACCAGGCAGGCGCACAGCGTGCTCACAATGTGAAGGCGGGCCGTGTTCATGGCAGTTCCTCTGGTTCCTGCTCGACTCTCGTGCTCATTTATAGACGCATGTCCGGCACTCGCGTTTCATTGTACGCGGTTCGTTCTTCGCTGCCAACCTCCTTTTCGCAGTGCCGCGTGCCACACGCCTCAGCAAGCGCGGCATTGAAAGCCACACGTACCACAGGGTATCCTGCTCACGACCGGACGCAACGTGACAGGAAACTTGATGGGGGCGCACGTGGCACAGAGACCGGCGCCGGAAAAGCTGATTGACCATACGCTCCTGAAAGCCGGGGCGACGAGCGCGGACATCGAGCGCCTCTGCGCCGAGGCGGCCAAATACGGTTTCATGGCCGTCTGTGTCCATCCAATCCATGTCGAGCGCTGCGTCCGGGCACTTGGCACCTCCCGCGTGCATGTCGGCACGGTGGCGGGCTTCCCATTCGGCGCGCAGCTCCCCCAGGCGAAGGCCTTCGCGGCCGCGCGCGCTATCGAGCTGGGCGCCCGGGAGATTGACGTGGTCCTCGACATCAGCGCCCTGCTGGATGGACGCCTCGAGGACGTCGCCGCCGACATCCGGACTGTCCGCAAAGCGTGCGAAGGCGTCGTCCTCAAGGTGATCCTCGAGACCTGCTACCTCAACGACGCTCAGAAGCGCATCGCCTGCCGCGTCGCCATGGCCGAAGGCGCCGACTTCGTCAAGACCTCCACCGGCATCGGCCCAGCCGGCGCGACGCCAGAGGACGTCCGCCTCATGCGCGAGACGGTCGGTCCGGAGATGGGCGTCAAAGCCGCCGGCGGCATCCGCAACGCCGCCACCTTCTGGACCATGGTCCGCGCCGGCGCCAACCGCATCGGCACAAGCTCCGGCGTGAACATCATCGAGGAAATGAAAAATAGGGACAGTCACCTATTTTTCTCGCAGGAGACGCCGTGAGAAACCATGCGAGTGAGCCAGGAAAAATAGGTGACTGTCCCTATTTTTCCGAAGGCATCGTCGAGCGCGTGGACGCCACGATCAGCCGCGTCCGGGTAGGCGAGGAGCTTCTCGACTGCACCGTGCGCCGCAAGCTCGTCAAGTTCGCCGCCGGGACCAAGACGGTGGCGGTCGGCGATCGCGTGCGCCTGGATCAGACCCAGCGAGGCGAGCACGTGATCGCCGAGGTGCTGCCGCGGCGATCGAAGCTCTCGCGGCCCGGCTTCCGGGGCGCGGCCGAACGCGTCATCGTCGCCAACGTGGACGAGCTCGTCGTGGTCACGGCCGCCGCCCAGCCCGCGTACCGCACCGGCCTCATTGATCGCTACCTCGTGATCGCCGAACGCCTCGGCTTCCCGGGCGTGCTCTGCGTCAACAAGATAGACCTGGTGGACCGCGACGCCATCAGGCGCGCGCTCGGCTTCTACGACCGCCTCGGCTACAAAGTGCTGTTCGTCAGCGCCCTCGACGGCACCGGCCTCGACGAGCTGCGCGAGCTGCTGACCGGGAAATCCTCCGTCCTCTGCGGCCATTCCGGCGTGGGCAAGTCGTCGCTGATTAACCGCATGATCCCCGGCGTGGACCTCACCACCCGCCAGGTGAGCGACGCCACCGGCAAGGGCCGCCACGCCACGAGCGCCGTCACCATGCTGGCCTTGCCGGGCGGGGGGTACATCGTTGACACCCCCGGCATCCGCGAGTTCGGCCTCTGGGGTGTCATGCGCGATGAGCTCCCCCAAAGATTTCCTGAGTTCGTCCGCCTCGAGGGGCAATGCCGCTTCCGCTCCTGCGCCCACCTCGCCGAGCCCGGCTGCGCCGTCAAGGCCGCGATCGAGGCGGGCGAGATCGCCGACAGCCGCTACCGCAGCTACGAGCGCCTCTACGATGAACTGCCCGCCTCGGAGTGGGAACGCCCCTAGAACCTATCTCATAAATGGTGTATAGGATTCCGTCGGGGGTGGAGTGGACCCACACCCAGATGGAGTCCACACGATGGATCTGACACAAGAGCAATGGGCGATCATCGAACCGCTTGTGCCCCCGCCGAGACGGCGACCCGACGGGCGAGGCCGACCGTGGCGTCCGGCGCGCGACGTGCTCAACGGCATCCTGTGGGTGCTGCGCACGGGCGCGCCGTGGAAAGACCTGCCCGAGCGGTATCCGCCGTGCCAAACCTGCCACCGCCGTTTCCAGCAGTGGGTGCGAGACGGCACGCTCGAAACAGTCCTGCGCCGACTCGCCGAGGACCTGCGCGAGCGCGGCGGCCTCGACCTGAGCGGATGTTTCATCGACGGCTCGTTCACGGGCGCCAAAAAGGGGGCGCTAAAGTTGGCAAGACCAAACGCGGCAAAGGGACCAAGATCATGGCCGTGGCAGACGGCGCTGGTCTTCCTGTCGCCGTGGGGATCGAGAGTGCTTCGCCGCATGAGGTGCGCCTCGTCGAGGCGACGCTCGACGCGCGATTCGTCGCCGAGGCGCCGGCGCGACTGATCGGCGACCGCGCCTACGACAGCGAGCGGCTCGACGAGCGGCTGCGTCGCGAGCGGGCCATCGAGCTGATCGCCCCCCATCAGCGCGGCCGCTCCAAAACGCAAGACGGCCGGGCGCTGCGGCGCTACAAGCGCCGCTGGAAAGTTGAGCGGCTCTTTGCGTGGCTGCATAACTTTCGCCGCCTGGTCGTGCGCTACGAGTACCGAGCCGAGAACTTCCTCGGCATGCTGCATCTCGCGGGCATCGTCATCCTGCTACGGAATTGTTTATGAGATGGCTTCTAGCCCGGATGTCTCACGGCGGGTCGGTGGCGTGGTCGTCGCGCATGGCATACTCCATTGCTGCACAGGGGCGTGTGGGAGTAGCCTCGGGCGCCAGCCCGTGGGGGCCGTCGGGCGCAAACAGCCAGAGCCCCGTTAGGGGCGATTGAACGTGATCGGCAAGGCCTCAATCGCCCCTGGCGGGGCTCTGTTCTCGTCGGGCACTGCCTCCACAGGCTGGCGCCCGTGGCTACTTCCAGTCACCGCAGGGCGGTTCATACCATGGCCAAGCGCTGGCGCTAGCGTGAGAAATCCGGGTTTAGTCCTCTTGGAGCGGCAGCGTTTCCTGCTTGATGCGCCCCGTCGTCTCGAGATACGAGATCTCATCCTCGACCATGGCACCGACCGCTGCGCGCGTCAGCGACGGCAGGGGCAAAGTATACAGAACGCGGTAAGTCAGACCTTCCTGGCACCGCGCGTGCCATTCGCCAAAGGCCTCGCGCCCGCCCAGCGTCCGTTCGTACGAACCGTCGCCGTAGCGGTCAATGTTCACCGCCCTGAGCCGCGATATGAACAGCCCGTTGTCCGCCGCAAGCGACGCGGCGAGCGCGCTCACGGCCTGGCGGATCTCCTGCGCGGGCGCCGCGCGCCCTTCCGCCTCAAGCTGGTCGGCAGTGGCGCCCAGCTTCCTCGCGATGCGCAGCAGCACGTGAGCAGGAACGGTGCCGTCGAACCGGAACGATTTCGCGTAATAGAGCGGGTACCCGGTGGCCAGGTATGCCTTCCAGGTCGCCGCGTTCAACATGTCCAGATGGGTCTGCAGCGGCCGCCGGCACAGCGCCGCCAGCTCCCGCGCGCGCTCGGGGCTGAGCGCGCTCTTCACGTCGTCCATCGCGTCGCGGTCCTCGCAATACGCCAGCAGCAGGTCGTACAGGCCGTTCTTCGGCTCGGCACGCTTGAGCGCACGAAGCTCCTCGATGAGCGCCCGCACGTCACCCTCATTGTCTTTACCGGATACCCCGCCGCAATAAAGGTATGCCAGCGCCAGCCGGTAGGCGGGCTGGGATGAGAAACGGCGCGCGGCCGCTTCGAGCTCCTTGATCGAATCAGGCCAAGGCAGGAGCAGCGCAAGACCCACGCGCAGCTCGTGGCTGATCTGCCGATTCCGCAGCAGCGGCGCAACGCGCGCGCGGCAAAAGCGTTCCTCGAAATCCGCCGTGTGGACCGCCGGCTGGACGAAGTTCCGCACGTCGAACACGTCGCCGCGGTACTTGTCAACGAGCTCCTTGCGCGCGCGGCCGATGATCTCCGAGAACAGCTCGCCGAGTGACGTCTCCGTGTCCTGGGCGCGGGCCAATGCGAGATCGGCTAGCAGCCGGGCGGTGTAGAAGTCCTCCCGCTCGGCATAGACCGACTCGAACAGCTCCGCCGCAGCCTCGTAGCGCTCAAGCTCGAAGAGGCACACGGCCCCCATGTAGCGCGCATGCGGACGCATCGCGACCTCGCGCGCCGCCGTCTCGTAGCGCTTCAGCGCCAGCTCGTATCGCCCCGACAGGAACGCCGAGTTCGCCCGCCGCGCCGCAGCCGACGGCACCGGCGCCGCCCCCGCCGCTATGGCCTCTGCAGACACGGCGAGCACGGCCGCAACGCACAGCGCACACAACCCGTTGTAGCTTGCGCGAAAACCGGTCCTGTCTTGAGGAGTCACTTTACCTCTCAGCTCATTGTCTCCGGTCCGCCGGGCCTTGTTCATGGGTACGGTCTATGGCGCATCTTCTTCGATGCCGAACAGGGGACACTCATTCCGCAGGAATCAATGGTGCCTCTTGACCGCCGTGCCGCACCACGGGCAGAAACTCCAGAACCCGCCCCCGGCCAGGCCCCAGCCGCACGCCGGACACCTGTCCTCCGAGCCCGGCGCCTTCCACTTCCGCGTGACGCGCCGATGGCACCACGGGCAGTAGCGCATGAACGGCATCAGCTCCTTGCGGCCGCAGCCCGCGTTCGAGCACCGGCCCTCGTACCGCCGGTCCGTGTACGTGCGGTCACTCTTCGGCCCGATCCCCCCGCCCCAGCACCACGGGCAGTAGCGCCAATCGAGCTTCACGCCCCGCTTGCACCGCGGGCACCGCGCCGGAAAGCTCGTCGTGTCCCGGTGCGTCTTGCGCTGCGCCCCGCACCACGGGCAGTGCTGCATCGCTTCGGATACGGGGCCGCCGCAGCGCGGGCACTTGAACCGCGTCCCCAGCGCCTTGCCGTACCTGCGTTGAAACTGCCTGCGCCGGACCTCCTGCCAGTCACGCGTCGTGGCCTTCTTCTTGCCCCGTCGCTGCGAGGCCGCGTACCTCATTGCCCGCGCCTTCACCTGCCGGAACGCCGCCAGCATCTGCTCCGCGTCGCGGAACCGCTTGCGCGGCTCCACCGCCGTCGCCCGTTTCAGCAGCGCGATCAGCTCCGGATGCACCCGACCGCGCAGCCGCTCATAGCCCGGCGGCGGCCACTCGAACGGCCACTCCGGCAGCCGGCCCGACAGCATCCGGTACACCACCAGCCCCAGCGAAAACACGTCCGACCGCCGCGACGGCTTGCCCATCGCCTGCTCCGGTGCGATGTAGCCCACCGTGCCCGATCCCGACGCCTTCACCGTCCGCTGCGCCACCTTCGCCACGCCGAAGTCCGTCAGCCGCAGGCGGCCCTGCGAATCGACCAAAAAATTGTCCGGCTTGATATCACAGTGGATGATCCGGTGCCGGTGCGCGTACGCCGTCCCGCTCAGCATCTGCTCCGCGTACTCGAGCGCCATGCGCCGCGACAGCCGCGTCGAGAGCCGGTCGCTCAGCGTCCGCTCCCCGAGCGGAAACACGATCACGAAATGCCCGCCGATCATGCTCGCGTCCTTCACCGGCAGGATGTTCGGATGGTCGAGCTTCGCCACCAGCCGCGCCTCGCGCCGAAACTCCTCCAGAAGCTCCGGCGTCACCAGGTGCGCGTGCGGCACCTTGAGCGCCACCCGCCGCCCCTCGATCGTGTCCAGCGCCTGATACACCGCTGCGAACCCGCCTTCGTCAATCCGGCGCTCGATCACATACTTGCCCAGCTTCTGTCTCGGCTTCAGCACGATTTCCGAACCGGCCCCTCCGGCCACGGTGAATGCTTCACGCGCGCCCATTCTCAGCGCACACCCACCCATATGTCAATACAACCGGCCCCGCAACATCGCGCCGCCACCCCCCGGCTACGCAGCGGCACCAGTCGGTGGCCCCGCACCGCCCAGCAGACCTACCCCCAGAGCCGCGCAGCGACGCCAGCCGTCAGCCCAGCCCGCTCACCAAACCTGCCCCCGAGTCGCGTAGCGGCGGCAGCCGGTAGCCTGGATCCCAAGCGGCCGTTGAAAAAGCCTGATGATCCTGATTCATCCGCGTTTTCCATGGAGGCTGTCGCCCTGAAAGGGCCAAATAGGTCAGCCCAGGGCAAGCGTCCTCCCGAGCTTGGCGAGGGAGGACGCGCCGCCCTGGGTACAGACCCCACAACAAACCCAACCATAGCCCGAAGGGCTTACATAAACGCACCCTCCCAACGGCCCCAAGGCCCGGCAAAGCCCGAGAATAAGTATTGCCACCGGCGTCAGGGCTTGCTGAAAAACCTGTGCCCGCGACGCCCCGTAGGGGCGCCACGTGAGTAGCCGTAGGCGTAAGCCTACGGACCGCGAGCGAGGCACAACCAACCTTTCTCGACGGGTGACCGGCCCGGACGGGGCCGGTCACCCGTCGAGAAAGAGGATCTTCATCGGTCGCCTCCTGCCCGTAGGCTTACGCCTACGGCTACTGACGTTCGCTCCCTTCGGGGCATGGGACGACCTGCGTCGCGCCCTGGATGACGTGCTGGTGGCGGTTTCTTCAACAGGCCCTTCAGCCGGTGGTCGCCGACCCAACACCACCGCCCTCTTCTCAGCCGGCTTCCAGCCGGCTTCTCGACCCAGGCCTTCAGGCGTGACCCCCAACCGGCCATTAGGAAAGAAAAGGGACGAGAACGAGTGACGCTCCCCTTCGCTGCTGTGACCACTTCCCCTTGCACCTCCTCGTTCCCCTGTGCTAATTGAACCGGCCCTGGGAACAGTAAGGACACCTATCCCATGCGCGCACTCATCACGCGCCTCAGAAGCAACAAGGTACGCGAAAAAGTCCTTGTGGGCGACTGGCCCGATCCCGGCACGCCGACCGGCAACCAGGTGCGGACCCGCACGCTCTTTTCGGGCGTCACGAACGGCACCGAACGCAACGACCTGCTCGGCGGCAACTACGCGCACCGCGACGACGAGCTGCCCGCCGGCTGGGGCTACCAGAACGTCGGCGAGGTCGTCGAGCTCGGCCCCGACGTCACGCGCCTCGCAATCGGCGACGTCCTCTACATGAGCCAGGACCACATGGAGTTCTGCCTCGAGCCCGACGACGGCCTCCACATCAAGTTGCCCGACGAGGTTGACCGGATGCACGCCGCGCTCTTCGGCATGGCGGCCGTGGCGAGGCGGAGCTGCCGGCACGCGGGGCTGCGCGCGGGCGACCGCTTCCTCGTCGTCGGCGCCGGCTGCATCGGCCAGATCGCCGCGCAGATCGCCGCCGTCATGGGCGCGCGCGTGACGCTCTGCGACATTGACGAGCACCGGCTCGAAGTCGCGCGTGCCATCGCCGCCGCCGAGTCGGTCGTCAACGTCGAGGGCGACAACTGGGCCAACCACGTGCCGGAGCGGGGCTTCGACGCGGTTCTCGACGTGGCCGGCGTGCCCGGCATGGAGGACAAGCTCATCGTCGCGGCGGCCGACGGCGGCACTGTGCTCTTCGTCGCCGGCCGCGGCAAGGTCGAGTACACCTTCAACGACGGCCAGTGGCGCGAGATCACGATCAAGCAGAGCAGCCACTTCGACACCGGCGACCTCGACGACGTCTGCCGCCTCGTCGCGGGCGGCACGGTCCGCATCGGCCCGCTCGTGCACGACGTCGTCCCGGTCAGCGAGGCCAAGCGCATCTACGACACCCTGCGCGACCAACCCAAAAGAATCCTCGGGACGGTCTTCGATTGGAGCTGACGCCATGACCGATCAACCCGTGAAGGTCGCCGTCGTCACCGGCGGGCATACCTATGACGTCGTGAACTTCCATCGTCTCTTCCGCCGACTCGACGGCATTGACGCCTACATTCAGCACATGGACGACTTCGCCTCGTCACCGGAGGAGGTGCGCGACGCCTACGCCGCCGTCGTCTTCTACATCATGCTGATGGATACCCCGCTGGACGAGGAGCGCTGGCCCCACGGCAACCCGTACGCCGCCGTCGAACACCTCGGCGCAACGAACCAGGGCGTCCTGGTCCTTCACCACGCCATCCTGGCCTATCCGCAGTGGCAGACCTGGAACGACTTGGTCGGCGTCGCCGACCGCAAGTTCGATTTCCACGTCGGCCAGGACCTGCGCATCGAAGTCGCCGACGCCGAGCACCCGATCACGAAGGCGCTGCCCGCCTGGAACATGGTCGACGAGACCTACACCATGCCCGAGCCCGGCCCTGACAGCCACGTCCTGCTCACCACGGACCACCCGAAGAGCATGAAAGCGATCGCGTGGACCCGCCGGCACGGCCGGGCCCGCGTCTTGTGCCTCCAGTCGGGCCACGACAACGCCACGTGGCAAAACGCGCACTTCACCGAAATCCTCCGCCGAGGTATCCTCTGGTGCGCCCGCAGGATCTAGGGCCGATGAACATCACACAAAAACGCAAAAGCGCGAAGCGAGGACGCCATCTCTGCACGCTTTGCGCCTTTGCGTGAGCAACATCCGGAGAGCGCTGTGTCACGTACCGGCTTCGTCTACGACGACATCTTCATGAAGCACGAGGTGCTGCCGGGCCATCCCGAGCGCCCGGAGCGCCTCGCCGCCATCCTCCAGATGCTCGACGAGACCGGCCTCGCGAACGAGCTCCAGCCCATCGCCCCGCGCGAGGCGACCCTCGAAGACCTCACGCGCATCCACGAGCCCCATTACGTGGACTTCGTCCGGCAGGCCGTCGAGTCGGGCCAGCGCGTCCTCGACATGGGCGACACCTGCGTCGGCCCGCACTCTTACCCCGCCGCGCTCATGGCGGCGGGCGCCGTCCTTGCCGCGATTGACGCCGTCGTCGCGGGCGAGGTCCGCAACGCCTTCTGCGCCGTCCGTCCGCCCGGCCACCACGCCGAGGCGGCGCAGGCGATGGGCTTCTGCCTCTTCAACAATATCGCCATCGCCGCTCGCTACGCGCAAGACGAAAAGAAACTTAAAAAAGTGCTGATCGTTGACTGGGACGTCCACCACGGCAACGGCACCCAGCACGCGTTCGACGACGACGATACAGTCCTCTACGTCAGCACCCACCAGTCGCCCCATTACCCGGGCACCGGCCGGGCCGACGAGACGGGCCACGGCCCCGGCGAGGGCTTCACGCTCAACATCCCGATGCGGGCCGGCTCAGGCGACGCGGAATTCCTGCGCGCATACAACGAGGTGCTCGTGCCGCGCGCCGACGAGTTCAAGCCGGATCTCGTGCTCGTCTCCGCCGGCTTCGACGCACACGACCGCGACCCGCTCTCCGGCCTCGAGCTGACCTCCGGCTGCTTCGGCGAGCTCACGCGCATCACCAAAGAAATCGCCGACCGCCACGCCGCCGGCCGGCTCGTCTCGTCCCTCGAAGGCGGCTACGACCTCCACGCCCTGGCCGAATCCGTCCACGCCCACCTCCGTGCGCTGCTGGCGGAGTAGGGAAGCCTCTTGTCTTCATCCCGCGCTCAACGTAAGCTGTGAAGTTACTGTCTGGTGTACGATGATGAAGCGGCGCGTAATCCGAGGAATCATCGCGAAGGCCCTCACTTCCTGGATCCTTCTCTTGGGCTTGCCTGTTGGGCTGACAGTGGCCCTTGTGGAAGGGACTCGACTCAAGAACGCGCCCCTCCCTGGCGCGCTTGTGGGTGCCGCTTGTCTATCGGTGTTTGCCACCTGGGTCATTCTTGCCGGGCTGCACTCACTTGCCGCTCGCATAAACGGTGGCCCATTCCGAAAGGGCGACACCGTTGAGATTCTCGTTGGGCCACACCGCGGTAAGACCGGCCGGGTGTACCAGGAATGGACGGAGCGCAGTCAAGTGCGCGTTGAGCTTGGCCCAGACGCAGCGAACCACTGCGAAGATGTGTTCGGGCACGTTGAGCTTGTAAGAGCAGGCAAACGCAAGCCAGCAGTTCGACAGTCACCTTCCGAACGCGCGCCGAACGCGTCGTCTGAACAGCCCCCGGCCTAGCCGTTATCGGCCTGAGGCTGCAGCAAAGGCCGCCACGACCTCCATCCTCTCAAGCAGGCCGTCGAGTCCCAGCTCCACGCTCTTCTGGAATCCTGAGATCTCTGCGTGCTCTGCGCCTCTGCGAGGGACTCCTCCTCTCGCAGAGGCGCAGAGCACGCAGAGGAAGAAGCCGCCCTATGACATCGCGTGTTGGACAGGTTCGGGCTGGCGGTCGGGGTACCGATCGCGGAACCTGGGGTGGATAACCGGGTCGCAGACGCGGGCGTACTCGGCCGCGTACTCGTCGAGCGCGTCGGCCAGCACCGTCGTCACGCTGTCAGCGCCCGGATGCGTCGGCACGGCGCCGGTCTCGACGACGTGCTCGCGCAGCTCGTGCGGGTGATCCACGATCATGCACGGCCGGGACAGATCGCCGTCGTACGGGATGCGGGAGCGGATCCGCTCGAACAGCGGCGACTTGAGGCACTCAAGAAGGCTCTTGTCCTTGACGTTGTCCACCGCGAAGTGCACGAACACGCACGGCTCGACGTCCCCCTTGCAGTTGACGTGCAGGTACAGCCGCCCGCCGGCCATGCACCCGCCGGTCAGAATGCCGTCGTTCCAGAAATCGGCCATCAGCATCGGCACCTCGGCGCGGACGCGCTCGAACTGCCGCCGCCGCCACTTGCGCTGCTCCGGCGTCGGCATCAGCGATGCGTCGGGATCGAGACCAATCGGTACGTAGTTGAAATACCACGCCAGCCATGCGCCCTGGTCGCACCAGAAGCGCACGAACTCATCGCCCACCACGAACTCGTTGTTCTCGCGCGTGACGGTGACCGAAATGCCGAACGGCACGCCCCGCTCGCGCAGGTGGCGCATCGCGGCCAGGACTTTCTTGAAGGTGCCGGTCCCGCGTCGCTCGTCAGTCCACTCCTCGAACCCCTCGACGCTGATCACCGGCACGGCATTGCCGAGTCGGGCGAGCTCGTCGGCCATCGCTTCGTCAATGAGCGTCCCGTTCGTGTAGATCTGGAAATACACATCCCCCTGCCGCTCGAGGGTAGGGAGGAGGTCCGCGCTGATGAACGGCTCGCCGCCGGAGATGACGACGAAGTGGATGCCCATCGCCTTGCCCTCCTCGATGACGCGGTTGAACACCTCGAACGGCAGGTCGTCCTTCTTCGCGTACGAGCCGGCGTAGCACCCGTAGCACTTGAGATTGCAGCGCATGCTCGGGCTGATCACGATGAGCTGCGGCGGCCGGAAGCCGTGCTCCGCCTCGAACGCCAGCGCCTTCTCGTGGCGCAGGAAGATCTGGTTGATGATGAAGTTCTCGACCGCCTTGCGCCGGCAGTTTCGCGACGATTCCTGGATTGTCCGAATCCCGTGCGTCATCAGCCGCTTCATGAAATCGCGCGACGGCGCCGGCAAGGTGTCCAGCTCCTTGGTGATGTGGCGGTCGAGCGCGCTCCGCGTGAAACGCTGCACCATGGGGATGCTACTCGAGAGCGCTTGCCTGACCAGGAACTCCACGATCGGCTTCGCGACCTTCATGGCACCTCCTCACATCGCCTCCTCCAAAACCTCCCGCTGAGAGGACACAGATGCTAAAAGGCAGTGGCAAGCGAACCGCTTGCGCGATGAATAAACCCCGTCCGCACTGTGCGAAGGATTCTACCCGACACCTGTATGTCGAATGAGGGCCTCCCGAACGGCATAAGCCTGTGCCCAGGCCGCCCGTCCATCCTCACCAACACAATACCTTGTTAACGCTAGCACCCCAGGCCGCGCGTGTCAAGCGGAATATCGCGCGCCGACCCACCTCGCCGCCCCGCTGCGGCAGGCGGCTTCGGCAGGCGGCCTCGCCAGACACCGAACGCCTTTCCCCTTGAGCATCGAGCGGCACAGAGCTATCGTTGAAGACCAATGCCGGGACCGGGATGTCACGCGTTCGGACGTGCGGAGGACACAGGTGACTTCAACCTTTTCAGACAAGCTCGCCCAGGGCGTCGTGCTTTTCGACGGCGCCATGGGGACCATGCTCTACACCAAGGGCATCTTCATCAACCGCTGCTTCGACGAACTGAACCTGAGCGCGCCGGAGCTCATCAGCGACGTCCACCGCGCCTACGTCGTCGCCGGGGCCGACGTGCTCGAAACCAATACGTTCGGCGCCAACCGCCATAAGCTCGGCCTCTTCAGCTTCGAGCAGCAGGTCCACGACATCAACGTGCGCGGCGTCGAGCTGGCTCGTGAGGCCATCGGCTCGGGCGACACCCTCATCGCCGGTGCCATCGGACCGCTGGGCAAACCGATTGACCCAAGCGCGGAGGACGAGGCCCTCGAGATCCTCGCCGAGCAAGCGCGTTACCTCGTCGAGGGCGGAGTCGACCTGCTCCTGCTCGAGACGTTCGGCAGCCTACGCGATCTGGAACTGGCTATCCGTGCAGCTCTCAGTGAGGCGGGAGACCTGCCGGTCATCGCACAACTGAGCTTCACCGACGAGCTGCTCTACACCGCCGGTCACGCGCCCATGGCTCTGGCCGACCTGGGCCGGAAGTATAAGCTTGCCGCGATCGGCGCCAACTGCTCGATGGGACCCCAGGGTCTGCTTGACGTGGTGCATCAGCTCGCCCCGCACACGGACCTGCCCATCAGCGTACAGCCGAACGCGGGCGAGCCCAAATACGTCGATCAGCGCCATCTGTACCTGGCGACCCCCGAATACTTCGCCGAGTACGTCCGGCGCTTGATCCGGGCCGGCGCACGGATCGTCGGCGGCTGCTGTGGCACCACACCGGACCACATTCGCGCCATGCGCACCGCGATCACCGCGGAGACGCCCATCACCGTCGCCCAGCCAAAGATCGAGCTGCCCGAGGCAAAGCCCGAAGTCCCCACGATCGAGCCGCCGCCCGTTACCGAAAGGAGCCCCCTCGGCGCTAAGCTCGGCACGAAGTTCCTCGTCAGCGTCGAGCTCGACCCCCCGCGTGGCGTCACCATCCAGAAAGTGCTCGACGGCGCCCGCGCGCTCAAAGAGCACGGTGTGGACGCCATCAACATCGCCGACGGCCCCCGCGCCACGGCCCGGATGAACCCGGTGAGCATGAGCGTCGCCGTCCGGCGCGAGACCGATATCGAGATCATCGTCCACTACTGCTGCCGCGACCGCAACGTGCTCGCCATGCAGGCCGACCTCATCGGCTGCCACGCGCTCGGCCTCAAAAACGTGCTCTGCGTCACGGGCGACCCGCCCAAGCTCGGCAACTACCCCTTCGCCACCGGCGTGTTCGACGTGGACAGCATCGGCCTCCTCAAGATCGCCTCGAACCTCAATCGGGGCCTCGACCTTGCGGGCAACCCCCTCAAAAGCGCCACCTCGCTCCTGCTCGGCTGCGGCGCCGACCCCGGCAGCACGGAGATGGACACAGAGGTCGAACGCTATCGCAGGAAGGTGGACGCCGGCGCGGAATTCGTCATGACCCAGCCGGTGTACGAAACGCGCGTGCTCTTCGAGTTCCTCGAACGGATCGCCGAGTGGAGAATCCCCACCCTCGTCGGCATCCTGCCGCTCGCCAGCTACAAAAACGCCGAGTTCCTCAACAACGAAGTCCCCGGCATTGACATCCCCGACGCCATCATGACGCGCATGGCCAACGCGCCCACCGGCGACGCCGCGCGCGAGGAGGGGATCAAGATCGCCCAAGAGACCTTGCTGGAGGCCCGCGCCGCCGTTCAGGGCGTCTACATCATGCCGCCCTTCAACCGCTACGAGGTCGCGCTCCGCATCCTGGAAGTGCTCTAGCAGGCTGCTGCAAGACAGGCCTGGCACCAATCGCGGTACCATCAGGGCCGGAGGCCCGCCCTTGGCGGGCAAGCCCGACAGCGGGTAGCCTGGGGCGTAAGGGCCTGTTGAAAAACTCCGCCTTTGCCCTTCGCAGCTTTGCCCCGAAGGGGCTGCATAGACCAGCCCAGGGTCAGCTTGGCCCCGAGCCTGTCGAGGGGCGAAGCGCCACCCTGGG
>CAZJXV010000033.1:0-21153 GCA_964550015.1 uncultured Verrucomicrobiota bacterium
TACAACAGCCATCTCCGTGCCCTCCCCCGTTTTGCCACAGGGGGCTGCACCCGCGGCGAGAGGGAGCGATCTGAATGCTCGGTCTGCCCCTGTGGCGTGATTTGCGTCGTGGCGCTGTTGGGTCCTTTGGCTGTCGGCGACGCTGTCTTCAGTGCGCCGAAACGAGTCTCCACGACAGATGCGTCTTGCGGGGCATCCGTCCGGAACACGACGCCGATGTCATACAGCGAAAGCTCGGTACCACTCGGGAACCGAATTTGAAAAACATCCGGGTCAACAGGGGGGTTCATGGTTGCCTTCTTCAGGGCAACTTCTCGGTGAAGAACGCGAACAACTGTGCCATCCTTCATGGTTTGATCATAGTTGAACTCCACGTCTTGAGGAAGACAAAACCCGTCCTCACGTAGGTAACCGGTGATCAGAAGATCAGTCTTGATCTTGATGGCTCCAGTCGCGTCCGCCACGTGCGCCGGAACGTCCGCTGTTTTCGTGATACGGCGCGGCTGGTATGCGGCATCCGGGTCCAGAAGGAAAACGAGTTCGGACTGATCTTTTCTAAAAGTAACCTTCAAGAGAGATCGCCCCTCCTCCTCCACCGTTTCTACCTCCATGTTCTCCATCTTCTTTTGCGCCTTTCGGAACCGATCAAGCAGACCTTTGCTGGAGCCGTAGACACAGTCAGAGTAGCACATGCTCATGCTATTACTGGTGCTAATGCTTCCGACTGACCTCTTTGGCTGGTACGTGCAGTAGCGCTTCCCGTCATAGGTCATCAGCTCATCCCGCTCAAGCTTGACAGAGTCACGTTCCATGGAAAGCTGCGATTCAAGCCGTCGCCGTTCGCCGTCGACTGTCAAGCTCTGCTGCCAACTGAGCGTTTCCAGGTTCCCCGAAGTCATGTCCTTGAAATCAGCCACCTGTTCTTCGTACACATCATACTCAAGCTTCAGTCTCGAAAGGTTCGTTTCCTGATGCTCGATAATGGCCAACGCCTCCTCCAACTGCTCTTCAGCTTGTGTGCCTGCTAGTGCACGAACTAGTGTAAGAAACACAGCAGAGACGGCGATAAAACATCGTAGCATGACAGACCTCCCCTTAGCGTCCATCCCAATACTCCGGCGCATCGCCCCGCAGGCTGCGGGGCGATGCGCGTACGCGACGCTGTTGCGCTTTCCTCAATTGTGGCATATTTTCCAACAGTCTACATCATGTTTTAACGCGTAGGCCCCGTCGCAGTCCGTATCGTCAAGGGCATAGTACCTGTACCAACAGCCCTCTGCTGCTTCATCGCAGGTATCACACTTCTGGCTCTCGCACGACCTCAATTGTGTACTTGTCACGTACTGATGGGGCGCCCCTATGTCGCAGTGGCCAACCTGGTAGCAATAGCCGAACGCTGGACATCCGAAGTTTGGGCTGCTTGGGCACTTATAGTTGTACCATCCGGCCCCATAACCTGTCGCGACCATCGCGGTGATCAGCAGCATTACTGCACCAATACTTGCCAGCAATATCCCGATGAGCTTTCTCATGACCGTATCCTTTCGCTGGAGATTGTCAACAGTTACCGAACACTGATTTGTTCAGTGTTCTTCCCTAGACCACGACATTCATATCCGATCACCTCCTCCCATGTGGCTCGAGTCCGCATTTCCCTGTAGATGAGGCGCCGGCATAACCTCTTGGCGTTGTTGTTGTTCTGACGCCTGTGAAGCACAACCGGCCGGCCTCAGCACCAATCCATCGCGACTGAGGCAAAGGTCTCGTCAGCGTTTCAGTCAGACTCCCGGTGTTTCATATGCTTAGTGGCCCAAATGACCGTTTCATGAGAAAGAAAAATGCAGAATTTCGCGTGGTTTTCACAAGTCCTTACTCTATCGATTGTTAGGAACAAGAGTTTTTACCTGGCAGGCAGAATGGGGGCCAGAGCCATCAAGGATCGGCACCGGTCAGAGCTGCCCATCGAGAATCTGCCTGAGAAGTTGCCAAAATGGGGACAGACACCCATTCTTCTGCGGTAAGGTGCATCAAATGTGTCGGGCATGTACAGGAGAATAGGTGCCTGTCCCTGTTTGTTGAATTCCTGAGCCTGCGCCGGCGGGTCTAGGTGCGGACCCAGCCCAGGCGCGTGCTGTTGGCTGCGTGGAGGCCGCCGAGCATGCGGCCGAGCAGGTACAGGGAGTAAACGAGGAACAAAGGCCTGAAGCACAGGCCAAGCAGTGGTGAGCTTGCGGCGGCTACGGCGACCCACAGGACCTCTCTGAGCAGGAGGACGAGGTAGAAGACCGCGCAGCAGACAACGTACTGGCCCGGGACGCGCATGATGGTAATCAGGATGGGAGTCGGATGAAGCCCGCGAAGCGAGTTGAAGGTCGCCACCGCCAGCAGCGACATCGGCAGCAGAAAGGCGCCGAGACCGGCCAGGAACCGAACGACGTCCGTGTGCCCAGGGCCGATGATGTAGGACCAGAGCGTGATGGGGCCACCCAGAGTGAGAACAACGCCCTGGTCCACTTTCTGCGGCGTGCCGTCGGCGAGGTGCGAGAGGATAACGGCCGGTCCGGTCCACACGGCGGCCAGCATGATGACCTTCCACAACGTCGGCAGCACGTCCACAAGGTTTTCCAGGTCAGGCGTCGTCGGCGGCTCGTCCTCGCCCATGGACGTCTTCCGGATGACGGTGAAAAGCAGGAAGTAGACGTAGCCGTACGCCAACCCTAGCCCGAGAAACCCGATGATCCGGGTGAGTCCAACCACGATGGCACAGTAGGAAAGGGCAAGCGCAAAGCCGACGAGAATCCAGTTGATCAAGAGCACCAGCGGGCCTTTGCCCGTGAGTGGGTAGTAGAAGGCGGTGAACAGGTAGTACCAGAAGCTTTTCTCCGAGAGGGGCTTGGCGCCCGCTTGCCGGACGGGGTTGCCGCACACGGGGCAGAGTTCGACGGTGGTGCGCTGAAATGCGACGTGTTTGATACACTCCTCGCAGAAGAGCCTGCCGCACGCCGTGCATTCGTACCTTGCCGGCTTGCCGTCATTGACGCATTGCATCGCTTCGTCCTTCAACAGCGCCTCGCGACCGTCTGAAGGGCGCGCCGCGAGCTTAGCCCTGTGCTTCGAGCCAGCGTTCGGCGTCGAGGGCGGCCCGGCAGCCCATGCCGGCAGCGGTGACAGCCTGGCGATAGGTGTGGTCGGCGACGTCGCCGGCGGCGAAGACGCCCTCGACGCTGGTCATGGTGCCGGGCCCGGCAAGGTTGATGTAGCCGACCTCGTCGAGGTCGAGCCGGCCCTTGAACAGGTCGGTGTTCGGCTTGTGGCCGACGGCGAGGAAGAGGCCGTCGGCCTCGACGTCGCGCTCCTGGCCGGTCTTGACGTCCTTGAGCCTGAGGCCCGTCATCTGCTCGTCGCCCAGCACGTCGGTGACGACCGTGCTCCAGAGCACTTGGATCTTGGGGTTGCCGAGGGCGCGGGCCTGCATGAACTTGGAGGCGCGCAGCTCGTCGCGCCGGTGCACGATATAGACCTTCGAGGCGAATTTGGTGAGGAACGTGGATTCCTCCATGGCCGAGTCGCCGCCGCCGACGACGTAGACCACCTTGTCGCGGAAGAAGAAGCCGTCGCAGGTGGCGCAGGCGGAGACGCCGCGGCCGCGCAGGCGCTGCTCGTTGTCGAGGCCGAGCCACTGGGCCTGGGCGCCCGTGGCGATGATGAGGGTTGCGGCCTTGAGCGGGCCGTCGGTGGTCTCTATCGTGAAAGGGCGGCTCGAGAGGTCGGCGGCGGTGGCGTCGCCGGCGATGAACGTGGTACCGAAGCGGCCGGCCTGTTTCTTCATCACGTCCATGAGTTGCGGCCCGGTGATGCCCTGCTCGAAGCCGGGGTAGTTTTCGACCTCGGTGGTGATCATCAACTGGCCGCCGGCGTCGTTGCCCTCAACAAGGACGGGCTTGAGATCGGCCCGTGCCGCGTAGATCGCCGCGGTCAACCCGGCCGGGCCTGAGCCGAGTATGACGACCTTGTGAACGCTGTCTGCCTGAGTCATCGTCGCACTCCGCCTCCAGAGCGTTTCTTTTCAGACGCCGATTATACACCATCTTGATGGATTGGCCACCGGCCGTGAAAGTGGTTCTTGAACCGTGCCCGGCGTCCTGCTAGCGTCGCGAGCCATGTCGGAAGAAGCGAAGGACAGCCGGGAGACGGGCGCGCCGGAGGAGGTGCTGGCCGAGTGGCGCGTGCACTTGCTCCGGGAGCAGCCGGGCAAGAGCGCCGTATTGGGTGTCATGTGCGCCGCCGTGGTGGTGCTGATTTACTTCGTGTTCGGCCAACGGGTCGTGTTTACGCTGCTTGCGGTGGCGATCCTGTTCGGGTCGCTCTGCGACTGGCTGCTGCCGGTGAAATACCGTTTGACAACCCGGGGCGCCTCCTATAATAACGTCGTCTTCAGGAAGCGGATTGCCTGGGAGGAGGTCCGGAGCGTTTACGTCGGCGAGTTGGGGCTGAAGCTCAGCCCGTTCTCGCGTCGTACCCGCCTCGATGCCTTCCGGGGCCTGGTGCTTCGCTTCGCGGGCAACCGCGATGAGGTCGCGGGGGACCGCGAAGCCGTAATCCGTATCGTCAAGGAGCGTGCCACCAAGCGGCAGCAATAGGCGGAGCGATGGAGCCCGACGCTATCGATTGGACTGAGAAGATTGACAAGGTCGCGACCCGGATCTCCAACATGGGGTTGGAGACCCCCGCCATTATCTTTCTCGAGGCCCACCGGCCGCTGACTTTTTTCGCCAACCAGGGGCTGATTTTCCTCGCGCCGATCCTGTACCCGCTCTTCGGCGGCAAGACGGAGGAGGCGGCCAAGTTCTTCGAGGAGCGGGACAACGTCGAGAAGCTCATCCGGCGGATCGAGGAGAAGGCACGCGAGCGGGAGCAGAACGAGCGCGCCGCGCGCCAGTTGCGCCGGGCCGCCCGGCAGGCGCGGCGTCAGGCGCGGAGGGGGAGCTAGATGGCCGATTCACTCTGGACGCTGCGGGTGTTGTTCACCGTCATTTTCGTGGCGGTCATGTACAAGATCTGGCAGGCGAGACGCGGCAAGGAGGTTTTCATCCGCCGCATCCCCGGCCTGAGCAATATCGAGGAAGCGGTAGGGCGGGCGGTGGAGATGGGCCGCCCGGGCGTTTTCGGTCCCGGTATCTTCGGGCTCGACAAGGTGCCGACGCTGGCGGCCCTGGCGCTGATGCAGTACGTGGCGGACCTGTGCGCGAAGCTCGGGTCGCGGCTCATCGTGCCGGTGTGCGTGGAGAACGTGCTGCCGGCGGCGCAGTCCATCTGCTCGGAGGCGTGGAGGCGGCAGGGCAAGGAAGAGCTGTACGTCGAGGACGACGTGCTTTTCGTCCCGGGCGGCCAGCTCTACTACGCGATCGCGAGCCTGGGGATCATGCAGCGCGAGAACGTGGCGGCGGGCTTTTATTTCGGCCACTGGGAGGCCGAGTCCATCATGTTCGGCGAGACCGGCCAGGCGGTGGGGGCGATCCAGATCGCGGGCACGGAGCAGCTCTTCCAGATCCCGTTCTTCATCGCCACGTGCGACTACGTGCTGATCGCGGAGGAGTTTTACGCCGCGAGCGCCTACCTGAGCCACGACCCGGTGATGGTCGGGAGCATCGCGGGGCAGGACATCGCCAAACTCGTCTTCATTTCAATCGTCGTGTTGCTGGCAGCCTCCGCCACCGCGGCGGCGTTGGGCGGGAGGCCGGAATTCTCGAACTGGCTGAGCGTGCTCTTGAGCAAGTAGGCGCGAGCCCGGGGCAACGAAGAGACAGACAGCGAAAGAGGGATAAGCCGACATGTGGTCCTTGCTCATCTTCTTCGTGGCGGTCGGGCTCGGCGTGGCCGGCCTGGTTCGCGGCATCCGCGGCGGGCAGAAGGAACGCAAGCAGCTCATCCAGGTCCTGATCTTTATCGTCGGCATCTTTCTCTTCCTTGTTGCGCTGACGCCCCAGTTTTTCCCCAACCGCTACGACAGCGGTCACGTGAGCGGCCCCGCCGTGCTTCCGACCGAAGACGGCTATCGCATGTATTTCACGGGCTTCACGCTCTCGGTCGGGATCGGGCGCCAGGGCGCGGGCAGCATCGGCATTGCCGAAAGCGAGGACGGGGAAACCTGGACGAAGCACGAGGGCGGGCCGGTGCTGCGGCGAAGCCTGGCCAAGTTCAGCGACGGCTACGCGATCATGGAGCCCTCGATCGCTCAGAAGGGCGACACGTACTACATGTACTACGTGGGCAAGTCGTACAAGGGGAGCACGGCGATCGGGCTTGCGACCTCCGCCGACGGCGTGTCGTGGCAGAAGAGCGCCGAGAACCCGGTGCTCACGGCCGAACGCGACGTGCCGACACCGGCGGAGGTCGAGGGCTGGAGCGATGAGCAGGTGGAGGACTTCCTCGCCTCGTGCGGCTACACGGATGACTTCTTCAAGGTGAGCAAGAAGGTCTGGCTCGCCGACGTGCTGAGCATCGTGCAGCGGCAACCGGATGCCTCATACGAGGAACGCTACCGCCGGGCCCGGCAGGAGTACCTGGACGCAAAGGAGGAGGCGGACAAAGAGTTACGGGACGCCGCGGCCGGCGTCGAAGGGGACGAGGCCAGGGACACCGCCAGGCAGGCGCTCAAGGCGATCAAGGGGGCCTGGAGAGACCAGGAGGCCCGTCTCCTGCTCCGGTGGCACGGCGACCCGGGCTTCTTTCCGAACGTGCGCATCAAGGCCTTGGCGACGGCCGGCTACGTGCTCGGGGACGGCAAAGTCCCGGACGGCTGCTCGATCGCCCCGGGGACGACGATCAAGGACCTGGGGGCGGTCAAGACCAAGCTGGACGCGTGGTCCAAGTCCAGGCTGGATGCATGGGTCAAGCTCAAGAGCGTTCTGGATACATGGTTCAAGTTCGAGAGCGTCACAGGACTACCGGACTGGGGGGATGTGTCGGTCCTGCCCGATAAGGAGATCAACCAGGTCGTCGCCGTCCTAGGTGTTCCCACGACAGCGTTCGAGATCCCGAAGCGGGAGTACCTGTTGACCGTCGCGAAGATTGTGGCCGAGGAGATCGGTTGGGCCGAGGCGCTGCCGTATTTGAAGGTGACCAACCCGAGCCTGGCATCCGAGGGGGCCTCGCACATTGATTTCTACCAGATCTATCGCGATCTGAAGGAGTCGCTTGCCCGCGGCATTGACGGCAAAGGGTTCGGCGATCTCTCCGTGGTGTACGACGAGTCGGCAGACGAGTTCCGCATGTGGTACATCGCCCAGGGCTTCAAGGGCGACGACCTTCCGGACGAGCTCAAGGGGAGCTTCCTCGCGTACGCCACCAGTAAGGACGGCATCGCCTGGAAGCGCGCTTCGCGGGGCGAGCTGCAGGACATGATCGCGCTCGGGAACGTGTCGGCGGTGTCGGTCATTCGTGAGGGCGAGGGCTACCGGGCGGCGCTGGTCAAGGGCGGCAAGGTGTCGCTCGCGTACTCGGCGGACGGGGTCACCGGCTGGGTCATTGACCGGCCGGACGTGCTCTCACCAGGCGACCGGCCCAAGTTCGACTCGAAGGGCATAGTGTCTCTCGCACTGCACAAGGCGGACGGCAATTACTTGCTGTGGTATGCGGGCCAGGCGTGCGACGCCGACAAGCCGCTGCCGACGGAGTATAAGCTCGAGGAGATGTCCAACAAGAAGCTGTTCAAGCTCGCCGAGAAGGTCGGGTGCCGGATGGGCTGGAACAGGACCGAGTGCCGCCGGTTCCTCAAATACGCGCACGATATCGTGGACAAGGGCTCCACCTACGAGACCTACGTGGACTCCCTTAAGAAGAGCTGGACATCGCGCACGGCAGACGGCGCCATTTTCAGTTACGACGCCGACCGCGTCCGGGAGATCACCAAGCGCTACGACATTGAGGTGCCCGTTGAGGACCCGCTGTACCTCATGGATATCGCGCGGGAAGACATCATCTGGAACATCCGCAAGGTCTTCCTCATGCGCTGCCTCGTCAAGTACGGCCGGGGCCTCGAGTACCCATCTCTCGAGCAAGTGGGCCGGATGACGACTGACGAGCTGGTGGCTCTCTGGCCGCGTTACGGCGTCCAGCCTCTGCAGCCGCTGCCCAAGCCGGATGAGCAGTTGAGCGACGAGCGACGGGAACGGCTCGTCAAGTCGATGTGCGCGGGGCTGCAATTGTATGCCCGGTACAAGCGCACCCTCGAGGGCCATCCCGACTACCCGAGTCGGCAAGCGATAGACTCGATGGACTACCAGGGACTGCTCGAAGCGTGCCGCACCTACAACGTGGAGTGTTGCCAGATTCAGCCCGACAGCGTGCAACAGCTCACTGAGGAGGAGATTGCCGCGGTTCGGGACGCCGTCCGCCTTTTCGTGGTGTTGTGTGCGGGCCAACGCGAGGACCTCGACGCGTTCACCCAGGAGGAGCTCGTTCGGATCGCCGCCAACAACGGGGTGCTGGTTGAGCTCAGCCGCGTACGCAAGATGCGCAAGCGCAACCTGGAGAAGGTGGATCCCGATCTGTTGCGCGAGACGATTGAGCAGAAGGTTGGCAAGCGCGTGGAAGATTACCTGAAGACCAAACCGATCGTGACGCGGATCGGTCTTGCGACCTCGGCTGACGGGGTGACCTGGGACAAGGCGCGAGAGGACGAGGAGTTGGGGTGTGTGCTGGACGCGCGGCACCGGTTCGAGAAGACGCGCAACCCGCTGCAGGAGACGATCGAGGGCAAGGTGGCCGACTACCTGGTGCTGCTCGGGTGGATGGCCATCTTTCTCGGCACGATGAACCTGTTCCGCCATCACGGGCGGATCGTGCTGAGAGTGCGGGCGAACTGGTTCTACAGCTCGATGTTCTTCTTCTCCTTTTTCTTCATGTTGATTTGCTCGGCGGTGTTCTATCCGGCATCGTCGAAGTTTGTCCGGGTGCCTGATCCCGTGCACTTCTCCGAGGCGTTCATCGCCGACCCGCTCATCGCGACGATCCTGGGCTTGCTGGGCTACTACATCACGTCGGCGGCGTACCGCGCCTTCCGCGTCAAGAACATCGAGGCCACCGTGATGATGGTAGTGGCCGTGTTCGTCATGCTCGGCAACGTGCCGGCGCTCGAGCCGCTGACGCGCAACAACCTGCTGCACACGGTGTTCGACCAGCTCCACTTCCCGTTGTGGCGCGACTGGATCATGAGCAAGGGGAACGCGGCGGTGTTCCGCGCGCTCAACTTCGGCCTGGCCATCGGCGTGGTGGCGATGTCCATTCGGATCATCTTCGGGATCGAGCGGGGCGCGTTCTTCGAGAAACTCTAGACGAGAGACGCTGAACCATGAATGAAACGCCACAGCGCAAGCAGGCCGAGAAGACGTTCTGGGACACGATGCAGACGATCGACCGGCGCGTGATCTACGTCATTCTGTTCGTCATCCTCACGGTCTTCATGGCGGTCAAGGTCCCGATCAATATCACGCCGACGAGCAACGCGCGCAAGCTGTACAAGGCGGTCGAGGCGTGCCCGGACGACGGGGTGATCTTGATCATGGGCATGTGGGGTTTCGGCACCCAGGGCGAGAACTGGCCGCAGTACGAGGCGCTCGTGTACCACTGCCTCAAGGCGGGGAAGAAGTTTGCCGTGGCCGGGGGCGATCCGGTCTCGATGTCCAAGCAGAACCAGATCATCGAGAACCGCGCGGCCGAGATCGAGCGCCGGACGGGGCGTAAGATCGTGTACGGCCGTGATTGGGTCAATCTGGGCTTCAAGCAGCTTGCCGGCGCGCACATTGCCGCGTACTACACGGCGCTGGCGGAGGACGTTCGGGTGTTCTACGGCAACCGCGACTTCAAGAACAACGACCTGTCGAAGCAGCCGATCATGGCGAACATCCGGAAGGCGGGGGACTTCTACATGATCTTCGAGGTGGCCGCCGGGCTCGAGGGGATCTATACGTGGGTGGGCATCATCCGGCCCAAGTATCCCACGACCCTCTATGGCGGCGCGGTGACGGCGATCGTGGCGCCGGACGCCTATCCGTACGTGGACAGCGGGCAGCTCGTGGCGCTCATTGATGGGTACCGGGGCGCGGCCGAATACGAAAAGCTGATCGGCTTCGACGACAAGGGCCGGGGGCATCGCCAGGCGAATGCGCAGAGCTGGGCCCATATATTTATCTTCTTCCTGTTGGTGGTGGGCAACATCGGCTACTACATGAGCCGGCGCAGCAAGTAAGGAGATGCAGGAATGCGGAAGTACACCGCACTGATCGTCGTAGGCGTGATCTTCGTCGTTTTCGTGCTGTTTCCCTATCTGGCCAAGTGGCCCAACGGCGGACTCGATTACTACGGCTTCGGCACGCTGTTCGGCGCACTGATGGTGCTTGGGATGATGAGCTTCCTGCTCAAGGAGAACTCGTTCTACCGGCTGCTCGAGCACATCATGATCGGGGTCGCCGGGGGGATCGGGCTGTTTCGGTGGTGGTACGACATGGTGCGGGTGCGCTGGTGGAACGTGCTGCTCGAGAACGTCAGGGGCGAGCACCCGATTGACCCGACCTATTTCCTGGTGTTCCTGGTGCCGATATTCGGCATTCTCTGGTACTACACGTTCAGCAAGAAGAACGTCTGGCTGAGCCGCATCATCATCGGCTTCTTCATGGGCGTGGCCGCTGGCTACACCGTGCGGCAGGAGCTGGGCAAGCAGATCGGGCAGCTCCAGGCGATGGCGGCGCCGCTGCTCGGCGGCGACTACTTCGCCTGGGAGACCATCAGCATCATCATCATGTTCGTTCTCGTCATTCTGTGCATGTACTACTTCTTCTTCACGTTCAAGCGGGAAGGCATCCTCCAGGACAGGCTTGCGACCGGCGGGCGCATCGCGATGATGATCGGCTTCGGCGCGCTGTTCGGCAACACGGTGCAGGGGCGCCTGTCGTGGCTCATTGACCGGTTCATTTACCTGGTGGACGATGTCTTCCGGGACGTCATCCAGGGGCAGTTCTTCTCCTGATTCCTGTCCATGGCCTTGTGAGCCGCCCTGGCTCACGGTGAAACCTGCAAAAATGTGGTTGACAGCCGGTTCACCCAGGGGTAAAAAGCCAGGCTCACCCTGGCTTGAACCAGTTGGGTGATTGGGAAGTGCTATGAAAACGTATATGGCCAAGCCGGCCGACGTTGAGACAAAGAAGTGGTACGTGGTGGATGCCGCGGGCAAGACGCTGGGCCGCCTGGCGACCTCGGTGGCCGACACCTTGCGCGGCAAGAGGAAGCCGACGTACACGCCGCACGTTGACACGGGCGACTTCGTGATCGTGGTCAACGCGGAGAAGGTGCATGTGACGGGCCGCAAGGCGGAGCAGAAGGAGTACGATTCCTACAGCGGGTACCCGAGCGGGCGGCGGGTGCGCACGTTCGGGGAGATCATGAAGAGGCATCCGGAACGGATCATCGAGCACGCGGTGCGCGGGATGGTCCCCCGGAACCGTTTGGGCCGGGCGATGTTGCGAAAACTCAAGGTGTACGCCGGGCCGGAGCACCCGCACCAGGCGCAGAAGCCGGAACCTCTGGAGGTCTGATGTCGAAATGAGTCCTGCCGGGACAATCGAAGAGTATGTGGCCACGGGGCGCCGCAAGACGGCGGTCGCCTCGGTGCGGCTGCGGCCGGGCGCGGGGACGATCAGGGTCAACGGGCGTGACGGCAAAGAGTACTTCAACACGGAGCTGCTGTTGAGCCGGGCGCTGGAGCCGCTGGAGGCGGTCCGGCTGATGGGGCGGTTCGACATCGTGGCGCGGGTCAAGGGCGGCGGCATCACGGGCCAGGCGGGCGCGTTCAGGCACGGCGTTGCCAAGGCGCTGACCATCTTCGACCCCGAGCTCCGGGGCCAGCTCAAGCAACTCGGCTTCCTCACCCGGGATCCCCGGATGAAGGAGCGAAAGAAGTACGGGCAGCCCGGCGCGCGAGCCCGTTTCCAGTTCTCCAAGCGTTAAGGAGGCAGACCGGCACACGATCCGACAACAGCAAGGAGAACTCGGAAAGCAGAGGGCTTGGCCTTCTGCTTTTTGCGTTTCGGGCCGTGGCCGTTGGGCCTATAATGCGGCTTCCAATCGGAGGTCTGCACCCGGGGAAGTGTCGGCGGCGTGTTTGATAACGTGCGGTCCGAGAAAGAGCTCTTTGACGAAGCATGGCTCGGCGACGAGCCTGAGACGCGGACGCTCGAGCTTGGGAGCCCGGAAGGCCCGGTGCGGGTCAGGTACTGGGACTCCGGCAGGCATGCGTCGGGCCCGACGCCGTCCCCGGCGCCGGGGACGGCCCTTGTGCTGGTGCACGGGCTGTTCGACTCGAAGCGGGCGTGGCGCTACGTGTGGCATTCGCTGGCGAAGGGCCGGCGGGTCGTGGCGCCCGACCTGCCGGGCATGGGGCTGAGCGACAAGCCGAAGCTGAGGCACCTGGCGCGCGCGGCGCGGTACACGCCGGGGTGGCTCTCGGGCATGCTGCAGCGGACGGTGAACGCCCTGGACGGGTTAGGCGAGTTCGTGCTGGCCGGACACTCGTTCGGGGGCGCGGTGGCGCTGTTGGCGCTGCTGGACGAGTCGTTCGCCCGGCGTGTGCGGGGGCTGGTGCTGCTGGCAGCGGCGGCATATCCGCAGAAGCTGCCGCCGTTTGCGGCCCGGTTCCGCGGCTTCTTCGGGGCGATTGCGTGCTGCCCGCTCTGGCACGACCGGCTCGCGGCCTGGGCGATCAGACGGGGCGGCGCGAAGCGCGGCGTGGAGGCGACGTACCGGCTCGGCTCGTTCGAGCTGGCGGCGATTCCGCGCGAGGCGCTCGAGGAGGGCGCCAAGGTGGTGTCGAGCGCGGGGTTCCCGTACGCCGCGCGGTACGTGGCGCGGCGGCTGGTGCCGAGGGGCCACGCGCGGCTCGTGGGGCGCTTCGCGGAGATCGCCGTGCCGGCGCTCGTGATCTGGGGCCGGCAGGACCGGATCGTGCCGCCGGAGAACGCGGCGCGCTTCGAGCGGGACCTGAGGAACGCGCGCGTGGTGACGTTCGACCGCTGCGGGCATTGGCCGCAGATCGAGAAGGCCCGCGAGACGGCGTGCGAGATGCAACGTTTCATAGAAGACGTTACGGGTCGAGAGGATACCGTCGGAGAAAAAGGAAGTGGCTGAGAAGACGATAGACATCGCAATCGTGGGCGCCACCGGCTACACGGGGCGGGAGTCGCTCGCGCTGCTGCTCGCACATTCGCACGCGCGGGTGCGGCGCCTGTACGCGATTGACAACATCGGCGCGCCGGTCGGCGAGGTGTTCGGGCAGTTCCACGGCGTGCTCGATCTCGTGATCGAGGAGCCGGACTACGACACGCTGGTCAAGGAGTGCGCGGCGGCGTTCCTGTGCCTGCCGCACGCGAAGTCCATGGACGTGGGCGCGGACTTGTACGCGCGCGGCGTCAGGGTGGTGGACTTCAGCGCGGACTACCGGCTCAAGGACATCGCGGTCTACGAGCGGACCTACACAACGACGCACACGCACCCGGACCTGGTCGGCACGGCGGTCTACGGGCTGCCGGAGCTGCATCGCGACGAGATCGCCGGCTGCTCGCTCGTGGCGAATCCCGGGTGCTACCCGACGGGCGCGCTGCTCGCCGTCGCGCCGCTCTTGAGGCGTCAGCTCGTGGACCCGGCGCGCGTGATCTTCGACGCGAAGACGGGCGTGAGCGGCGCGGGCCGCACGCCGAACCCGAGAAACGTCTTCGCCGAGTGCAACGAGAGCGTCGAGGCGTACGCGGTCGGCGTGCACCGGCACCAACCGGAGATCGAGCAGGAGTGTGCCGGGCTGTTCGGCGGCCCGGTGCCGGTGCAGTTTACGCCGCACCTCGTGCCGATCACGCGGGGGATCCTGACGACGGCGTACCTGGAGCTGACGGAGGAGGTGGCGGCCGAAGACGTGCACGCACTGTATGCGGAGGACTACGACAGCGAGCCGCTCGTGGGCCTGCTGCCACCGGGCCGCTATCCGCGCACGGCCGACGTTTCCGGGACGAACCGGTGCCACGTCGGCCTCCGGGTAAGCGGGCGGCGCGTCGTGGCCGTGAGTGCAATAGACAACCTGATCAAGGGCGCGGCCGGCCAGGCCGTGCAGTGTTTCAATCTGATGTACGGGTTTGATGAGACGGAGGCGTTGCTGCGCTGATGCACGAGATCGAGGGCGGCATTACGGCGCCGCAGGGATTCATCGCCAACGGCGTCCACTGCGGGATCAAGCGCGCGAAGAAGGACCTCGCGCTCGTGGCCACGGACCGCCCGTGCCCGGCGGTGGGTGTGTTCACGACGAACAAGGCAGGCCGCCTGCGTGGAAATCTGCAAGGCGCACCTGGCCAACGAGAGTGCGCACGCCATTGTCGTCAACAGCGGCAACGCGAACTGTTGCACGGGCGAACGCGGGTACCGCGATGCGATGCGCCTCGTCGAGGCGACGGCCCAGGCGCTGGGCTGCCGGCCCGTGGACGTGCTCCAGGCCTCCACCGGCGGGATCGGCACGTACCTGCCGCTGGACTCGATGCTGGCGGCGGTGCCGGGGCTCGTCGAGAACGCGTCGGAATCCGGCGCGCGCGCCGCAGCGGACGCGATTCTCACGACGGACACGCGCAGGAAGGAGTTCGCGTGCCGGTTCGACGTCGAGGGCCGGGCGGTGACCATCGGCGCGATGGCGAAGGGGTCGGGGATGATCGAGCCGGACATGCGCACGATGCTCGCGTTCATCACGACGGACGCGGTGATTGACCGAGGGTTCATGCTCGGCTCTCTGCGCGAGGCGACGGCACGCACGTTCAACCGCATCACGGTGGACGGCGACCAGAGCACGAACGACATGGTGCTCGTGCTGGCGAACGGGCGTGCGGGTAACGACGAGGTGAATGCGGGCGTCGGCGGCGCGAGGTTCCAGGCGGCGCTCACGACGGTGTGCCGGGCGCTGGCGAAGATGATCGTCAAGGACGGCGAGGGCGCAACGAAGTTTCTCGAGGTGGTCGTGCGCGGCGCCGCGACGAACGTGGAGGCAGAGCGCGCCGCACGTGCGATCGCGAACTCGAACCTGCTCAAGTGCGCCGTCCACGGGGGCTCGCCGAATTGGGGCCGTGTCGTGGCTGCGCTCGGTTCGACCGATGTGACGTTCGACCTGGAGACAGTGACCGTCGCCTTTGACGATGTTGTCGTGGTCCGGGCCGGGGCGCCCACGGAGCATGACGCCGCGCAGTTGGCCGACATCATGGCCGCGGGCGAAATCCGGCTGACGGTTTCGCTCGAGCAGGGCACGGGCCGCGCGTTCGTGTGGACGTGCGACCTTTCGCGCGCGTACGTGGACATCAACATGTAGGACGGGCCGTGATGCAGAGATCGATAGAGAAAGCCGCCGTTCTCGTCGAGGCGTTGCCCTACATCCAGGCGTTCAAGGGCAAGATTGTTGTCGTGAAGTTCGGCGGCAGCCTGATGGACAACGAGCACTATGTTAACTCCATCCTGCGCGACGTGGTGTTCATGCACAGCGTGGGGATGAAGCCGGTGGTCGTGCACGGCGGCGGCGGGCACATCAGTGAGGAGATGCGGCGCGCCGGGCTGACGCCGCGCTTCGTCGAGGGGCTGCGCGTTACGGATGGGGAGACGATCAAGGTTGTTGAGCGGATCCTCGTCGAGAACGTGAATGGAATGCTTCAGAGCACGGTGCGCGAGTTCGGCGTTGTACCGGAAGGGCACTCGGGGCGCGACTTCGGCATCGTGCAGGTGAGGAAATACGAGCCGGTGGTGCGCGAGAAACCGGGCGCCAAGGCAACCACTGTGGACATCGGCTACGTTGGCCGCGTCGAGCGGATCGACGCGGGGCCGATCCTGTCGATCCTGGACAGCGGGCGGCTGCCGATGATCGCGTCTCTCGGCCTTGGTGACGACGGGGCCACGTATAATGTCAACGCCGACGAGACGGCGAGCGAGATGGCCGTGGCGCTGCAGGCCGAGAAGCTGGTGTTCCTCACGGACGTCGGCGGGCTTCTGCGCAACACGGACGACAAGGACTCGTTGATCTCGACGCTCAGGGTGGGCGAGGCGGAGACGCTGCTTGAGAGCGGGGCGGCGAGCGGCGGCATGATTCCGAAGTTGCGCGGGTGCATCAAGGCCGTGCGCCGGGGCGTGCACAAGACCCACATCATTGACGGGCGGCTGACTCATTCGCTGCTGCTGGAGATTTTTACGGACAAAGGCGTCGGCACGCAGCTCGTGCCGTAGGGGAGCGCGATGAGCTTCTTCGACGCGGACATAGGCGCGCGGCGCAAGGCGGAGCTCGAGGCGACGATCGCCGAGCGAATGGCGCAGCGCCGTGCGGACGGCGGCGATCCGTCGGCCGAAGAACGCCGGCGGATCGGGGACCTCCTCGACTACGGCCGGACGACGTTCGAGGAGATCACGTACGATCTGTATAACGCGCGCAAGTTCGTGCGGATGTTTCCCGACGAGGCTGAGGCGTCCGGAGGGCCCATCGGGTGGATCAAGCGGTTTTACCAGCGCGTGGTGCGCCGCGTGTTGAGGCAACAGATCGTGTATAACGAGGCGGTGCTCGGCGTGCTTGAAGACCTCGACGAGCGTGTGAAGAAGCTTGAGGCGAACGCAGGCGTCGAGGCGAACGCGGGCGTCGAGGACGGGCCGGGACGTGAATGATGGGCGGCACGCGGCCGGAGATCCACCAGTTCTTGCCCGTGCTCGACGCGGGCGATGCGATCGGCAACGAGGCGAAGCAGCTCCAGCGATTGCTTCGGGACGCCGGGTACGTGTCGGAGATGTACGTGTGGCGCGCGGGCAAGGGGCAGAAGCGTTACTGCCGCCACTACTCGCGCCACCGGGCGCGCAGTGCGCCGGGGAATGTGATGGTGTATCACTTCTCGGTGTGCTGCCCGATCACGGCGTACTTCGCGTCGGCGCCCGACCGGAAGGTGATGCGGTATCATAACATCACGCCCGCGTCGTTTTTCGCGGGCATTGCCGAGGAGGTCTATTACATAACGAAGAAGGGGCGGCGCGAGCTGGCGCAGCTCGCGAACGTCGTCGAGCTCGCGCTGCCGGTGTCCGACTACAACGGACGTGAGCTCCGCGAGTCCGGATATCGGGCGGTCGAGACGGCGCCGCTGGTGGTGGACTACGATGCGTTCGCCGCGGCGCCCGACGCCTCGGTGCTCAGGCGGTACGACGACGGGTGGACGAACCTGCTGTTCGTCGGCCGGTTGAGCCCGAACAAGAAGCAGGAAGACCTGATCCGCATGTTCTATCACTATAAGCGGATCAACCCGCGATCGAGGCTGTTTCTTGTCGGGGCGGCGCGCCAGGTGCCGCGCTATCGGGAAGTGCTCGGTACGCTCGTCGAGCGCCTCGGGCTGAGCGACGTGGTGATCACGGGCGGCGTGTCGCACGCGGCGCTTGTGGCCTACTACAAGCTGGCGAGCGCGTTCGTGTGCATGAGCGAGCACGAGGGATTCTGCGTGCCGCTCGTCGAGGCGATGCGCTTCGACGTGCCGGTGGTGGCGTACGATTCGAGCGCGGTCGCGGACACGCTCGGCGGCACGGGCGTGCTGGTGCGGGAGAAGCGGCACGAGGCGATCGCGGAACTCGTGCACTGCCTCGTCGAGGACACGGCGCTGCGGGAAGAGATCGTGGCGAAACAACGACGCCGCGTCGAGGAGTACGCGTACGCCTCGACGAGCACAGGATTCATCGAGGCGATGACGGCATTCATCGAAGAGAGACAATGAGCGGGCAAGCAATGACGAAGACGGACGAGATCATCCAGGGCTTCAGCCGGTACGTGATTGCGAACTACACGCGGATCCCGGTCGTGATCGCGCGCGGCGAGGGCTCGCGCGTGTGGGACGTGGAGGGCCGGTCGTACCTCGATTTGTTTCCGGGCTGGGGCGTGAGCGCGGTGGGCTATTCTCACCCGCGCGTCGTCGAGGCCGTGCGGGAGCAGGCGGGCCGGCTCATGCACATGCCGAACAATTTCTACAACGAGCTGCAGGGCAAGCTGGGCGAGGCGATCGTCGAGCGGGCCTTTCCGTCGCAGTGCTTTTTCTGCAACAGCGGGGCCGAGGCGGTTGAAGGCGCGTTGAAGCTGGCGCGCCTCGTCGGTGAGCCGGACGGCCGGACGGAGTTCATCACCATGGACGCGTCGTTCCATGGGCGGACATTCGGCGCGATGTCGGCGACGGCACAACCGAAATACCAGGAGCCCTTCAAACCGATCGTGCCGGGATTCCATCACGTGCCGTTCGGCGACGCGGACGCGGTGGAGGCGGCGATGAGGGACGCGGTGTGCGCCGTGCTCGTCGAGCCGATCCAGGGCGAGGGTGGCGTGAACGTGGCGCCGCCGGAATATTTTGGGCGTTTGCGCGAGCTGTGTGACGCCTCGGGCGCGCTGCTGATGTTCGACGAGGTTCAGACCGGCTGCGGGCGGACGGGGCGTTGGTTCGGATACCAGTACCTCGACGTGGAACCGGACGCGGTGACGCTTGCGAAGGCGCTTGGCGGCGGTTTTCCCATCGGGGCGATCGCGGTGAAGACGAAGTACGCCGACGCGCTGCGCCCGGGGACGCACGCCTCGACCTACGGCGGGAGCCCGCTCGCCTGCGCGGCGGCGCTGGCCGTGTTCGACGTGATCGAATCGGAGCGGCTGCTCGAGAACGTGCAGCGCATGGGCGAGCACCTGCGGCGTCGGCTGGACGCGCTCGTCGAGGAATTCTCGTTCGTGACGGAGGCGCGCGGCGTCGGGCTGATGCAGGGCATCGCGTTGAAGGTGCCGGGCGCGCCGATCGTGTCGGCGTGTCTCGAGCGCGGACTGATTGTCAATTGCACCGCCGGTTCAGTTGTTCGCTTCCTGCCGGCCTATACAGTGACGGCGGAAGAGCTCGACGAGGGGCTCGACATTTTGCACCGCGTGCTCGGCGAGACCGAGGCGTGAAAGGGAAACGATGAAGAAGGACCTGTTGACGATCCTGGATCTGAGCATCGAGCAGATCCGGTACATATTCGATTTGACGGCGGGGATGAAGGACGGCTCGATCAGCCGGGGGCTTCCGAACAAGACGATTGCGCTGGTGTTCGAAAAGCCGTCGCTGCGGACGCGCATGACGTTCCAGGTGGGGATGAACCAGCTCGGCGGGCACGCGATCTACCTGACGCAGCAGGACATCCAGCTCGGCGGCCGCGAGAGCGTGGGTGACGTCGCGCGCAACCTGGAGCGGTGGGTGGACGGGATCGTGGCGCGGACGTTTCGGCACGAGCATATCGTCGAGTTGGCGCGAAACGCGAAGGTCCCGGTGATCAACGCGCTGTCGGATCGCGCGCACCCGTGCCAGGCGCTGACGGACCTCTACACGGTGCTGGAGAAGAAACGGGACCTCGCCGGGCTGCGCATTGCGTACGTGGGCGACGGCAACAACGTGTGCAACTCGCTTGCGTTGGCGGCGGCGACGCTGGGCGTGGAGCTGGCGGTGGCGTCGCCGTCGGGCTACCGGCCCGACGAGGAGATCATCGCCGCGGCGAACGCGCGCAGCGGGGGAGCGAAAGGGTTGCTCACGTTTACGGACGACCCGTTCGAGGCCGTCAAGGGGGCGGACGTGGTGTACACGGACGTGTGGGTGAGCATGGGTGACGAGGCGGAGCAGGAAGAACGCATGCGGGCTTTCGCGCGGTACCAGGTCAATGCGGAGCTGCTGCGGGCGGCGAAGAAGGACGCGGTGGTGATGCACTGCCTGCCGGCGAAGCGCGGCCTGGAGATTACCGACGAGGTCATGGACGGGCCGCAATCCATCGTGTTCGACCAGGCGGAGAACCGGCTGCACGTGCAGAAGGCGCTGCTGGTCTCGCTGCTCGAGTCTCGTGAGAGGAACCAGTTGATGATGTTTTCGCGACCGTAGCGACACCAGGAAGGAAAGATACGTCATGGCGAAAAAGATTGTTCTTGCGTACTCGGGCGGGCTCGACACGTCGGTGATCATGAAGTGGCTCATCGAGACGTACGGCGCCGAGGTGATTGCGTTCGTCGCCGATCTCGGCCAGGGCGAAGATCTCGACGAGGTCCGCGAGAAAGCCGTCGCCACGGGCGCAAGCAAGGTGTACGTCGAGGACGTGCGGGAGGAATTCGTGCGGGATTTCGTGTTCCCCGCGCTCAAGGCGAACGCGATCTATGAAGGGTGTTATCTTCTGGGTACCGCGATTGCACGCCCGCTGATTGCGAAGGCGCAGGTGGAAGTGGCGAAACGCGAGGGCGCGGACGCGGTGTCGCACGGGGCGACGGGCAAGGGCAACGACCAGGTCCGTTTCGAGCTGACGTACTGCGCGCTGATGCCCGGGGTCGAGATCATCGCGCCGTGGCGCGTGTGGGACCTGAAGTCGCGCAGCGACTGCGTCGCCTATGCCGAGAAGCACGGCATCCCCGTGCCGGTGACGAAGGAGCGGCCGTATAGCTGTGACCGGAACCTGCTGCATCTGAGCTTCGAGGGCGGGATTCTCGAAGACCCGTGGTCGGAGCCACCCGAGGAGATGTTTGTGATGAGCGTGTCGCCGGAAGCGGCGCCCGACGAGCCGACGACGCTCACGATTGATTTCGAGGACGGGACGTCGGTGGCCGTTGACGGGAAGAGGCTGGGGCCGGCCGAGCTGCTCGCGCACTGCAACGTGATCGGGGGCCGCAACGGGATCGGGCGGGTGGACCTCGTCGAGAACCGGTACGTGGGCATGAAGTCGCGCGGCGTGTACGAGACGCCGGGCGGGACGATCCTGCACGCGGCGCACCGGGCGATGGAGTCGATCACGATGGATCGGGAGGTGATGCATCTGCGTGATTCACTGATCCCGCGGATTGCAGAGCTGATTTACTACGGGTACTGGTACTCGCCGGAGATGCGGGTGCTGATGCGGATGGTCGAGGAGACGCAGCGTAACGTGAGCGGGACGGTGCGCCTCAAGCTGTACAAAGGCAACGTGATCGTGACGGGGCGGAAGTCGCCCGCGTCACTCTACCGCGAGGACATCGTCACGTTCGAGGAAGGCGGCGACTACGACCAGCACGACGCGGAAGGCTTCATCCGGGTCAACGCGCTCCGCCTG
>CAZJXV010000034.1:0-20884 GCA_964550015.1 uncultured Verrucomicrobiota bacterium
GTTATCGAACGGGGCCTCCAGCCGCATCCCGTGCAGGCCCAGGATAGCGCCCGGATGTCGGACGGCGGCCTGACGGAGGGCGGTGAGGCCCCGCTCGCGGAGTTCGATATCGTCGTCCAGGAAGAGCACCCAGGGCGTCTCGACGAGCGGCGCGATGCAGTAGCGCGCCCACGTGGCGGCGTTGGCCGAGTCGGTGAAGACGCGATCCACCCCGTCCGGCAGGGCCGGAGCGCCGGACTGGCTCCAGGCCCAGACGGTGGGGACCCCGAGGGCGCGGAGGTTCCGGACGGCGCGCTTGATTCCGCGCGGGCGGCGATAGTTGAGGAGCACGGCCGTGATCTGCGAGAGCGGCAGCGGCACCGACGGCGCGGCGTGTCCGTAGAACTTTGCGAAAAACTCGGCGTCGGTCCGGCGCTTGCAGTTTCTCTGGAAGTGCTTGGCCTGGCCGCTGATCTCGGAGCCCTCGATGAGCTTCCATCCGTTTCGCGTGGCCTGGAGATCGTTCCACACGGGGATCCATCGGTCCGCCACGGTCTTCGGATCGAAGACGACCATGTGCGCGTACATGCGGTTGGCCTTTCGCTCCGAGGTGCGGAGGACGAAGTCTGCCTTGCGCTTGTACCAGTGTCCGACGACGCAGTCCCTCCACGCGAGAATGGGCACGTCGGCGAACCACGCCCTCAGCGCGAGGCCGATCTCCTGCGAGCCCCAGCGGCCGGGGTAGGCGTTCCAGCCGCCGAGGCGTGCGGCGGTCCTTCTGGACATCGCGAAGACCGCGTTGTACGGCGCAGTGCGGCGGGCCGTGGGGCCCTTGGGCTTCTTGCCGGAGTGGCGGTGGAGGTGGTCCTGGTCGACGCCGTAGGGCTGGCAGGGCATGGACGCACCCCAGGAGACGTCACGGATCGGGTGGGACGCGCCGGGCTGCTCGTCCGGGGCGCAGTGGAGCGGCGCCACGCCGGGGCAGAAGACCGCAACGGCGCCGGCGGCCTCGCGGATCATCTCGTCCAGCCGGCCCCGGAGCACGCGGCAGTGAGCGTCGGCGTGGAGGAGCACGTCACCCGGAGCCTCGCGGAGGAGTAGGCCCTTGGCCCGGCCGCAGCCGATGCGCTTGGGCGTGCGGAAGATGACGGTGGACCGGCCGCAGGCCGGGCAGGTCCAGGTCTCCCGCTCGCCGGCTGTGTGCTCGGGCTCTGCGTCGCACTGGCAGGGCGGGCCGAGATCGTCGCAGCTTCCGTCCGTGGTCTCGTCGGCAAGGATCGCAACGGAGAACGGGCCGGAGTAGGCAGCCATGAAACTCCGGATCGTGGCGGCCACGTGGGCGCCCTCGTTATGGGTGTTGAGGCAGAGCGTCAGGTGCGGCAGTTTCTCGGTTTTCATGTCCTCACCTCACCATTTGAAGACGGGACACCTGGGCCGTGTCCGCGTCGGGTCCGAGCACCCGCAGGCGCTGCACTTGATACGGCCGTCCTCCCGTACCGTCGCCATCTCACATTCCAGACAGATCTCACGCCGGGCTGCGGCGAGCGCCTCCAGCGTGAGTCGGTGACGCCTCATCCCGTTGAGGACGAGTGCGGCCAGAAACGACTGCCTCTCGTTGTTGGGCGACATCGGCCAGGGCCTCCTCCAGATCGTGCTCCACGGCGAGAGCGGCCAGGCGCGCGCTGGCCTTCTCCAGGCTCCAGCCGCCCTCCGCCTCGGAGAGCTGCGCCTGTTTCAAAAACGTCCGCTTGATGAGATCTTCCGCCGCGTCCCGGCCGTACCGCTCGACGTAGAAGCTCATAGCCTGGGAGACGCTGATGATGTTCGGGGAGACGTGCTTGGGGCCGTAGCGGTCACAGTCGAGGTACTCGACGCGGACGGCGAGGAGCGTTCGGATGCGCTTCTCGACTTCTTCGCTCGCGGGATCCCCGCCGCACCGTTCGCAGCTCTGCCATCGGAAGCCGCACTTGGAGCCGAAGATGTCCGTCACGAGTTGGCAGCTCCACCAGTCGTTAGTCCCCTCTCGCGCGTAGGGGCATTTCCGCGCCATGGCGTCGGGCGGGGCTTTCAGTGTCCTCTCGGTGCTATCCGCCATCGGTGAATCTCCTACCAGGCCGCGCAATCGTCCCACGAGTAGTCGTAGCAGTAGCCGTTGTTGGTGCCAGGATCGTTGCAGCTCGTCGTACTCTGCACGCAGTTGAAGTTGCCCTCTCCGGGGGTCCCGCGCATGGTGTAATGACAAGAGCCTGTTTCACATTCCGGGGCCTCACTGAATTCCCAGCACTCGTAGTCTTTGTCGGGATGTGCATAATCGCCTTCGCATGTTTCCGTTGAGCAGCAGCCCTCGGGCGCGGCCTGTGACTGACTGATCGACTGGGACTTCGAGCGAGAGAGGCTCTGACTCTTGGAGGGGGAGACGGAGACGGACTGGCTCTGGCTCTGGCTCTGGCTCTGGGAGGCGGATCGGCTGCGGCTCTGGCTCTGGCTCTGGCTGCGAGACGGCGACGTGGAGACGGATTTGCTCCGGCTGACTGAGCGGCTGCGGCTGGCCGAACCGGAGAGGCTCCAGGACTTGGATTTTGACTTGTACTGGGAGACGGACTGACTCTGGCTGAGGGACGGCGAGACGGAGATCGAGAGGCTGATGCTGAGGGACTGGCTCTGACTCTGGGATGGCGAGACCGAGACGGACTTGCTCTGAGAGACGGACTGGCTGCGGCTCTGACTGAGGCTCTGCGAGGCGGACTGTGAAATGGAAACGGACTCGGCCTGACTCTGGGACTGGCTGAGGCTCTGGGATTGGCTGAGGCTCTGGCTGATGCTCTGCGAGATGGAGACCGATTCGGCCTGGGACTGGCTGCGGCTGACGGACACGGAGCGGCTCTGGGAGCCGGACGCGCTCCGGCTGGCGGAGACGGACCGCGAGGGGCTGGTGGAAACGGACTTGCTCTGAGAGACGGACTGGCTGCGGCTCTGGCTGCGGCTCTGAGAGCGAGACTGGCTCTGACTGCGGCTCTGGTACTGGCTGAAGGCTCGGCTCTCCGCCAGACTGGTGGAGATGGATCGGCTCTGGCTTTGCGATTCCCACCGGGAGAGCGAGGCGGAGAGGCTGCGGCTGATCGAGCGAGAGATGGAGCGGGAGAGGCTCTGCGAAGCGGCCTGGCTCTGGGACTGGGACTGGCTCTGGCTCTCCCACTGCGACAGACTGACGCTCTGACTCTGGGAGAGAGAGGGCGACCTGCTGACCGACCGGCTCTGGCTGACGGACTGGCTCTGGCTCTGGCTCCGGGATCGGGAGGGCGAGGTCGAGACAGATCGGGACAGGCTGATAGACTTGGAACGGGAGAGCGAAGGCGACTTGGAGACAGATTTGCTCCGGCTCTGGCTCTGGCTGATGCTCTGCAGGTGAGAGAGCACGCGCGAGGAGGACCGGCTCTGGCTCTGACTGACGCTCTGGCTGCGGCTCTGGCTGGCCGATGCTGATCCGCTCTGGCTGCGACTCTGACTGCGGCTCTGGCTGCGGCTTTGGCTCTGGCTCTGGGAGGCTTCCTGGCTCTCTTCCTGGCTGGCGGACTGGCTGAGCGAGCGGCTCCGGGAGGCCACGCGCGAGGCGGACCGGCTCTGGCTCTGGCTGATAGACTGTGAACGGGACGCGGCACGACTCTCCGCCCTGGAGTGGGACCGGCTGGCGGAGAGGCTGCGGCTGATGGATCGGCTGCGGCTTCGGCTCTGGCTCTGCGAGACGGACTGGCTCTGCGAGGCGGCCTGGCTCTGCTCCCGACTGGTGGCTTGGGACTGACTCTGCGAGACAGACTGGCTCTGCGACGCGCGCTGCGATTCGGACTGGGAAAGGCTCTGAGATACAGACTGGGACCGGCTCTGAGACTGGCTCTGGCTCTGGCTCTGACTCTCCCACTGACTCTCGCTCTGGCTGGTGGCCTGAGATTCGGACTGGCTGGTGGAGATGGACTGAGACTGGGACTGACTCTGGGACTGGCTCTGGGATTCGGACTGGCTTTGGGACGCGGAGGCACTCACAGAGGCACAGGACGTGCGCTCGAGGGTGGCGATGCCCTCGCCTTCGTCGGTGAGGGTGAGGCCGTTGCCGATTTTGACCACGCCGAAGCACGCGGCGGTGCCGTCGGCGTGTACCCAGATGATGGGCATGGTCAATCGTCCGTTGCGAGGGTTCCGACGCCGGGCTCGTCCTCGGTGAGGGTGAGCCCGGAGCCGAGGTGAATGACCTGGTAGACGTTGGCGTCGTCGTCGCCGTTGTTCTTCAGATACACCCAGTCGGCTCGGCGGCGGCCGAACCGGGCGAGCACGGTGACATCACCGCCGCCGGCGGGAATCTCGTCAAAAACCTTCTCCACGGTGAGCGGCCCGCCCTGCATGACCTGGGCAGTCCACTGACCGAGTTTGGAGCCGAGGGTGTCCCCGACCGATACGGATTCGCCCGCGGCGAGGGTGACAGTGACGAGGGCCTCGCCGTACTGAATGATGCGGCCAGGGGTGTCCGCGGCGATGGGTTCGGCCATGACGCAGCACTGCTGGAGACCGGACAGGACGGGCTGGCAGAGGTAGATGGAGTTGTCACCGGCTGCGCCCTGGAGCTGGCCGATGCCCTGGGCCGGGGCGGTGGTGCCGGACGTGTTGTAGCCCGCGCGGAGGTATGCCGAGCGGGGTGTGCGTGGTGTGACGAGTCCGCGCATCAGTCTGGCACCTCCTGCCGGGCGAACTCCGAGCCCTCTCGGGTTTCGGCGAGCACGTACATGAGCTGGCGCATGTCGGCGACGGTCGGCGCGTTGACCGGCGCGAGGGCGGGCCAGTCGATGTCCATGTACCCGGTCGTAACCGTGGTGGTGTGCTCCTGGAAGTTCCACTCCTGCCGGGTGCAGATGGAGTCGACCGAGAAGACCTGGCCGGTGCCGGTGGTGAGGTCCAGGAGGAAGTCTCCGGCGGCGAGGATGTCGAGGATTTGACCGCGCTGGAGCCGGACGGCGTAGTGGGCGGTGGAGTACCACGCGTGGGCGAGCGTGGCGATGCGGAGGAGCCGGTCCGCGTCGGAGCGGAGCGTGCGCTGGGCTGCGGTGCCGTCGACGTGGATGAGATCGCCGTCGTCGTCGATGCCCACCACGGTGCCGGGCAGGACGTACCAGAGTTCGGCGTCGGGGACGGTGATAAGTAGTTCGCGGTCCCATTCGACGCCGGCGGCCTGGGTGGCCGAGGCGGCGAGGTGGGTATCGGTCTGGATGGCGACGGTGGCGACCATGGTGGAGTAGTCGAAGGCGGGCTCGGTCTCATAGACCTCGGCCGAGCCGAGGTGATTGAGTCCGAGGACGTGCTGGGGGTGGAAGACGACCCAGAGGCCGAGTTCTCGTGAGGCGGGCGCCACGCGGGCGTCCTGAATGTCGGGGTCTGCGAGGTTGTGGCAGTAGCGGAATTTTCCGGTCTGCGGATCGAGCACGATGGCGAACAGGGGGCGAAACGTCGGCTCGGCGTTGGTGGACCACGTGTTGGCGTAGGGGTGAGAAGAGTAGTCCAGACCCTGCCGCAGGGGCAGGCTCTCCAGGAGGCGCTGATCGGAGAGATAGAGATCTGTGGCGACGCCGTCCAGGAGGGAACCGTCCACGTCCACGTCCGGCGATGCGGTTTCCTTGGCGCCGCCCTCGCCGTCGCCGGCTTCGCCGTCCCAGTCGCGCGGGATGCGGTAGAACGCGAACGCGCGACGCGTGGCGTCGTCGGCGCGGCGCTGTTCGTTTCGCCGGATCTGCTCGGCGCGGGTGAGGGTGGCGTAGTCGGCCGCGTCGTTCGCGGCGTTGAGGTACTCGGTCTGTTCGGCGGCGGACCATCCGGCCTCGAGGGTGGAGTCGGCAAAGGCCACGGTGAAGCACGTCCGGACGCGGGCGCCCTCGACGCGGACGGTGTCGTACACCTGGGAGTGATCTTCCACGACCAGGGCGTCCTCGACGTCTGCGGTGGAGGATATGTCCAGGTCAACGGCAAACGGATTCTGGCGGAAGGTGTCGCCGCCCACGGACACGTCGGACGCGAGGACGGAGACGATGTCAATCACGAAATCGTCGTCCAGTCCGTCGTTCTCGACGATGCGCAGGTGCCACGCGTAGCCTCGGCGGCGATCGGCCACCTGGTCCAGGATGTGGCGGAGGCTGAGGAGTCGAGGAAAAAGAACGTAGGAGATCTGATCGAGATCGGCATCCAGGGAGCCGAGCGACCAGGCGGCGCCGGTGATCGTGGGGGCGAACCAATCCAGCGCGTACTGCAGGATGGACTGGCCGGTCCAGGTGGCGCCGTCGTCGGAGAAGTACCACTTGCCGCCGACCTGGGCGGTGCAGCGGTTGCCGATGAGGGTGCCGCCTGCGGAGTTGCGGCGATTGAACGGGAGGACGCGGTTGATCGTGATGGCGTTGGCGTCCACGTCCAGCGCGTGGGAGTATTCGATGCGGGCGGTCTCCAGTAGGTGGCTCATGCCGACGGCGCGGATCATCTGAACCCCCGATGGATCCTCGCCGTCGACGCCGTGGGGGTGATCCTCGGGCTTGATGATGATGCCGTACCAGGTGCCGACATCTGTGGCGGAGACCTTGACGTAGTGGTTCGCGATGTCGAGCGGGGAGACGGACGCGTACGAGGTCTCTCCGGGGAGCATGTCCGCTCCGTACCGCCATTCGAACTCGGCGTAGGACTTCTCGGGTGAGAGGGCGTCGACACACCGGAGGGGAGCGAGGCCGGCGCGCTCGGTCCAGGCATCGGCCCAGTTCTCGCGGGTGTAGACGGTGACAGCGGCATAGTCGTCGACGGACATCAGGTGTCCTGTGAAATAGAGGACGCGGTCATGCGGCAGGTCCAGCGCATGGTGACGAGGCGGTTGCCGGCGGTGACTCCGCCGATGGACTGCGCAACGACGTCCGCGTTGACGAACTCGACCTCGCGGATGAGGACGTTGGTGGCGCGGGTGCCGTCGCCGTGGTTGATCGTGACAAGCGTGGACTTGAGGGCGGCGCAGTTGTTGACGTGGGCGACCACGCCGGCGTCGCCGTCCACATCGCGGACGGACGTGAGGATGGCTTCGGGCGCGCGCCTGCCGATCTTGTGGGCGCCGTGGCCGTCGGTGCCGTAGCGGGTGTACTCGTCTGCGGCCTCGGCGATGGGGGTGCAGCGGCCGTTGATCCGGATCATGCTGATGCCGCCGATGGAGCAGGACATTTTACTCTCCGTTCGGGCTGATCGTGGCCGGGGCGCGCGGCGTGACGGTGACGGTGGGCTGGACAGCGACCTGGACGTTAACTCCGGGGGCCTGGGTTTCGGCCTGGACAGGGCGGAGGGGCGCGCGTGGCGCTTGGGGGTTGGCCTTCTGCCACACTTCCTGCGGTGTCATGCCCAGGAGCTGGCCCGGGTGGCGCGGGCTCCATTGGGGGTTTCGGTTGTGGAATCCGTAAATCGTGTAGACGAGATCCTCGCCCATGTACGGCGTGAGCATGGGCCAGAACCAGCCGCCGACGCGTCGGTCCTGTCCGAGCATCCACCCGTGTCCGGCCTGGACCATTTGCTCAGCGCGGCGCGCCTTCATGATTTCCCACTGCATGCTGCGCTGGGCGTCGCGACCGAGGGTTTGCATGCCTCGGATTCTGGCGTCGATCTGTTCGAGGCGGCGGTGAAGGCGGATCTCGGGGACTTCACGTTCGGCCGCGGCGCGTTCGCGGAAGAGGACGCCTGGTTGCTTGTAGACGCGCTCAACCTCTTGCATGGTCTTGACGGCCTGGTCGAGATCGGCGAGGAGGATGGAGAGCCCGAGCGATTCTTTCTTGGCGAAGCCGGCGGCCTGGAGATCGCCCATGCTCGTGATGCCAGCTTTCTTGAGCGCGCGGAGCTGAGCGATAGGGGCCTGGCCGGGCTGGGCGAATCCGAGCTGCTGCCAAGTTTTGCCGACTGCACCAGTGCGCTGCTGGAGCAGTGTCCCGACCTGGCGGGTGTAGGTGGCGAGGTTGCCGGGGTCCTGGATCAGGCCGGAGAGGGCGGCGGCGACGCCGTACCCTGTGACGGCCTTGCCCTTGATGCCAGTGTATGCGGGCAGGCCCTTGCCCGCCATCTCTGCAAGTTCGGCCGGGGTGAGCTGGCTGGCCTTGCCCGCGGCGTAGGCGAGCCGGGCGGCCTGCCGGGGGGTGTACCGGAGACCTGTGCCGACAGCGACGGCGGCCTTGGCGCCCTCGATCGGGACGCCGGCGCGCTGGGACAGCGCGAAGGCAGCCGTGGCGGCGTCCATGCCTTTCGCGAAGGACCCGAATTTGGCTTGATAGGCTTGCACGGTAGCAAGGGCCGGTCCGGGGGCGACGCCGTACTGGGCGCCGAGGCGTGTGGCGGCCAGGGCGCGCTTTCGGATGGCGCCGGGCTCCTGCATCATGGTGAAGGCGATGAGGGACTGAGCCGACTCCTTGAAATTCTCCGCAATGGAGGCGGAGTGTTGGTCGATCTTGGCTATGATGGCGCCGAAGGCGCTCAGACCCTTCTGGGCGAGTCCGATGGCGTGGGAGACGGCCATGAGGCTCTGGCGCCAGTCGTGGGCGCCGCGGACGGCGGTGCGGCTGTGACGGCGGGTGGCATTGGAGAGGGCGGCGGATCGACGCTCCAGGGCTTTCTGGCGATCCTCGATCCGGAGAAAGCCGGAGACGAGTTTGGCTGTCTCGGCGTCGAAGACCATCGTCACGTCAGACATCGTTTTGTCCTTCGGCGGCAATCTGTTTCTGGGCGTCGGGCCAGGAGACACGATCGCAGAGCACCCAGAAAATGAGCGTAACGGCTTCATCGGAGAGCAGTCCGAGGGCGTCTATCTCGGTGTTCGAGACTCGATAGTTGACGCGGAGGGCTTCGACGCAAATCTTCCATTCCTGGTCCGGGGGGATCTTGGTCTCATCTCGGAGGGCGGTGGCGACGGCGTCGGCCATGAGGAGGAGCTGCTCGTGTTGTGGGGCGACGCGGCGGACGATAGAGCCGTCCTCGGCCATGTGTCGGATCTCCGGGAGTTCGGTTCCCTCTGGGAAAAGCTGGGCACGGGGGATGAGCCATTTCCGGCCGTCGCCGAGCGGGGCGATGGCGGTGCCGATGGCGGTTTCGCGGGCGAGGTCTTCCGGGGCGGGCGGGTCGTCGGTCTGCCAGCCGACCCAGAACTCGGCTGCAGGCCGGCCACGCAGCCAGGTCTGCTCGGCGGGGTAGTAGCCGAGGCGCTTGACGCGCTTGTCCGCGACCAGGGCGCCGCGGCCCTGGGCCGGGCCCTCTTTGACCTCGGTGCGGGTGTAAGCGTCCTCGGGGAAGGCATACCGCAGGCCAGCGGCGAGCAGATCGCCGTGAGTCAGGTTCATCGGTTTTCCGGGCAGGTAGTAGAGGAACTGGCTCACAGTCTCTTGGCCTCCATGAGGGCGCGGCAGATCCACGTGAGGAAGGGGTTGACGTCGTCGGCGATTTGCCAGGAGAGCTGTCCCATGGCGTCGCGTCGGGTGCGGGTCTCGACCGCGAAGTGGTGACGGTGGGCGGACGTGGACCAGACGGCGACGATGCGACGGTTATCGTCGGCGAGGACGATGAAGTGCTTGGCGGGTTCGCCGTGTTTGGCGGCGGCGAGGTAGGCGTGGCAGATCTCGGGGAAGAAGATCGGCCAGACGCGGGAGGCGTAGTCCCACTCGCCGGAGTCGGTCTCGATCTGGAAGGAGTACTGCGGCTCATCCGAGCCGAAGGCGTAGAAGCCGCCGACACAGAGGCGTTTGCCGGTGTGGCTCTGGCCCTCCCAGAGCAGAAACGGTTCTCGGGTGCTCATGATGGTCCTCCTCACGAGTAGCTGACGGGCGCATTGGTGCCGTTGTACGTGGCCTCGAAAACCAGGGTGGTGATAGCGCCTTCGTCATCCTCGACGGCGCCGGAGAGCTCTTCGCAGAAGCCGAACTCCTGGTTGGTGACAAAGGTCAGATCGCCGGCGCCGGCGCGGCCTGCGGCTTCGGAGCACTTCTCGGCGACGACGGAGACCTGGGCGCCGGAGCCGTCGGCGCCGACGGTGGAGAGGGCGGTGGCGTTGAGGGTGCGGATGGTGACTCGGGGCTGGATGAGGCGGTAGCCGAGGAGATCCGGCCAGCGGTCTCCCATGACGATTCGCTCGTCGAAGCCCATGTCGAGCACCACGTCGAGGCAGGGGCCGATGTCCGAGGCGGCGAGCTTCACGTCGCCCATGACATACGCCTCGTCGATGGTGGCGGTGGTCGGGACGGTCTGGCCGGTGGCAATCGAGTACGGCGCGGATCCGGAGTTGGCGCCGGCGATGACCATGTAATCGACGGTACACGGCGCGTTGCGCGGGAAGGTGATCCGGGTCGGGTAGGCGAAACCTTTGAGCACGGAGACCTTCTGGCCCGTGGCGGCGTAGCCGGCGCCGGCGGAGTGGTTGACGGTGTAGAAGTCGAGGGGGGTGGCGTTGATCTGGAGGCCGGTGAGTCCGATGATGCCCAGGGCGACCGAGAGGCGGACGGTACTGAACTCGATCCTCGGCGTCTGGGCGCCGATGGTCTGGAAATCGTTGTACTGGTGGCCGGGCGGGCCGAGCAGGATGGTCTCGATGCCGGAGGAGTACCGGCTGTTACGGATGCCGCCGAGGATGGAGGCCCCGTAGGCAAGGGCGTGGATTTGATGAGAGGCCATGGCGGCGCTCCTTAGTGAGAGGAAACGGTCTCTGGGGTGCGGACGGCGTTCATGCGTTCTGTGGTGCGATCGTGGATGCGTCGGGCCCAGCGGCCAGGCTCGGCCGGGGCCACAGCGCGGAGCTCTGCGTCGAAATCCGGGTAGGCGATTCCGCGCGCACGGTTGGCGCGGGAGAAGTTGATGGCGCGGAGGTTGCGCATTCGGACGCGGGTGTTTCGGCCGGTGGTTCGGATCTCGGCGCGGCCCGTGGCCTTGCGTTCGAGCCCTCGGCGGATCCCGACCATGGGGAGGTTGTGGCCTTTGCGCGCGTTCCACGCGCGGCTGCGCTGCTGGGCGCCGTACAGGGTGTAGGCGGCGGCGGTGAAGTGGAGGGGGAGGTACTCGCGATGCCAGAAGGCGCCGAGGGCGGACATCTCCTCTTTGACGATCTTCTTCTGCTCCCGGCGCATTCCGCGCGGTGAGCGGAGGTAGTGGATAGAGACCTTCATCTGGATCACGAGAGGACCCCTCCCCGGATCTTGACGGCGAGGACTGCCTCCCAGAAATCGCCCATGGCGGTGACGAGGTCTCCGGGCGTGCGGCCGAGCTCTACGATCTCCACGTCGGTGAGGAGGAGGTGGTCTTTCGCGTTGGCGAACAGGTCGGCGATGAGGGCGCCGAGGCGGTTTGCGAAATCAAGGCCGGCGTTGCTCGGGGCGGCGGTGTACGTGGAGGACACGGCGTCCTGGACGATGACGGTGCACTCTCCGGACATCTGGCCCTGGTAGATGGCGGCCATGGAGAACGTGGCCGGGGTGAGCGGTCCGAGGAGAACCATGGGACGCGAGGCGCGGGCCGCGGCGTTCTGGACTTCGCCTTCGAGGCCGGTGATTTCGTGGGCGGTCCAGACGACGGAGCCGTCGGAGACGGTGGCGCCGGCCAGGGCTCTCCAGGTGGGCTCGGCGGCGCCGGAGGTGCCGGCGGTGGTGGCCTGGTAGAGGAAGCCGTTGGCCGTGGTCGGAAAGACGTGGTCGCGCTTTTTGTAGGCGGTCGAGGCGGCCCACTCGGCGGGGGCGTCGATGCCGAAGTAGTGGACGTAGGTTTTGGCGTCCGCGGCGTCGGAGGCCCCGACCCAGGTCTGGAAGTTGCTCGACGCGGCGATGAGGTTCCGGAGGTTGCTCATGGCGCCGGAGATCGGCCCGGATGTCGCGATGAGGTTCATAGTCTCACTTGGCGAGGATGGCGGCGACGGTGGCGAGCATGCCGCCGACTATAAAACTGAGAACGGAAATCACGAGGGCCACGACGGGCCGGATGCGGTTTTGGATCGTTTCCATGAGTTCCTCAAGTCGGGTGAGGCGCTCTTCGCCGGCCGAGAGGCGGGCCTCGATTCCCGAGTGTTCGGGGCAGTGGGCCACGTTTACCTCCTGCGGTGTCCGGGGGCGGACTCGCCCGCGTAGCCAATGACGACGTACAGCCGGTGGGCGCCGTGGGGTAGGCGCTGGACGCGTTCGACGGACCAGGTCTCTGCGGAACGTGTGACGGTGTCGTGTCGCCGCGGGGCGGCGATGTCTGCGGAGCGGATGATGACAGTGGCCGTGCGACGGACCCGGACGCCGGCGGAGACCTGCTCCTGCTGATCCGTGGACGACTCCTCGGTGAAGATGCAGTCGATGGAGGAGGCGGCCCCGGTCTGGGGGGTGTATGTGATCGTCTCCGCGAACTCATCGGCGTTCAGGAAGACGTTAGAAACGTCGGCGGTGAGTTGGTCCTGGAAACTCATACTCTCACTCCGGGCAGGGCGCCCGGGCCGGCGGGAGGACGGCGCCGGCCCGGGCTTTGGTGAGGCGGCCTGCTCAGCTCGGCGGTGTGGTGCCGGACAGGCACTGGATGAACCAGACGTAGTCGGTGGCGCCGACTTCGCAGTTCCAGCCGACGCGGGCCTGGAACGCGATCCGGGAGCGGAGGTACGACTCGGTGCTCTGGCCGAGGGTGACGTACTCGAACCGGAGGGCCCACTTCCTGGTGAACTGGCGCTGGGGCATGCCGTAGTACCAGGCAGAGGTGGACCACTGGTCGAGGTAAGGGGTTGAGATGGGCTTGAACCCGCCGTACTGGCCGCGAGGTCCCCAGTTGCTGAACTCGTTGACCGTGCCCGGGACGAGTTCGGAGTTCTTGACCTTGAGCACGGCGCCGGCCAGGGCGTCGGGGCAGAGCACGACGCACTCGCCGTAATTGATGGGCAGCGGCTTGCCCAGGTCACTCTTGTTTCCGGCGAGACGGCCGCGAACGTTGTCCAGGTCGGTCTCGTCGACGAAGGCGTTGTTGGTGTAGCGGGTTCCGCTCGGGGCCCTGGTGCCGGGGGTGTTGGCCGTGGCGGAGTACAGGGCGGTGCCGGAGCCGTTGGGCCGGTAGACGTAGGGCGCGGCGGCGGCGGCGGCGGAGCCGTACAGGTCGATGACGCGCTTGAGGGTGTGCTCCTCGACGAAGGTCGAGGCGATGCGTCCGAGGGCGTTGACGCGGCTGGTGATGTTGGCCAGGTCGTTCTGCTCGATGGTCTCCGCGGTGATCTTGAGCATGCGGCCGGAGCGCCACTGGCCGATCTCGACGGTCTCCTCACTGGCGGAGACCTCGGGGTAATCGTCTCCCTCCTTCACGCGGTCCTGGTCTTTGTCCAGGGCGTTGATCTGGGCGACGACGGTGACGGCCTTGGGGTCGTCCATCTCGGTGACGAGCTGCTCGCCCACGGTGGGGACGGCCTGGTAGGCGGCGTTGACCGCGGCGACGACGGTGGAACCGACCAGCACGGGAAAGGCGGAGGTGGTCATGGCGCGGGGAACCCCGGCCACGTCGGGGATGGTGATGGGGACCTCGACGTCCGCGAGGGCGGCGTAGAGGGATCGGAGGTCGCCGAGCTGGCCGAGGGTGAGCTTGTCCGCGTCGATAAGCGACTGGACGCGGCCCATGAACGCGGCCGGGTCGGACTTGGCCGCGGTGCGGATGTCGGCGAGGGCCAGTCCGCGGTTGTGGCCGATCTGGATGTTGGTGAGGAGTGGGCGCTTGTCAGCCATTGGGATGTCCTTTCGTTTTGGGCGGTGCGGCTCAGGAGTTGCCGGTGAGCTCCAGGTAGTAGCTGGCCTGCTCGTCGAACGAGCCGCGGACGTGCGAGACGGAGCGCTTGGTGATGGACTTCTCCTCCGGCTCGGGGTAGTTGCTGTCGTCGCCGGAGCGGAAGACCACGTTGGACGTGGCGTAGGCGAGCTTCTGGGAGGTCGAGATGGCGAAGGTCTCGCCGTAGGCGACGGCGCGGGCGGCGGTCATCTCGAACTCGAAGATGTCGCCGGGCTTGGGGATGATGAAGTAAATCATCCGCTCGACGTCGTCGGACTTCTGCTCCTGATCGGCGATGGCGAGTCCGGTGGTGTCGTTGGCGGCGTCGACGGGGGCCATGTAGCCCGCGGCGTTCTCGCCCATCTTGCAGATCTCACCGCGCTTGATCGTGGCGGTGGAGCCGGCCTGGACGGGCAGGAGGAGTCGGGTGGGGTCGCCCCCTTCGAGGTTCTTCACCCAGGGGTAGAGGTTCACGGCCATGGTGATGTCCTTTCGTTTCTGCTAGAGTCAGTCGCGGACGAGGAGCGGGGCGGTGAGGCCGCGCAGGAGGTCGTCGTCTTCGATCTGGTCGAGGGTGGACTTGGTCTCCGGGTCTCCGGGGCCGAGGGGCTCGCCGCGGCTCTTGGCGAGTTCGCGGAGCATGGCGGAGCGGATCTGGTCGGCGGTCTTGCCGTCGGCGGCCATGCGCAGGGCCATGGGCTCCAGGCCGGCGGCGACGGCGTCGTCGCGGATCTCGGCGAGGACGTTGCGGGTGTCGGGCTCGGGCTCCGGCTCGGCCTTGGGGTCGGGCTCGGGCTCGGCGGCGGGGACAGGCTCCTGCGGTGCGGCGCGCTCGGTGTCCTTCTCCGGGAGCTGGGCGAGGAAGGTCCACGCGTCTTCCTCGGAGGCCGAGGGATCGAGCCCGCGGCTCTCGAGGTACTTCCTGAGTCGGTCGTCCATTGTGTGGCTCCTTTGGGGCTCGATGGACTGTGGCTCGATTTCGATTCCGTCGAGCGAACGGGTGAGGTCTCGGCCGATGCCTACGCCGGCGTCGGCGGGGACGGGGGTGAGGGAGATTTCGATGGGCTCCCACTTGGTGGCGATGAGGGCGGGACCTCGGACGGGGCCGAGGTCGGGGTCTTCATAGGTCTCGTCCTCCAGGACGCGGCGTGCGGTGTGGATCTGGTACCCGACGGAGACGCCGCGGAGTGATCCGGAGATGGCGCGTGAGAGGGCGGTGTCGCCCTCTGGGGTCTGGTCGAACTTGATGCCGGCGTGGCCGCGGCGGTCGTTGCCGAGCTGGGCGGACTGGACGGGGCCTACGATGCGGTCGGGGTCGTGATTGAAGAGCACGGCGCCGAAGCTGTTGAGTCGGGCGAGGTCGACGTTGTCGGGGCCGTGTCGGAGGATCTCGATTCCGTACCACCGCTTGACGCGGGCTTCGCTAGAAAATGTGAGGGGGGCGGTCCGGGTCTCGGGGTCTACGGCGGCGCGGTCGAGGGTGGCGGCGCGGTAGAAGAGCTGGCGGTTGCCAGTGGCGGGCTCAGTCGGCGAGGGCATCTTTGATCTCCTGTTCTGCGGCGACGGCGCCGGTGGCTTGTGGCGGGGCGACGGCGTCCCAGGGGGAGGGGAGGCCGAGGGTCTTGAGCTTCTTGTGCTCGCGGGAGACCTGCTCGAGGGTGTTGTCGAGGTCTCGGCCCTGGGCGGCGAGCTCGTCGGAGTGGGTGGAGAGGTATCCGGCGATGGACTCGCGGGCGGCGGTCTCCTCTTTGACGGGGTCGACCCAGCCCCAGGCGGGGGCGATCCAGTAGGCGGCGAGGTAGTCGCGCGGGCGGGCGGCGAAGCCGGGGGCGCCGAGGCGGCCGGTGAGGATGCCCTCGCGGACGACGAGCTCCCAGATGTGGCGGCAGAGGCAGGAGGTGAGGTAGGCTTGGCGGCTCTGGAACGTGCGGCGCGCCTCCAGGGCTGACGTTCGGGAAGAGGAGTAGGTGGTGGTGGAGAAGTTGAGGGCGATGAGCTCGTACGGCAGACCGAGTGCGACGCCGAGGGCTCGGAGGAGGATCTCGGTGAACTGGCCGAGCTGGGCGTTGGGGCGTTGGGGGTTGCCGAAGGTGATTTTCTCGCCGGGCTGGCCGTACCAGATTTTGCCGGGCTCCATCTCTTCTTCGCGCTGGCCGGCGGTGTTTGTGTCTCCGGCGTGCTGCTGGATGTTCCAGGCGGCGGGGGACTCGACGAAGGCGGTGTAGCACGCGGCGACGCGTGCGGCGACGATCTCGGCCTCCCAGTAGCGGTGGAGGTCCTCGACGATGGAGAGGGCGGGGGTGAACTCGGAGATGCCGCGGGTCTGGCCGGGGCGGCGGTGGTAATAGAGGTGGAGGATCTGGGGCTGGCCCGCGTCGGTGAAGCGGGGGACCCGGGTGTACTTGCCCATGGAGAGGGCTTTGGTGTCGCCGGGGTGGGTATCGCGCAGCCAGTAGGCGACGGGCTGTCCGGTGGCGGGGTCGATCTCGACGCCGTCGCGGACGTTCTTGTCGAGGCTTTTGCCGAGGGGGGTGCCGAGGCGGTCGACTTCGATGAGGTCGAGGCCGAAGGTGGTGGGGCGGCCGGGGGTCTTGAGGCGGGGCAGGTGGACGAGGGACTCGCCGTCGTTGATGAGCTGGCGCTGGACGACTTCCTGGAGGCCGTAGAAGTTGAGCTGGCCGCGGACGTCTGCGGCTTCGGCGAACTCGCTGAAGAGGGTCTCGGCGGCGGTCTGGAACGCGGCGGCCTGGGCCTCGGAGACGGGGCGCCAGCCGGAGGGGGGATCGGCGGGGCGGGAGTCTGGGGTATCGGCGCGGAGGCGGCACTGGGGGCGGATGCCGCGGCCGACGACGTTGGCGACGATGCGATCCACGGCGCCGGAGGCGAAGGGATTCTGGAGGACGACGTCTCGGACGACGTTGCGGATGTGGTCTCGGTTGGCGTGGGCGGCGTCGGCGTCTCGGATTTTGTTGGTCCACTCGGAGCGGAGGCGGTCGGAGGCGACGGCGTCGACGACGGAGCGGCTGGCGGCGGTGTAGGCTCGCCAGCGGGCGCGCTCGAAGCCGGCATGGGGGGAGAGCCAGCCGATGAAGCGGTCGAGGATTGTGGGGCGCGGGCGCTTCATCAGGTGGGTCTCACGAATTTGGCGAAGTTGCAGCGTCCGCCGGACTCGGCGAGGATCTGCTGATCGCAGTAGGCGAGGAACTCCTGGACCTGGCGGAGGTCCTGGAACTCCCGGCGGCGGCCGTCGACGGCGTAGGATTTGGTGAGGACGGAGCCGTTCTGGAGATCATCGAGAATGGCGGTCTTGAGGGCGGTCCAGGTGGTGAAGGCCATGGGGTCTCCAGATGAGGTAGGGGGGGATGAAGACGCGGACGGCCACGAGCCGCGCCGTGGGGCGGGGCGGTCCGGGGCGGAGCATGCGGTTGGTGAGGTCGAGCACGGCGGGGCCTTAAAACGATAACGGCCGTCAGGGTGTCGGGCCCCCGACGGCCGCTCGTGTTGCCGGTCAACCGGCAGTCAGACCCCTAGGTCTTCGGGGTCTGAGAGTAGTATACCCCGAAGGAGTTGCGGGGCGCAAGGGGAAAGGGGGCGACTTGTTGCGGATGAAAACGGGGAAATGGCGGGGAGGGGACGGGGGTTGCAAATGAGGGGGACACGGACTTCGTCAGCCGGTCCACCACTCGGGGAGGAATCGGGCGGGGTTGGGGAGGTTGCCGTCGAAGCGGCGGACACGATCCCATGTGTGCTTGGCGAGGGGGGAGTTGTGGGGCTTGGGGAGATGGCGGACGAAGGGGTCGAACTGGGGGCGGGCGCCGAGCCAGTCGTGGTCGGGCTGCCAGGATCGGGTGGCGCACTTATCCAGGTAGGCGCGGACGACCTGGGCGGGGGATCGGTAGGGGTAGTGGCGATAGCGGGGGATGATGGGCCAGCGGCGGCCGGGCAGGCCGACGGGGAGGGTCTGGTGGTCTCGGCCGGGGACGTAGGTCTGGTGTTCGCGGAGGCGGAACTGGCGAACCTCGAAGAAGGGGCCGACGTACCAGGTGAGGCGCCGGGTGACTGGGGCCCTGAGATCGAGGGTGTCTCGGTCAGTGGTGTGGAGGAAGAATCGGTACTCGCCCCAGAGGATGAAGGTGCAGTCCTCGGCGTGGGCGAGGGCGGCCATGGCGAGGGGATTGTCCCACCAGAATTCGTCGGCGTGGAGCAGGGTGATCCAGGTGGTCTCGGGGGGGTAGTGGTCTCGGATCCATTCGAGGGGGACGCGGCGGTGGGCGTCGCAGAAGCGCTCGTTCTTCTTGAGGATGTTCCGATCCTGGAAGAGCTTCTTGACGGAGGGGCAGGTGCGGTAGAGTTTGCGCGGGCAGCGGGTGGAGCCGTCGAGGACGACGATGTCTGTGAATCGGGCGGCGTGGTGGGCGAGGGCGGCAGGGAGGACGTCGGGCTCGTTGCGGACGGTGAGGAGGCCGACGTGGGTGACGGGATCTGTGGTCATGTCTCGTCTCCTTTTTCTTCTTCCAGGCATCGGCGGCCGATGACATACTGGGACCAGCGGGTCCGGAGCCAGTGGCCGTAGGTGGTGAGGTGGAGATGGTCGAGGGCGAGGCCGATGTGTAGGAGGTCGTCGGCCAGGGCGTCGTTCCAGACTTCGCCGGACTCGATGGTGAGGCAGCCGGCGGCGTTGAGGAACTCGCCGAGGCCGCCGCGGGTGTAGAGGTGGACGTGGCCGGGGTCGTCGTCGAATCGGCCTCGGATGACGCGGACGCCACGCTCGGCGAGCTGGTTGGTGGTGGGGGCCTCGCGGCTGTGGGGGGATGGGGTCTCGAGGTAGACGAGTCCGCCGGGGGCGAGGAGGCGGGCAATCTCGGCCTGGACGAGGCAGGTGTCGGTGAGGTGCTCGAGGGTGTGGCAGAAGAAGACGGCCTCGAAGGTGCGGTTGTTCCAGGGGAGGCGGTCGGTCTCGAGGTTGGCGACGGTCCAGGTGGTGTGGCTGGCGGTGGGGGGTTTGGGTTTTCGGTCGACGGCGTGCCAGTGGAGGTCTCGCCGGGCTCGGTCGCCTGGGAGGGTGCAGTCGGGGGCGCGGCCGGCGCCGGCGCCGAGGTCGAGGACGCGGGCCTCGACGGGGAGGCGGGTGATGAACTGGAGGCGGGGGTGGGTCTGCCAGTAGCGGGACATGAGTTCGGCGATGATTTTGTCTCGGAGTTTCATTTGTGGTTTCTCTCCTCCTCTGTTCCGGGGACACGAATCCGCCGCGGCGAATTCATGTCCCCGCGGTCGGGGTATCCTCCGGGGTGAAGCCGGGGATGCCTTCGATGGCGACGGCTCGGACGCAGCAGGAGTCGAGGCCGTGTATCGGCATGGGCTGGGCGGAGAAGAAACAGACCTCGGACTGGAGATCGTGCAGGCCGCGGAGGACTTCAATGATGAAGATGTTGTGGCCGAGGGTGATCTCGTGGAACGCGCAGGAGGCGGCGACGTCGTTTTCAATCGCGATGCCGTCGCCGAAGCCGACGGCCTTGGCCTGGCGGGTGACGAGCCAGTTGGCGGCTACGGCGCCGAGCTGGGGGCGGGGGTCGGCTGGGTCCTGGAGAAAGGGCTCCGCGTGATGGTTCGAGTCGAGTAGGATGATGTCGCCGGGTTTGACGAGTCCGGCGGCGGCCTGTTCCAGGTCGTTCCGGATGATGAAGTGCTTCGGCGGAGTGGGGAGCCGGAGCAGGACGGCGCGACCGCAGAAGAACGACGGCGGAAAGCGCGTGAAGTCGGGCCAGTCGGTCTTGTAGTGGTGGGGGGATTCGATGTGAGTGCCGAGGTGGGATTCGCAGGTGAGGACGGAATGATAGTCCTTTGTGTCACGCTGGTACTTGCGGAAGACGGAGCAGACTCGGGTGGAGTATTTGGGGTCGATGATGGTCGAGAGGTCGACGGTTCTCATGGGGTGGTCTCCTGTAGTGTTGTAGGGATATGAACCGCTTCCCGCCCTGCGGGCGGGACTTCCGGTGCAGGTCCCCGGGTGGCGATGATGGTGGGGGCGCGGTGGACGGCGTAGGTCGGGTGCTCGCCGGGGTCGAGGTGGGCGGCGAGGCGGAAGAAGGCGAGCTCGATTCTGAGGAGCTCCCAGTGGTACTCGCGGTAGACGGGGCAGCCGGCAGGATCGAGGGGGTCGATGTGGCGGGGGGCGTCGGGGGACCAGGCGTCCAGCTCCGGGTGGGCGGGGTCTGTGATCTGGCAGTATCGGGCGTGGCCGGCGGCGGAGGTGAGGGGGACGGTGAGGATGAGGTGGCCGCCGGGCTTGAGGACGCGGGCGATCTCGGAGAGGGCGACGAGGTAGAGGCGGACGTGTTCAAGCACGTCGGAGCAGATGACGAAATCGAAGCGGGCGTCCTCAAACGTGAGATGCTCCAGGTCCTGGACGACGGCGCCTGGGCGGGGGGTGAGCTCGGAGCAGACGAAGGTCCGGAAGCGGCGCCGGAGGTAGGGTGTGAGGGGCGAGAGGCCGATTTCGTAGAGGGCGAGGGGAAGCGGGGGGGCGTGGGTGGTCTCGTACTGGGCGAGGAGGGTGTTGAGGGCGAGGGCGACGCCGCGGTGGCGGGAGGAGGCGCTGCAGACGGGGCAGAGGAGGGACTCACGGGGACCGCTCGGGCCGACGGGGCCGGGGGTGAACAGGACGCGGCAGTTGGGGCAGAGATTTGGGGGCTTAGTCATCGTCGTGGTCCTAGGGGGCGTCGGGGTCTTCGGGGGACGGCCGGGACGGGCAGGGACGATCAGGGACGGGTTGTGCGGCGAGTTGGATGACGAGGCGGCGGGCGACGGGGTTGGGGGGCTCCCAGGGGATGAGGTCGGCGCGGTCGATGTCGTCGAGCGGGCCGAGCCAGGTATCGGGGTCCGGGGAGGACATAGCAAACTCGTCATTCCAGATGATGAACCACCAGCGCTTGTCGATGAGGACGAGGTCGGTTCCTGGCGGGAAGGTGTCTGTGGCCCAGTCGGGGGTGAAGCAGGTGGGCTTGTAGGTGGGGGCTTTTGCTCGGAGTTTGAGTTTGGACATGGATCAGTCCTCCGGTGTGGTGTAGATGAAGATGACGACGGCGACGAGGACGAAAAGGACGATGATGGTCCA
>CAZJXV010000035.1:0-20863 GCA_964550015.1 uncultured Verrucomicrobiota bacterium
CCGGTACCGCAAGTACCCGACTCAGGACTGGGTCGCCGGCGCATTCAAGAAAAACGACATGGTCGCCGTCGTGCAGAACTGGTGGCGCAACTGGAAAAAGCTCGGCGGGTGCCAGCCCTTTGACTGGGAGGCGCAGTGCGACGGCTCCGTCCCCGGCATTACGCCCAACGGTGAGGTCCTCCGCTGCTGGCTCGACCAGAACCCCCTCGTCGCCCTCAGCCTCATCTGGCAAGAGGTTGATCCCGTCACCGGCGACGTCACCCTCCAGTCGTATCCGTCGTGGCCCGAGTACCGAAAGGCCGACCTCGACTGGGCGTTCTACGTCTTCTATACGTGGATCGAGGGCGACCTCAAGTACAACATGCCGATCCCGCCGGACCCGCCGTTTAACATGATCCCTCCGGACGCGCTAAACGTTGCCACCGGCCTCAATTCGCAGCAGGCCTGGGTGCTCTACACGGCCACCGTGGGCCACAGCCTGGCGCTCGAGATCGGCGGTTTCGTTCCCTGGTCGGTGAAGGATTACAGCTTCGACGACTTGATGACGATCTTCTCGGGTACGCGCATGTTCAAGGCTGGAGAGTGGACCTACAACGTCCCCGATAACGGCGGCCACTCATCCGCGACCTTCATCGGACACTGGATCTACGGCGTCACCCACGCCATCCCCACCAACACGTTCCGCTTCTTCGTGGACAACGACATCATCCGCTCCACCCACTATTACACCATTGCGCGCTTTCTGCAGTGGGGACGCATAGAGATGGCCCACTACGGCACCTTTTCGGGCGAAGACCCGACGCCCATGGAGCACATGTACATCTTCTGGCAGTACTACGGCGCACCGCCCGTCGTGCGCATACTCGAGGGCACACCGCGCCTGTGGGACGGCCATGTGATGCACTGGGCCAAGGGCTGCTCGGGCGTCAGCTATTTCCTCGCCTCCGCCCTGAGGAACCTGAACATACCGGCCTACAGGCTCTATGACGCCGACCTGCTCGGCGGCCACTCGGTCCCCGTCTTCCCCAGCATCGGGTGCACGTTGAGTCACGGCGACGATGTCTACGCGATGAGGATGAACTTCCCCACCATGGACCCGAGCTACATTCCGCCGCAAGAGATCCTGCTGCCCATGGAGACCTTCAACGAGTGGTTCTATCACCAGACCCACAGGCACAACGTGGGACGCCAGGTCTATGAGGTCGCTCTCGAGTATCTCCCGAACTTCCTGATGGACAAGTACTGCGAGGACCAGACGTCCATATTTCATCCGTGCCTGCTGTCGGTGGCCGACACGTTCTCCCACATCTACACGTGCCAGGAGCTCGAGGACATGGGCCTCTGGGAGCGGCTCGAGGCAAAGAACCAGAAGCTCAACTACTGCGACAAATACTGGAACCCCTGACGCCGTTTGTCGGGAAAACGCTGCCGAACCTCATCGCCGGGGACGGGAACCGGGTGTCACGTCCCCGGCGTCCTCTTTTGTCCTTGACTTCTCTGGGTCGGTCTGCTAAACTGTATTTGCTCGGGTTGTGTTCCACGGGGTTTGCACCACCTCGATTCATGGGAGGTGACCTGTCATGAATTCTCCTACAAGCACTTACCGAATTCTGCTCTCGGCCCTGGCGTGCTTTCTCGTCCTCGCCGAATGCCGCGCGATTCTCGCCTGCGAATGCGAGCCGAGGCTCGTTATCGAGAGGCTCGAAGCGCCGGAGTACGCCGTCCAACTGGAACCGTTCCACCTCTCCATCCGAGTGTCCGACAGCGTCGGCGTCGAACGCGTGGACGTCATGTTCGGCGGCGAGACCTACCCCGTCCCTGCCGAGGGCGGGTTGACCGAGCACCTGATGGTCGAGCTTTCAAGACGCGAACTCGGCCCCGCCAGGATCGAGGCCGTCGCCGTCGGCACCGACGGCGCCGTCGGCGATCCCGTGGCAACGAGCGTCATGGTGGTCGCCGAGCCCGTCGTTAACCCCGCCGCCATGGACCCGGAGGAATTCCTTGTACGCCTTGACGAGTGGGAGCAGTCGGGGAGGACGCACCTCGAGCGCTACGAAAGAGACCTGCTCTACAAGAAGCCGAAGCTGCCCATACAGGCCTGGGACCGCCGATACGCCAAGCGCCCCACCCAGGACTGGGTCGCCGGTAATCTCAAGAAGAACGGCATGGTCGCCATGCCTAAGAACTGGTGGCTGCACTGGAAGCACAACGGCGGCTGCCAGCCCTTCGACTCGGACGCGCAGTGCGGCGGGTCCCTCCCCGGCATCACGCCCAACGGCGAGGTCCTCCGATGCTGGCTGGATCAGAATCCTATGGTCGCGCTCAGTCTCGTCTGGCAAGAGGTCGATCCCGTGACCGGCGACGTCACGGAAATCCATTATGACAATTGGCCCGAATACCGGAAGGCCGACCTCGACTGGACGTTCTACGTCTTCTATACGTGGCTGGACGGCGACATCAAGTACGACATGCCGACCCCTGCGGACCCGCCGTTGAACATGATCACTCCGGACGCGCTGCTAAGTGTGACTGGTCTGGATCCCCACCAGGCGTGGCTCCTCTACACGGCCACAGTGGGCCACAGCCTGGCGCTCGAGATCGGCGGCTTCGTTCCGTGGTCGGTAAGACACTACAATTCCAGGAACCTGCAGATACTGTTCTCCTCCGCGCGCATGTTCGACGCTGGAAAGCTGAGCTACTACAGCCTCATCAATGGAACTCAGACGCTGACGCATTTCATTGGACACTGGATGAGCTGGGTGACACACGCCATGCCCACCAACACGTTCCGCTTCTTTGTCGACAACGACATCATCCGCTCCACCCACTACTACACCATCGCGCGCATCCTCAAGTGGGGACGCGAGAACATGGCCCACTACGGCATCTTTGTCGGAGAAGACCCGCTGCCCATGGAGCATATGTACATCTTCTGGCAATACTACGGAGCTCCACCCGTCGTACGCATACTCGAGGGCACGCCGCGCCTGTGGGACGGCCATGTGATGTGCTGGGCCCAAGGCTGCCACGGAGTCACCGATTTCCTCGTCTCCGCCCTGAGGAACCTCAACATACCGGCGTACAGGCTCTATGATGCCGACGTGCTGGACGGCCACACAGTCCCCGTCTTCCCCACCATCGGGTGCACCATGAGTCACGGCGACGACATCTATGGCGTGAAAATGAACATCCCCACGAGGGACCCGGACTATCTCCCGCCCGAAGAGATCCTCATCTCCATGTCCACCTTCGTTAGCTGGTTCTACTTCCAGCCTCAGAGGCACAACGTCGGACGCCAGCTCTACGAGATCGCGATTGAATACCTCCCAGACTTCCTCATGGACAAGTACTGCGAGGACCAGATGTCCATGCAGCACCCCTCCGAGCTCTCGGTGTACGATACGTTCGACCACATCTATACGTACCAGGAACTCGTCGACATGGGCCTCTGGGAGCGGCTCGAAGCCAAGGACCAGAAGCTCAACTACTGCAATCCCTACTGACATCCCTGACGCCGTTGCGCAGGAAAACACGGACAGCCACCTGTTTTCCCAGGGACCCGAGGCTCACGGGCCTGTTGAAAAACTCCGCCTTTGTTCTTGGCAGCTTTGTCCCGAAGGGGCTGCATAGAATAGCCCAGGGTCAGCTTTGCCCTGAGCTCGTCCAGGGGCAAAGCGCCACCCTGGGTACAGAGCCCGCAACAAACCAAACCATAGCCTGAAGGGCTTACATAAAGGGAGTTTTTCAACAGGCCCTTGAGCCCAGGGAGTCGCCTGCACTGCGCGCATTATACGCGGCGGCACGTCGCGTGGCTACCTTCGCGGCGGCCGCCAGAACAGTCTCGAGAGGCCCGACTTGGCCACGTTGCGCCGGCCCACGTCCACAATGTCGTCAATGCCGTGCCTGTCGAACAGCTTCTCCAGGTGCTCGGTGCCCTTCCTCAGCTTGACATTCATCTCCTCGGTATAGAGGGGGACAAGCGCGTAGAAGTTGATTGTCTTCGCCGGCGCGACTTCCAGCCGGTAGAATTCGGGACCGGCCGACAGCGGAAGCTCGATCAGGAAGGATGTGAACGGCACGTCGGGTGCGAGCGGCGCCGGTGGATCACCCGTGGCCCACGTATGGCCCCAACCCAGCCACGTCTTCTCTCTGTGTGGGTAGCGGGCGAGCCATTCGAGGCATCGAACCGGCCAGAAGTTGTTCTCGTCCTCAAAGGCCTCCTTGCTGATCGGCCAATCGGGCGGCAAGTTGATGAGCAACTCGGCATAGCGGAAGTCGACGCATTCGGCCGGCACGTTCATCGGCAGGTCGCTCATGCCGGAAGTCACGAGCGTAATGTAGTCCCGCCCGGTCGTCGGGCGAACGTAGTGCACGTCGACGTGAACGATCTCGGATGTGATCTCGTGGAACACACTGTAAATCGGGCCGATATGGCGTGCGATGTGTTCAGAGATCGCTTCCAGGTGAAGCGACCCCATGGTTGGCGGCGGCACGTAGTCATCATCGACGCATTCAGCCGGGTCGTCATCCGCCGGTACGGAGCCTTCCTCTGATTGCATGTGTACTCCTCCATTTGGTCAGGCCAGCGGAAGTTCCACCGCCACCCGCGTCGTCTCGTCGTGCAGGTTCATGATCGACTGGATATGCGGATGGATGGCTTCGGGGCCGAGGGCGCCGACGAACGAACACGTGGCGCGCTCGGCACACGCGGCCGTGTAACCCTGCTGCCACCGGTCGAAGGCCGTTTCGGCGTCGGCGTCGGCGAAAGGCCAGCGCGCGGGCGGCACCTTGAGGCCGAGGCGCCAGGCTTTGGGCGTCAAGCGGGCGCGGTAGCTCTGCTGCGCGTGGCACAGCCGGACGTACAGCGGGTCGGCGTTGAGCTGGACCATGGCCAAGCGTGCTTCCTCGCCGTCGGGCGCGATCGGCGCATGGGTCACGAGGTACCGTAGCCCCGCGTGCGTCCGGTAGATGCGCACGCCCCAGTCGCCGTTCTGCACAAGCCACTGGCCCAGCCGCGCGAGCTCGTCCTTCTCGTGCTGTTCGCGCAGTGCGGCCGCCTTCGCGCGAGCACGTTTGCCCAGTATCCCGCCCAGGCACCCGACCTTCTCCTCGGGCAAGTCCACGTCAATGAACATCGCGCCGGTGGTGTTGAGCACTTGGCAGCCGTACGAATTGCGCGAGACGACGGCCGTCTGCTCGCCCTGGTCGTTGCGGAACTCTTGCAGGACGGGCTCGCGCAGTGGCCGGTCGGCGTAGCCGTAATGCCCGTCGGGCCACCGGCCCTTGCGCGTCACTTCCTTGGCGAGCTCCTCGGCGGCCTCACGCGCCTGCGCGTCGGCGTCGGCCTGACTCGTGTCCGACCACCGCCACACGCCGACCTCGAACCGCTTCCCGCCCCGCCCGGCGGCCACCGCCTCACCCAACGCCCAGTACTTCGGAAATCTCATGCCTCGCTCCCATGCGTGACACCCTGTCTCCCCTCAAGACTAACAGGTATAACGCGGCAATGGAATCCGAAGTCATGTTCCGGGACAACACCCTCTGCGTGCTCCGCGCCTCTGCGAGAGGCAAGAAGAGATCTCGCAGAGACGCGGAGCACGCAGAGGGCCAGAAAGATGCAGGACCGACCACTCGTGTGGCCGGCCCCGCTTGTTCTGGTCTTGCGATGGAGCGCCGACTAGCCCACGTCCACGACGGGCAGCTCGGCGAGCGCGGCCTTGATGGCTGCCTCGGGATACTCGTAGTCCTGCAGCTTCCCGCTGAAGTAGGCGTCGTACGCGGCCATGTCCACGTGGCCATGTCCGCTGTGGGCGATGAGAATCGTCTTCGCTTCGCCCGATTCCTTGCACTTGATCGCCTCGTCAATCGCGGCCTTGATGCAGTGGTTCGTCTCCGGGGCGCTGATAATGCCCTCAGCACGGGCAAAGGTGACGCCGGCCTTGAAGGTCCCCAACTGATGCTCGGCCCGTGCCTCGACCAGGCCCAGATTGTGCAGATGGCAAATGATCGGCGCCATGCCGTGGTAGCGCAGACCGCCGGCGTGGATCGGAGGCGGAATAAACGTGTGCCCCAGTGTATGCATCTTGAGCAGGGGCGTCAGCATCGCCGTGTCGCCGAAGTCGTACGCGTACCGCCCCTTGGTAACGGTCGGGGCGGACATCGGCTCCACGTTGATGATCCGCAGGTCGGGCTTCGTCCCGTCAATCTTGTCCTTGACGAACGGCAGAAACAGCCCCGCGAAATTCGAGCCGCCGCCGATGCACCCGACGATGATGTCCGGGTAGACACCCGCCTTCTCCATGAGCGTCTTGGCTTCCAGACCGTTCACCGTCTGGTGCAGCATGACGTGGTTGAGCACACTGCCGAGCGAGTAGTGTGTATCGTCACGAGAGACCGCGTCCTCGACGGCCTCGCTGATGGCCAACCCGAGACTGCCGGTGCAGTCGGGGTCCTTTGCGAGCATGTCCCGACCGGCCTTGGTGTCCTCGCTCGGGCTGGGTACGCACGTCGCGCCCCATGTCTCCATCATCACGCGACGGTACGGCTTCTGGTCATAGCTGATCCTGACCATGTACACCTTGATCTCGACGCCGAAGCACGCACCGGCAAACGACAGCGCGCTTCCCCACTGCCCGGCGCCGGTCTCGGTCGTGATTCGCTTCACGCCTTCCTGCTTGTTGTAGTACACCTGTGCCACGGCGGTGTTGGGCTTGTGGCTTCCCGGCGGGCTCGTCCCCTCGTACTTGTAGAAAATCTTCGCGGGCGTATCGAGCGCCTTCTCCAGTCTGTGCGCCCGAAACAGGGTCGTGGGCCTCCAGAGCCTGTAAATGTCGCGGACCTCATCCGGGATGTCTATCCAGCGCTCGGTGCTCACCTCCTGCTTGATGAGCTCCATGGGGAAGAGGGGCGCCAGATCGGCCGGGCCGATCGGCTGCCCGGTGCCCGGGTGTAAAACGGGCGGAAGCGGTTCCGGGAAATCCGCCTGGATGTTGTACCACTGAGTCGGTATCTCACTCTCATCAAGAACGAATTTGGTCTGCTTGTCCATCTTGCCCTCCTTCAATGAACCTGTTGGCGCTTTCCGCGGCAATCGCGGGCACGCTGGCTCGCCACCATCATGCACCTGCACCCGCCCACCGCGCTGGCGGCTGCCGGCGCGCAAACCTATTGCCCGCCACCCACCTGTGTCAGGGTGAACCCGAGTCACGCCAGTGACGGACTCGTTGAGTCCGCCACCAGGTTCCATCACTGATGAGCAATCTCGGGCCGCCCCCGACGCGACGCTGCTACGTTACCTCCTCGCACCTCCCGGCTTAGAACCCGTAGATAACCTTGAGCCAGAAGGCGCTGCCTTCCGGCCGGTTCTCGGCCTCCATCTCCCAGGCGTACCGGGCCGTGAAGCTCAGGTTCGGCTGCATGTCGTACTTGACCATCGGGCCGATGGCGAACACCTCGCCCCGGTCACCCTCCATCTCGACCCCGTCGAACTCGTCGTCGGTCACCTGCTTGTAGTACCAGCCCGCCAGGCCCACGCGGAAGCCGCCGCCCACGTTGTAGTCAACCGCGTAGTCGAGGTGGAACTCCTGGCCCGGCTCGAGCTCGCCGATCGTGGTCGTCGCAGGATTGAGCCAGTCGTCGTTCTTCAGGTTGAAGGCGTACATCAGCTTCACCGACCAGCTCACCCCGTTGTCGTACATGCCCGTCATGGCGAAGGCAGGCTCGATCGTCCAGAAGTTCTTGCCCACGCTCGCCGGGTTGCCCCGCGTGTAGTCGCCCGTCGGCGCGTAGAGGTCAATGCCGGCGACCGCGTGATACGTACCCCAGTGCCAGGCGATGATGAACGGGTCAATGATGATGTCGCCGATGCCGCTGTCGTCCACGCCAAGCGAGTCGTAGTCCACGTTCATGTACGGAACGAACACGTGCGCCATCCAGGTGCCGCCCAGGATCTCGAACTCGGACGAATAGATCACGCGGACCACATCGGCCCAGACCGTGGCGTCGAAGTCCGCGAACGGACCCGCCGTCACCGTGTTGCCGGCATCGTCCTTGTACTCGTCGGCGTTGTAGTACAGGAAGTAGTTGATGACCCACCAGCCCGGGGGCGGCGCCGCGCCGCAGAAGCACCCCTCGGCCCCGTTCGGGTAGTGCTGCCCCCCGCCCGCCATGGCCGCCCCGGAAACGGAGCACACCACAACGAAAGCGAACAACACAGTCAGCACTCGTTTCCCGTTCATACTTTCTCTCCTCTCTCTGGTTGGGTGAACGTGGTTCGTTCCCACAAGTCACACTGCCGCCGCAATGATAGCCATGCCGTCCTCGAAGTCAACCCAGATTCAAGACAACCCGCCAGACCGCCGCCAAACCGCCGCTGCACCTCTCCCCCGCAAATCGCGCACGCCATGTCCCGTGAACCATTGCGATAGGTATCGCCGCAAGCGCAAGGCACTTGAGCAAGAAAAGCCCGCGTGATGAACGAACCACCAGCCCGGATGCACCGACGCAGCCGGATAGCCCGCCACTGCGACAGACTGACGCTCCGGCGCCAGCGTGTGCCATTCTGTCCCAGTCCACCACAGCTTCGCAGCACGCGCCACGCGTGACGACGAACGCCCAACGACCGCAACACCTTTTGTAACAACGCATTACATCGTCCCCGGCCATGCGGCATCCCGCCGGCCGCCTCTTGCCCGGATGGCACGCTTCCTGATAAACTGAGGGGGAGTCAGTCTGGCAGGAGGAATGAAGCACATGCGATTCGATAAGTTCACGCTCAAAGCCCAGGAAGCCGTCCAGGCGGCCCAGCACCTGGCCGAACGGCGCGGCCACCAGCAGATCGAGGCCGGCCACCTGCTCGCGGCGCTGCTCGAGCAGGAAGAAGGCATCGTTGCGCCGGTCTTCAAAAAGCTGGGCGCCGAGCTCGCCATGGTGCGCGGCGGCCTGGAGAAGAACCTCGAAAAACTGCCGCGCGTCTCCGGCGCCGGCGAGAGCGGCGCATACCTGGCGCCGGCGCTCAGGACGGTGTTCGGCCGCGCGCAGGAGGAAGCCGACGCCCTGCGCGACGAGTACGTCAGCACCGAGCACCTGTTGCTCGCGCTCGCGCAGTCGCCCGACGCCGCAGGCGAGCTGCTCCGCGCCTTCGGGGTCACGCGCGAGGCGCTGCTCACCATCCTCAAGGAGATCCGCGGCACCCAGCGCGTCACCGACCAGAACCCGGAAGCCAAGTACCAGGCGATCGAACGGTTCAGCCGCAACCTGACCGACCTGGCGCGGAAGGGCAAGCTCGACCCCGTCATCGGCCGCGACGACGAGATCCGCCGCGTCATCCAGATCCTGAGCCGCCGCACGAAGAACAACCCCGTGCTCATCGGCGAGCCCGGCGTCGGCAAGACGGCCATCGTCGAGGGCCTCGCACGCCGCATCGTGGACGGCGACGTGCCCGATTCCCTGCGGGAGAAGTCAATCGTCGCGCTCGACATCGGCGCGCTCATCGCCGGCGCCAAGTACCGGGGCGAGTTCGAGGACCGGCTCAAGGCGTTCCTCAAGGAGGTCGAGGCCGCCGAGGGCCGCATCGTGCTGTTTATCGACGAGCTGCACACCGTGGTGGGCGCCGGCGCCGCCGAAGGCGCGGTGGACGCCTCCAACATGCTCAAGCCGCCGCTCGCGCGCGGCGAGCTCCGCTGCATCGGCGCCACCACCCTCGACGAGTATCGCAAGCACATCGAGAAGGATGCCGCACTCGAACGCCGCTTCCAGCAGGTGTACGTGGACCAGCCCAGCGTCGAGGACACCATCGCCATCCTCCGCGGCCTCAAGGAACGCTACGAGACGCACCACGAAGGCGTCCGCATCACCGACAGCGCCATCATCGCCGCCGCCACGCTCTCGGACCGCTACATCAGCGACCGGTTCCTGCCCGACAAGGCCGTGGACCTCATTGACGAGGCGGCCGCGCGCCTGCGCATCGAGCTCGACAGCATGCCGACCGAAATCGACGAGATCGAGCGCCGCATCGTGCAACTCCAGATCGAACGCGAAGCGCTCAAGAAGGAAAAGGACAAGGCCGCCGTCGAGCGGCGGGGCAAGATTGACGCGGCGCTCGCCGAGCTGGGCGAGAAGAGCAGCGGGCTCAAGGTGCGCTGGCAGCACGAGAAAGAACTCATCAAGAACGGCAAGGAGCTCAAGGAACAGCTCGAGCAGGCCCGCTTCGAAGAGCAGAAGGCCGAGCGCGAGGGCGACCTCAACCGCGCCGCCGCCCTCCGCTACGGCGACATCCCCGCCCTCGAGAAGAAACTCCGCGACGCGCAGCTCACGCTCGACGACGCGCACAAGGAAGGCGCCCTGCTCAAGGACTCGATCGACGAGGAGGACGTCGCCGAGGTCGTCTCCAAGTGGACGGGCATCCCCGTGAGCCGCATGATGCAGGGCGAAATGCAGAAGCTCATGCACATGGAAGAAGAGCTCCACCGCCGCGTCGTCGGCCAGGACGAGGCCATCACGGCCGTCTCCAACGCCGTCCGGCGCTCCCGCACGGGCCTGCAGGACCCGGACCGGCCCATCGGCTCGTTCATCTTCCTCGGCCCCACCGGCGTCGGCAAGACCGAGCTCGCCCGTACGCTCGCCGAGTACCTCTTCGACGACGAGAACGCCATGGTCCGCCTCGACATGAGCGAATACATGGAGAAGCACACCGTCGCCCGCCTCATCGGCGCGCCCCCGGGCTACGTGGGCTACGACGAGGGCGGCCAGCTCACCGAGCGCGTCCGCCGGCGCGGCTACTGCGTCCTGCTCTTCGACGAGATCGAGAAGGCGCACCAGGACGTATTCAACGTCCTGCTGCAGATCCTCGACGACGGCCGCCTCACCGATGGCCAGGGCCGCACGGTGGACTTCAAGCACACGGTCATCATCATGACCAGCAACATCGGCAGCCACCTGTTCGCCGAGGCCGCCGACCGGCAGGCCAAAAGCGGCCTCTGGACCCCATCAGGCGCCACCACCACCGCCGCGGCCGTCTCCACCGAACTGCGCGAGCAGCTCATGGCCGCGCTCCGCGCGCACTTCCGGCCCGAGTTCCTCAACCGCGTGGACGACGTCGTCATCTTCCACGGCCTCACCCAGGAGCACCTCGTCGAGATCGTCGAGATCCAGCTCGAGCGCCTCAGCAAGCTCGTCGCCGACCGCCGCATGACCATCGAATTCAGTGACGAGGCCAAGGGCGAGCTCGCGCGGCGGGGGTTCGACCCCGTCTATGGCGCCCGGCCGCTCAAGCGCGTCATCCAGCGCGACGTCGTGGACCCCCTCGCCACCCGCCTCCTCGAGGGCCAGTTCACCGACGGCGACCACATCCGCGCGGCCCTCGACGGCGACACGATCACGTTCGCCAAAGCGTAAGCCGTCCTCAGCGTAAGCCGCCGTCAGCGTAAGCCGCCGTCGCCTCCCGCGATAGAGCGCGAAAGAAAACCGCGGCGTCCCTCGGCATGAGGGACGCCGCGATGTGTGTGCGGGGCGTCGTCTGAGGCCTGACTACTCGTCGGGCGGGCTGTCCGCCCCGGTGTCGGGACCCTCGTCGTCGGCGTCCTCGTCGTCGAGTCCTGTGTCGACACCGGTCTCGTCGTCCGGCGGGGTCTCGTCGCGAATGCGCACCCTCGTGGGCGCCTCGGGCACGGCGGGAATCTTGTCCTTGTACTGCTCGAGGAGCTGTTCCGCCCTCGGCCGATCGTAGGTGGTCAGGGCGTTGGGCTCCTCGACATCCAGCGCCCTCTTGATGAGCCCGAGGCCACGCACGAGCGTGGCCTCGTCGCCCGTCTGCTCGGCCTTCTTAATGAGCACGCTGCCCAGATAAAACGCGGGCAAAGCCGACGTGGGCAGGCCGTAGATGGCCGGCTCGATCAGAGCGATCGGCAGGTCGATCTCATCCTTGAAATTGAAGCGGACCCACCCGAAGAAGCAGGCCGCCATCATCTTGGTCCGCTGGTCGGCCTCCCGGCTGCCCCGTGCGAGCACAAGGTAGGTCTCCGCAATCTCCAGAGCTTCCTTCTCGGTCTCAGGGTCGCCGGTTTCCATCCCCGCCTGCAGGGCGGCGAAGCCCACACGGCCGAGCAGGTTGATCACTCTGGCCGCCGGCGGTGTTCCTGCCGGTTGAAGCACCCGGCTTGCGACTGCGTACGCCTTCTTGAGTTCGGCCAGCGCCGGGACGGGCTGGACTTGCTGCAGGTAACAGTTGCCGCGCACGGTGTGCCACTGGATCAGCTCACGTGCCTTGACCTCGTCTCCTTCGGTCAACTCCGCCATGGCGAGCACCTCGTCGTATCGCTTCTGGGCGAAGTAGATCACCGCCAGGCGCACCCGGACGGAGGCCGGGCTCTCGTAGTTGGCCATCAGATCGTTGGCGATCTCCAGCGCATGCTCGTAGTCCTCGTCGCCCACCGCGATATCCAGAAGAAACATCTTCGTGGTGAACCCGTGCTCCGGGTTGGTCTGGGCATACTCGCTCGCGAACGCCACGAACCCCTCCGGGTCCTCTTTCGCTTTGTAGTAGGTGCGCAGCCGGCGGTAGAACCCCACGAGCTCCGCCGGCTCCTTCGGCGGATTGCGCGTCGCGCGATCCTTTACGAGCTCGATCGCCTTGTCGGCGCGGTCCGTCACCGAATAGAGATCGGCAAGGCGGTCGAAGAACGCGCCATTGTCGGGAGCGAGCCTCGTGGCCTTCTCATAGGCCTCCTCGGCCTCCTGCACGTTGCGCAGCAACATCTGCGCCTCGCCGATCCGGAACCAGGTCAAGGCCTTCCCCTGCTCCTCGACGTCGGGCTCACCCGCCTGCAGATCCAGCAGCGCGCGGACCCGCTGGTCAAGGCTCCCGCGCTGGCCAAGCATCTGCAGGAAGAGGCCACCACGCTCGGCAAGCACCGCGTTGCCGGCGGGATCAACCAGCACGGCCAGGCTGAGCGCGGAATACAGCGACTCGAACGACTTCCGCCGGGGGTCGATCTCGATGCCCACGTTGATGAAGTCGGACACCACCAGTGTGTCGCGCACAAGGCCATAACTGTGCATCAGGGTCAGCGCCGCGCGGTACCTGCGGAAGCGCTCCTTTTTTTCCTCCTCAGCGTTCCAGACACCCCAGTCCTTGAGTTGCTGATCCACTTCGTTGCGAAAACGCATGTCGGCCCTGTTGATGCGCGAGTCGAGGTCGGGATCACCGGCGCCCGCAATCTTGAGGTTGCGAAGCACGGCCAGGTTTGTGTCGTCGAGATCGAACGCACGGTGGTACAGCTCGATGGCCTGTTCGCCGGCCTCTTCGCCGGCCTCCTCGCCGGCCTGTTCGCCGGCCTGTTCGCCGGTCTCCTCGCCGGCCTCCTCGCCGGCCTCTTCGCCGGCCTGTTCGCCACCCGGGTGCTTGTGGCAATACACGCCGAAGTCGTTGCAGAGCTTCGAGGCACGACGCAACAGCGATTGCGCCGCGGGGGGCCGTTCAACGAGGGGGCAGGCCGCCATGGTGCCCAGGCGCAGCCGGCCGGCAAGTTCGCCGGCCCAGAGCTCGCGTCCCTTTTTCACGTGATCGTCCGGGACGTTGGGATACGAGTCGCGCGGACTGAGCAAATAGACAAGGCCGCGCGGCACCATCTCGTAGGCGTAGTTCACCCCCGCGCTTTCCGGCGCGTAGCGATCGAGGTCGTCCGTAAGGCACACGGCCGCCGGGGGCTTCCCGCTCATGCCCGCGGCCAGGCCAACGTAGCGCACGGCCGCCGGCGTGTCGCCCAGCGTGCTGTCGTTGGCCGGATCGAACTCCGGACGAAGGTGCGCGGGAGTCCTCCCATCACCGAGAAGCACCGCGTTCAGGTACTTGTGTTTGTCCACGTAGATGCGGTCGTGCTCGTTCGCCGAGCGCATGTCGGCGATAACGAGGGTGGTCGAGATCTCGCCCACGTACCGGTGCTCCAGCACGTAGCGCAGCAGGTCGCCCCAGACGTCGTGTTCCGTCACAAGGATCACCGCGCGGTCGCCGGTGCTGGCGCTGGCGGCGCTGGCGGCGCTGGTCAGGGTGTCGTAGGCGAAATCCTCGGCCACGGTGAAGCCCGCGAGCCCGCTCTTGTCAACCTCCGCGTGCTTGACGAGGCTCGCCATAGGCAACACAAGGAAAAGCCACACAAGGGCTGCGTAGGCAGGCTTGGAGTAAGGCGGCCCGCTCGGGCCGCCCGTCCGCAGCCGGGCGGTGAAGAGTATCGCCCAGTAGCCGAACATGTAGCAGAGCCACCCCCCGATGACCATGTAGGCGACGAGAAAGCCCTCCGCCTTGAAAAAGCCGTAGGGGCCCATCGCGAGGTCGAACAAGGCCATCAGCCCCACGATAGTGAAAAGAAAGCCCACGAACTTGAAGATGCCGCCGGCGACCACGGTGCCGCGGCCCATCTCGCTGCGCCGCCGCGGCTTCGTGAACGCAAGGTACACCAGCGGTGGCACGGTGGGCAGCACCAACCACACGAGCCAATACAGGAACCCGAAGAACCCACCCATTGGGAGCGACATCCTGATCTGCGTCCAGTACCACGACAGGGAGTCGAACATCGGACGCGTGATCGGGATAGACTTCAGAAAGTAACCGGGAAGCCCTGAGGAAAAGCCCACCGGGCCGGACAAGCTGAAGACGCCCAGCAGCACGGCCGCGAGCACCAGCGTCACGACCAGGGTGATGATGTCCGAATACACCTCGCGCGCCCAGATCACGCTCAGCGTCACGTACACCGGCAGCAGCAGCAGCATCGTGGGGAAATTCGCCACCCCGATGGCGTACACGGCCCCGTACAGGATGAAGTAGCGCTTCTTGCGCGTCTCCCGGTACCACAGCAGCAGGCTCGTCGCCAGCACCAGCAGCAGCGCGTTGAGCGTCAGGGTGCCGGCCGTGACCGACGCCCGCCAGAAGGTGTGCGAAAACGCAACCAGCAGCGCCGCACCCAGCGCCGCATACCGCGCCAGGCCAGGCTGACCGTGGAACCGGGCCAGCTCGTCCCGCGTACGCGTGTGGCCGAAGCGCGCAAAGACCCCGTAAAGCAGCGCGATGCTCGCGGCCCCGCACAGGGCGGACAACAGGTTCAGCGCCCACGCCTTGTTGCTAAAGAACGAGGCGAAGATCCCCCCCAGAAACAGCCAGACGGGATAGCGCATGGACTTGACGAACGCCGTCTTGGTGGCCGCCGTGACCGCGACCAGGCTCTCGCCCGGATAGACGGTCGGGCACAAGGTGACGATGTAAACGACCAGAACGCCGACAAAGATGGCCAGACCGATCCAAGCATCGGGCCGGGTGCCTTTTCTCGCTGCCATGAGCATCTCCTTGGACGTGCCGTGGTGTCTGCGTTGCGCGCCTCGCCTCCTCGATCGGCGGCGCCGCCATACTAGTATGCGGCCTGGACCGCCGCAAAGGGTTTCTCAGCCTGCACCGGTCAGGGACGACCCTCAGCCTCCCCGCGCGACGAAACGCGCCTGATACAGGTGAGTATCGGTGAACCGGCCGCGACAATTAAGCAACTCTGCCGCCCCCGGGCACTCCCCAGGCGAACGGCGCCCCGCGTGGCGCATTCGAACCCCGAGAGGCAACGCCTCCATTGACGGCAGCGCCGGGCTTGCGGTTCCGACCCCGCCTGAGACGCAGCCCTGCGTACGCCAAGACATGCGGGCCGAAGGCGGGTCAGACAAGGACCTTGCGCACCAGGTTGAGCAAGGCCTCGATATGGTAGGGCTTCTGGATGAACCCGATCGCGCCGCGGTCGAGCACTTCCTTGACGCGGTCGTCCACGTCATAGCCGCTCGAGAGAATGACACGCACGTCCGGGTTGATCTCGCGGAGGTGATCAAACGTCTCCCGGCCGTCAAGTTTGGGCAAGACCATGTCAAGAATGACGAGGTCAACGGGGTGGTCGTGCCGCTCTTCCTCTTTCGCCTGCTCCATCATCTCGCCGTAGCACGTCACAGCCTCCCGGCCGTCCTTGACGGCGATCACCTCATAGTCCAGCTCCCCGAGCATGTCCGAGACGAGCGCGCGGACCATCTCCTGGTCATCCACCACCATGATGGTGCCGCGCTTGCCGTTGTCGTCGTCTTTTGTCTCAGGCGTCATCTCAAGCGTCATCTCGAGTGAACCGCATCTCGACGGACCAGAATGCCACCCCTCCTCGCTCAAGCGCACGCTACCGGATGCCCGTGCACCGTGTCAAGACGTTTCGTCCCCCTTTCTCACAGCGACGCGGCGAAATACTCGACCGTCTTCGCCAGCCCCTCAGCCAGCGACCATTCCGGCGCGTACCCCAGCAACTCCCTGGCCAGGGTGATATCGGCAAACGAGTCGCGCACGTCCCCCGCCCGGGGCGGAGCGTGGACCGGCTCGATCCCCGACGCAGGCGCCGCCTGCGGTGAGCGGAGCCGAACCGCATCCCGGATCATGCTGAAAACCGCCAGGATGGACACCTGCTGGTGGCAGGCGACGTTGAACACCCGCCCCGCCGCCTCCGACGGCGCGTCGCACGCCAGCAGATTGGCCCGGACCGCGTCGGCCACGAACGTGAAATCCCGCGTCTGCAGCCCGTCGCCGTGGATCTCGGGTGGCGCGCCTTGCGTGAGCCGCTCGATGAACTTCGGCACGACGGCCGCGTAGGTCGAGGCCGGATCCTGGCGCGGGCCGAACACGTTGAAGTAGCGCAAGACCACGGTCTCGAAGCCGTAGAGTTGGTGGAAGAGCCGGCAGTAGTACTCCCCGATGAGCTTGCTCGCCGCGTAGGGCGACAGCGGGTCGGGCGGCATCTCCTCGTGCTTTGGAAGCTCCGGCGCGTTCCCGTACACGGCCGACGAGGACGCGAAGACCAGGCGCCCGACGCCCGCATCCTTCGCCTCGACCAGGAGATTCAGCGTCCCGGTCACGTTGACCGCGATCGTCTCGACCGGATGCTCCACCGACCGCGGCACAGACGCCACCGCCCCCTGATGCAGCACCCACCGGACGCCCTCGACCGCCCGGCGCACGTCCTCGGGCCGGCGCAGGTCGCCTTCGATGAGCTCGATCCGCTCGAGGAAGGGCTCGATGTTCTCGCGCTTGCCGGTCGAGAAGTTGTCGAGCACGCGCACGCTTGCGCCTCGAGAGACGAGCGTCTCGACGATATTCGAGCCGATGAAGCCGGCGCCGCCTGTCACAAGGTAGTCGGCCATCCCCGCCTCCTATCCCCCAGCGCGCCGTGCGGCCCGGATGCGGCGGTTGGCCGCCCGGATGCGGCGGTTGGCCGCCCGGATGCGGCGGACGAGCGCCCGGACACGGCCGGCGATGTCGGGCGCATTCAGCACGTCCGAGATCATCGCCACGCCGTCGGGCCGCAGCTCCAGGACCTTGTCGAGGTTTTTTGAGGTGATCCCGCCGATGGCGAACAGCGGCAGCGTCACCCGCGCCCGGACCTGCCGCAGAAGCCGGAGGCCCGCGACCACGTTCTCCGGCTTTGTACCCGTCGGGAACATGGCGCCCACCGCGAGGTAGTCAATGCGCGCACGCGCGCCCTCCAGCGCCGTCTCGAGCGAGTGGCTCGAGCGCCCCACGATCATGGCGTCACCGACCACCCTGCGGCAGGCACCCACGGGCAGGTCGTCCACGCCGAGGTGCACGCCGTCCGCGCCGACGGCCACAGCAATGTCCGCGTAGTCGTTGACGATGAACAGGACGCCCGCCTTCTTGAGCAATGGCCCCAGCCGCCTGCACGCCCGGTACACGGCGCCGGGAGCGGAACACTTGTCGCGGTACTGGATGAGCCGCGCGCCGCCGGCCATCATCGCCTCGGCCACTGACACGGGACTCCGCCGGCCGATGGTTTCGCGGTCAATGATGCAGTAGAGGCCGGCGTCGCGCAGCCGGGCCTCGTGCGCGGTCGGTCCCGGACTGGAAAGACGGGCCCCCACGCCGCTACGGCCCCCGCAGTTCGCGTTTGAGGATCTTGCCGGCCGGCGTGCGGGGAAACTCCTCGACGAACCGGAAGCGGCGCGGCACCTTGTAGGCGGCGATCCGCGGCTTGAGAAATGCGATGAGCTCGGACGGCTCGGCCTGCTCGCCCTCGGCGAGCCGCACGTACGCCACCGGCACCTCGTCCAGGCGCTTGTCCGCCCGGCCGATGACGGCCACCTCGGCCACCTTCGGGTGGTGGAACAGCGCCTCCTCGATCTCGCGCGGGTAGATGTTCATCCCCTTCGAGATGATGAGGTCCTTCTTGCGGTCCAGGATGAACAGGTAGCCGTCCTCGTCCACGCGCGCGATGTCGCCCGTGTGCAGCCACCCGCTGCGGAGGGCGGCCGTGGTCTCGTCGGGCCGGTTGTAGTAGCCCCTCATCACGTTCGGGCCGCGGACGACGAGCTCGCCCGCCTCGCCCACCGGCACCTCGCGGTCGTCATCGTCAAAGACCCTGACCTCGATATCCGGCAGCGGCACGCCGATGGAGCCGACCTTGCGCGTGCCGTCGAGCGGATTGAGCGAGACCACCGGCGCCGCCTCGCTCAGGCCGTAGCCCTCCAGCAACGGGATCGGGAAGCGCTGCTCGAACTCGAGCAGTGTCGCCTCGGCCAACGCAGCCGAACCCGAGATGCACAGCCGCAAGTTTACCCCGGCCAGCGCCTGCGGCGGCACGGGCGTCCGCGCCAGCACGGCGTACAGCGTGGGCACACCCGCGAAAACCGTCGGCCGCTGCCGCACCAGCGCGTCGAGCACCTTCTCCAGGGGCCGGACCGACTCGAGCAGCACGATCGTACACCCCACCGCGACCGGCAGCAGCACGTTGACGGTAAGCGAGAATGAATGGAACATCGGCAGCGCCAGCAGGAACGAGTCCTCGACCATCACCTGGACGGCCCGGCGGCAACTGTCCACGTTCCCGAGAAAATTGGCGTGCGAGAGCACCGCAGCCTTCGGCGAGCCCGTCGTCCCCGAGGTGTACAGGAAGATGGCGTCGTCCTCGTCCGCGATCTCGACGCCCGGGTCGCCGTCGCTGCGCCCCTCGATGATGGCGTCGCGCGTGAGGACGCCGGCGGCGTCACCATCCAGCGCGATGACGTGCTCGAGGCCGGCGGCCTGCTCGCGCAAGGCGGGCACCATGGGCAGAAAATCGCCCGACACCACGAGGACCTTCACGCCGCAGTCGTTGAGGATAAACGCCACCTCGGGCGGCGCAAGGAAGATGTTGATCGGCACAACGGTCGCACCGAGCTTCAGCACCCCGTAGAGCGCCTCGATGAACGCCGGCGAGTTCTTGACCAGCAACCCGACCCGGTCGCCCCGCGCCACCCCCGCCGCCTCGCGCAAGGCGTGGGCGAAGCGGTTCGCCCGCCGGTCCATCGCGGCGAATGAGATCCGCTCTCCCTCGTAGGCCACACAGGTCTTCTCGGGGAAGCGGCGCGCGCTCTCCTCAAGCGTGTCCTTGAGACTCATTGCCGGCTCGGGTTCGCTAGTCGCCCGGAGGTGGTTCGCCTGCCGACGGGGTGCCTGCGGACACGCCGCCCGCCATCGCGCCCCAGAGGCTCGACTGCTTCTCCGCGACGACCGCGCCCTTGGAGATGAGTTGGAACCGCCAGCGCATGACCGGCCCGTGCTTGACGTAGGCCCCGCCGCGGTTGTTGTAGGCAATGCGGTGCCGGCCCTGCGTGAGCGAGGCGTAGCGCTCCTCGATCACCACGGGCTCCGTGTCGTGCTGGCGGACGAGCTCGATGCGCGCGACGGCGGCCGCGCCCGCCGGGCCCGTATAGCGCCACGAGAAAAGGATGCGCTCGCCCCGCTGCTCGGGAGGCAGGTTCTTCTGGCCTTCGTCCATCCGGCCGACTTCCCGCGTGTCGTCGTACAGCGACGCCCAGCCGAAGGCCGAGAGCTGCTTGGGTTGGCGCAGCACGCGCACGATCCTGAAGGAGCCGCTGTTGAACTCCTCGCCCTCCGGACCGGTCCGCATCTTCTCCGGGGTAAACTCAACCTTGCTGAAGTCAGGCGTCGTGCCCGGGCCGCACCCGGGCGCCACGACGAGGCCGCTCACAACCAACGCGATGCCCAGGACGCCGATTCCTCTCGCCAGCATGCTCTTCCCTCCCAGCGCCGGCCGAACGGCTGACAACGGGCGGCGACGCGCGCCGCCGGCGCCGCTCCGGCCGGTCCATAGAAACAGTGACACCTCGGGCCGATCTTAGGCCGGGGCCCACCGCACGGCAAGGCGTATTTTCTCAGTCGCCCGTCCGCGGCGCGGGCTCGGCGTACACGATCAAGTCCACCTTCGTGCCGGGCTTGACCTTCGCGCCGATCGCCGGCGACTGCCCGCGCACGCTGCCCACGAGCGACGCGCCCGGCGCCGGCTCGGTGCTCACCTCGCCCTGCTCCAGCCCGGACTTGGCCAGCACCGCCGACGCGTCCGCCGCCTTCAGCCCGGTCAGCCGAGGCACCCGGACGAAGCTCTCCTCCGTCGGGCCATACACGCTCACGCTTACCTTCGACCACCGCTTCGCGCGCGTCTCCGGCACAGGCGACTGCGCGTACACGATGTCGTAGAGGCGCTGGTCGGCAACCTTGCGCTGCGTGATCTCGCCGACCACGAAGCCCGCCTTCTCGAGCGCCGCGACCGCCTCGCCGTACGTCATGCCCTGCACGTCGGGCACCTCGCCGTACTCGCGAAGCGCCGGCTTGTACACCATGACATTGACCATCGTGTTGCGCGCGAGCCTCGCCCCGGGCGTCTCGCTCTGCGCCACCACGAGGCCGGGCTTCGTCAGCTCCGCCCAGGCCGCGTCCCCCGTGTAGGTGGTCTTGCCAAGTATGAGTGAGCTCTCCGCAAGCGCCGTGGCTGCCGCGTCGGCCGTCCGGCCC
>CAZJXV010000036.1:0-20655 GCA_964550015.1 uncultured Verrucomicrobiota bacterium
AAGAGGCCGAGGAGCTCGGCGTCGGCGAGGTACTTGAGCAGGGGGCGGTTGACGGGGTCGGCGCCGGTGATGCCGAGCAGGCGCCTGGCGGCGCGGTTGACCGAGACGATGCGCCGCTCGCTGTCGAGGACGATGACCGCGTCCTCGATGGTGTCGAAGACGGTTTGCAGGAAGCCGCGTTCCCGGGCGAGGGCGGCGAGGTACCGCTCGCGGCGCTCGGGATCGAGCTTGTCGAACCGCTCGATGAGCTTGTCCCAGAAGGTCGGCATGGTGGCTGTGGCGGGGCATGCCCGCGGGTTGTCGGGTGTGCCGGTCGCGTCTGTGTGCTCGATCTCAAGTATATGGCAGCGGCGGTGGGTGCGGCAACGCTTTTGCTGCGGCGCGGCGCCGGCGCGGGTGGTTGGCGCCGGCGCGCGCGTTCGTCGGCAAAAAACTCTTGACATGTGGGCGTGCGGCCGCTAACAGGTAGCGACGCCCTGGTCACCTCCGACGGCGTCAGCGGTGGCTGAATCGAGCTCCGAACCGGAGACATAAGCCATAAGGAGGCGGCGATGCGCATTATCTCCATCGCCAATCAGAAGGGCGGCTGCGGCAAGACGACCACGGCAGTGAATTTGGCCGCGAGCCTGGCCGCCAAGGGGCGCCGCACTCTCCTCGTTGACCTGGACCCGCAGGGCCATTCCACGCTCGCCTTTGGCGTGGGGCACGACGGGCTCGGGGCGTCGATGTACGAGGTGCTGGCGCGCGCGCGAGCGCTTAACGACGTGATCCTCGGCGTGGGCGAGCGCTTGGATCTGGCGCCGGCGGAGGTGCGCCTGAGCGCCATCGAGCAGGAGCTGGCCGGGGTGGAGGGCCGTGAGCAGCGGCTGTTGGAGTCGCTGTGTTCGCTGTCGCCGGACCGCTACCAGTACGCGATCGTGGACTGCCCGCCGAGCGTGGGGCTGCTGACGTTCAACGCGCTGGTGGCTTCGGGCGAGTTGATCATCCCGATCGAGGGGAGCATCTACTCGCTGCACGGGCTGGGCAAGCTGCTCGAGACGGTGGCGATCGTCCGGGAGCACACGGGCAACGAGATCGAGTTGCGGGCGCTGGCGACGATCTATGACCGGCGGACGCGGCTGGCGCGCGAGGTGCTCGAGGAGATCCGGGAGCACTTCGGGGACCGGTGCTTCCACACGGTGATTCACCGGACGGTGCGGCTGCGCGAGGCGGCGGGGTTCGGCAAGTCGATTCTGGAGTACAGCCCGTCTTCGATTGCGGCCGAGGACCACATGTCGTTGGCGAGCGAGGTGCTGTTGGACGAGGCGAAGCTCGACACGGAGCGCGTGTCGCGGGTCTTCGACGAGGTGCTGATGCCGCAGATCGAGGGGGACCGCGTGCGGTTCGTCTACGAGGACGGCGGCGCGGCGGAGTCGGTGGCGCTGGCCGGCACGTTCAACGAGTGGGAGCCCGAGGCGTGCGAGCAGGTGGAGGGCGCGTGGGAGCATCGGGTCACGGTGGCGCCGGGGACGTACCACTACCGGTTCGTGGTGGACGGGCGGTGGCTGGCCGACCCGCGCAACCCGGTGAAGGTGCCCGATGCGTTCGGCGGGCATAATTCCGTGTTCGAGGTGACGTAGTTCGGTTGACTGATTCTGGTCCAGCCTGGGAGGGCTGATGGGATCTCGCAAACACCTCGGGAGAGGTCTGGCGGATGTGTCGCACGTGTTTCTCTCCCGACGGCACTCGCCCCCCGAGGGGGCAACGGCCCCGGCGGGGGCACCGGCCCCGGCGGGGGCACCCGGGGCAGTGGCCCCGCATCTGTTTGTGGCCTCCGGTTCCGAGGTGATCGGCAAGTCGGTGGTGGCGTGTAACGTGGCGCTCGAGCTGGCGCGGCGGGGTCGCCGGACGGCGGTGGTGGATGCGGACCCGAGCCTGCCGACGGTGCGGTTGCTGATGGGGACGGTGCTGGGGCAGGGCGAGGGACCGGCGCGGCTTGCCGTGGACGGCGGGCACACGTTGTCGGTGTTCGACACGCTGCCCGAGGCGATGGAGGCGGACGAGGCGTGGGAGTACGTGGTGGTCAATACGCCGAACCGGGTGTTCGTCGGTAACGGGCCGCCGGTGGGGGCGGCGCGGTTGCTGCTGGTGGTGTCGCCCGAGGCGCGGGCGCTGATTCGGGCCTACGCGGTGGCGAAGCGGGCGGCGGGCTGGTACGCGGGGCTGCGGCTGGGCGTGGTGGTAAGCGGCGGCGGGGGCGAGGCGTCGGCGCGCGCGTTCTTCGCTCAGTTTCTCGAGGTGCTCGAGCGGCAGATCGCCGTGCGGCCCGTCTACTGCGGGTTCTTGCCGGGCCACGACGAGGTGGGCCGGTCGGTATTGAGCCGGGTGCCGGCGGTGCTGGCGCCCGGGGCGTCGGAGCTTGGCGAGCGGCTGCGTGCGATCGCGGCGGCGGTGGCGCGGGTGTTCGAGCCGGCGGGGAGTGCGAAGCGCTAATGAAGTTGTGCACGCGAGTGCCGTTGACGAGCAAGGCGATGCTGCTGCCGTTTGTGCGCGAGCATCTGCTTGCGTCGGATCCGCCGCACGAGGTGCTGGCGACCTCGTTCGAGTTCCGGCCGGGCGAGGCGGTGGACGTGCTGGCGGCGACGCCTGCGGGGCGGCTGGTGGCAGTGGTCGCGCACCTCGAGGAGCCGGCGGCGGCGGTGGACGGGCTGCTGTGGCGGCTGCACTGGATGGTGGAGAACGCGCCGCTCGTGCAGCGGATGTTCCCGCTGGTGGAGCTCGATGCGACGCGGCCGCCGCGGCTGGTGCTGGCGGTGCCTCGGCTCGGCGAGCGCCTGCGCGATGTGCTGCGCTATTTCACGGCGACCGAGCTCGAGGTGTACGAGTACCGGATGGTGGAGCTCGAGGGCGAAATCGCGCTGTTGATGGAGTCGGTGGCGCGGTACCCGCAGGTCGCGGTGCAGGTTGCGGAAGCGACGCATGCCGAGAGGGCGGAGGCGCGTTTTGCGGAGGCGGACGTGCCTCCGGAAGAGGCTGAAGCCGCGCTCGACGAGGTGGTGGCACGGCCCGAGCCGCCACCGGCCCGGAGCCTGATGGAGGACGAGAACGTCGAGATCCACGTGGACGACGTCAACGTGGCGGAACTCGGCGTGAGCGAGGAGGAGCTGCTCGAGCTGCTCAACATCCAGGTGCCGGGGCGCAGCCAGGAGGCGCCGCCGGGCTGACCCGTCTTGCCGCATGCCGCGCCGGAACGTCATTTGGCGTTAGGGCGCGTCACAGCGCGTCAGGGCACCTCATAGTCCGTTACTTTCATGCACACGGCCTGGCGAATATCTCTTGACAGTGTTGCCCTGGCAGGGCATTTCTGCATGGAACCTGCAGTCCTTGGCCCTGTGTTGTAGCCGTGCGGACCCGCTAGTGTTGATCTCAAGTGTGGCTTTGGCTATAGTGGTCAAGCGGCAGGGACGGAGACGCCTGAGGAGGGACACGCCGTGAGCCGGGATTCAGAGAAGCGACTGCTCGAACTCGTCAAGAAGCAGGGGAAAGCGCACGGAGCCACGCTACGGGAGCTCCGCAAATACCGTGAGTACTGCGCTGGGAAGCGGACCGCTGAGGGCAGCAGCGGAAGGCGCGTTGGCCAAAACAAGCCTTACGTGCATAAGCTTCGCCAGTCGGCGTAGGTTCAAACATGGCCGAGACGGAGCCTGATTTCCCGCAGACGCCGATGTTCAGGGCGTTCCATGCGGACAGGTACGCCCGCCAGCAAACGATCAAGGAAATCCAGGCCAAAACCGGTCGCAAGCTCATCGTCTATGAGGCCAACTTGGGCGCCCCAGGCTCGAGCATAATCGAACCGGATATCCAGCCCTTCTACGATCTGCTTTCTCGTGTCGAAAAGGGAGAGGATCTGGATCTCTTGATACAGAGTGGGGGCGGGGACATCGACGCCGCCGAGAAGATGGTCTACATGTGCCGCTCAGTCGCGAAACGCTTCCGCGTGATCGTGCCTGAATACGCGAAGAGCGCTGCCACCTTGATTGCCCTCGCATCGGATCAGGTCCTCATGGGCCTGGCCTCTGAGCTGGGGCCCATCGACGCACAACTGATCGGGCCTGGACCTGGCGGGGCAGGCTATCAGACCTCCGCTCAGACCTTCATCGACGAGTTCGAGAAAATCCTCAAGGAAGTCAAGGACACGGGGAAGCTATCTCCTGCATACCTGCCTGTTCTCGACGGAGTAACTCTTGGTTTCATCGGCATGTGCCGGAATATCGCCGCGAGGTCGAAGAAATTCGCCGCGAAGTGGCTGAAGAAACACATGCTGCGCAAGCAGCCAAAGAAGGCCGTGAGCATCGCCAACAACCTGTCCAATGTGAAAAAGTGGCTCAGTCACGGCGTTGTCATCGATGCAGATGAGGCAAGTAAGCTCGGCATCGTCGTGCAGAAACTACCGAAAGAAGATGCCCTCTGGCAGAAGATCTGGTATCTCCATTGCTGCTATGGTACGCTGTTCAAGAGCCGTCCCATCGTCAAGATCTTCGAGTCAGAGTCGGTTTCACTACCGTTCGAGGCGGCTGCCGCCTAGCGTCCCATCGGCCCAGCTCTTTCAGTGTCCTGTACCGCATCACCGTATTATTCCACCGTCGCGCCTCCGCCATCGTCGTCAGCGGGTTGTCGCGCCAGCAGATCACGGACCTGCTCCCTGCTCAATCCCCTTCGTACTTGACTTAGCGGAATGGCATGGAAAACGGTGCTGGCGCTGCCCCGCACTGTCGTGTAGCGCTTGGTTCCTATGATGGCAACCTCGACGGGCGCCAAAAGGTCCCCGTCGGCGAAGTCCGCCGTTGCCCAACCCGTGAAATAGAGAACGCGCCATTGCCCTCCCCAGCTGACAAGCATATTGTTGTCATCAAGGATTTGTAGGATGCTGCAATCGTGGAGCGCCCCGAAGGCTCCCATGGATATGGAGTGCAGTTCTCCCGCGGAGAACAGGCCGGTGCCCTGGCAGCGTGGGCAGGTCACGATCTTTCGTCCGCGGCACTGGTCACAGACTTCGTTCCGGCGTGTGCGGATTGTGCCGCTGCCCCCGCAGCGCGTACACCGTGTGCCGGCTAACAGCTTGCCTGTTCCACCACAGGCCGAGCAAGTGCTCGTCCTTTCTACCGAAGCCATTCCGCGGCCTTGACACTTCGAGCAGAGAACGAACTTCTTGCCTCCGCATCTGCTACACTTCCGCTGCGTTTGGAAGTCGGGCAGCCGCACGTACTCTCCGTCCACCAGGGCGTACTTGTATTTCCACTTCTGATACAGCGCCTCGGCCTGGCGGGCCTCTGCCTGCTCCTTCGCTCTCTCTGCGACTGCCTTGGCTATTTCTGCCTTCAGCACCTTGATCTCGTCTGTTTCGCTAATCGCTTCGCTCGGCACGAGGCCCTCATAGGCTTCGCCGTCTTCTGGCGAGTACCGCACCACATACCCCTTTGGGACGATGCTCAACACCTCCACGCTTGTTCCATTAGCGATGGTCGCCAGCACTGGGCGCGAGGTGGCGTACAGCGGCGTGTCACGGAGCACCTCAACGCGAGTACCGAGCTTCACGAGGGCGCCTGTCCGCACCAAGCCTTCGACAGGAGCGCCTTCACTTGGCGAGTAGCGTATGAGACACCACGCACCCCTCTCATCGAGAATCTGAACATGCTCGGTCTTGCGGACCGTGGCTAGGACGGGCACCTCTTTGGCATAAAGACAGGTGTCCTTGCTGGTCTTGGCCTTGACCGGTGCTGCGAGATCCGTCGATGAAGCGATGGCGCTCAACGGCAAGACACAGAGAAGGAGCGTCCAGCAACCGCCTCTTGCCCTCATCACGTTTTCCCTCCTCCTGTGTTCGGCACTCTGCGAATTGTATCCGATTCACGTGCAAGAAAACAGCAATCTTTCCAATGAATTTCAGCCGTGATTCATCCTATTCCAGGTTTGTGCGGAGGACCTGGTATTCGAGGACGAGGGTCTGGCCTTTGGGCGGGAGCTCGACGGTGAACTCGATGGTGCGGCTGTCGGTGCGCTCGAACGGGTGGCTCGACTGGACCATGCGCCAGGTGTCGTTGACGCGGGCGACGACGGTGAGGGTGACGGGGGCGTCGCGGAAGTTTTGGAGCTCGTAGCGGTAGGTCTCGTCGGAGTCGTAGAGGCGGATGCGGCCGTCCTGCTCGCGCAGGCGGGGAATTTTTTTCACGTTGACGATGGTGCGCTCGACGGCGACGTCGCGCGCCTGGCCGAGCAGAAGCTCGAGTTCGCCGCCGACGGGGGTGAACTCGGCGAAGTCCTCGCCGATGAAGGCGGCACCGGTTTTGGTGTCCTCGATGAAGAGGCGCACCTTGCCGGCGGGCAGCGGGAAGCTCCCGAGCTTGTTCTCGGCCGTGTTCTCGATGCGGTAGCGCATGACGACGCGCGGGCCGAAGGTTTCCGGGTCGTAGGTGAGGGTTTTCTCGATGGGGACGTCCTCGGCGGCGAAGGAGAGCATCTGTTTGGATTCGCCGTTTTCGAGCTTCTTGACGAAGCGGGCGCCGTAGCCGGGTTCGATGGCGACCTGGTCGAAGCTCTCGCCGCTGTGGTTCTGCAGCGTGAGGTAGCCGCGCAGGGTGAGGGCGGTCTCGTCGGCGTTGGCCACGGCGCGGTACGAGACGAGGCGCCGCAGGCCCTTGAGCAGGTAGCTGATGCGCACGCGCACGGGCCCGGCGCGCGGGGCGTCCACCTCCCAGACGAGGGCGTTCTCTTCGGGCGGGAAGCTGACGTTGAGGACCTGGACGCGGCCGGCGCGGTCGAGGGGCTCGAGCTGGATGGAGCCGGGCTCGATGCTCACGCGCTTCCAGGAGAAGTCGAGCCGGTTGAGGCCCTGCTGGAGGGTGACGGCGCGTTCTTCCTGGACGAGCACGGCGGTGAGGTGGTCGAGGCGCAGGACGACCGTGGCGCGTTCGGGCAGGCTGACGAGCTTGACGCGGGCGCGGGCGGGCGGCGCGACGAGGGTCACGATGGCGGCCACGACGACGGCGGCCACGACGGTGGCGGCGGCGATGAGGGCGGTGCGCGTTGCGGCGGCTCGCTTCATGGGCGGCGCTCTCCTTGTGCTATTCGTTGCGTTCGGCGTTGGAGCCGGTGTGGGTGACGGCGGTATAGGTCAGCGTGCGGGTGCCGCGGGCGGGCACGGGCACGGTGAAGGTGACGCTGCGGTAGTCCTGGTCTTCGTAGGGGAGGTCGGAGCGGGTGATCTCCCAGTCGCCGGTGAAGGCTTGCGTGAGTTCCAGTTCGGTGTCGCGCTCGGTGCCGTTGGTGATCTCGAGCTCGACGGTGCGCGTCTCGTCGTAGCCGAAAACGCGGGTGCCACGGATGTCGAGCTTGGCTTTGCGGTAGTCGGTCTGGGTGGTTTCGACCTGGATCTGTGGCTCCGGGCCGAGGTCGAGCTCGGCCTCGTCGCCGACGGGGACGCAGGGCATGACCTGGTGGCCGACGTAGCTCAGGGCGTTGCCTCGGCGGCGGAAGAGGCGGACCGCGCCGTTCGGGAGCGGCTGTGCGCCGAGGCCGCTCGCCTCGTCGTTGGTGAAGGTGTAGATTTTTTCGACGTCGGCGCCCCACTTGGCCTCGTCGAAGCGGTGAGTGAGCGTGAGGGGCACGCCGGGCTGCTCGAAGGCGGGGAAGCGCTTGGACCAGCCGTCGGGGATGGTCTCGGTGCCCTCGATGGTGTAGAGGAAATACTCGCTGGCGGCCTCCTTGACGATGGCCTTGCGCTCGGCGAGGAGCTCGCCCTTGCGGATGGCGCCGCGCAGGCGCTGCTGGGCTTTTTCGCGGGCCTCGTCGTCGGCCATGGTGGCGATGTCGTCGAGGAGCTGCACGACGCCGACGACGACGCGGATGCGCGCGTTGGCGTAATCCTCGCCGCTGCCGTTGGTGACGCGCAGGTGGCCGGCGAGGGTGAAGGCGTTGTCGGCCTCGTCGGCGACGGCGACGTAGTCGGCCTCCCAGGAGAGGCCGCTCGTGAAATACGAGATCTCGGCTTGGGCGCTCAGGTCGCGGTCGGCGTTGATGTGCCAGACGAGGGTGTTCTTGACGAAGGGGGGGAAGGTGACGTCGAGGACTTCGAGGCGGTCGGCGGCCTCGAGGGCGCGGAACTGCACCGAGGTGGGATCAATCTTGGTGCCGGCCCAACTGAATTCGAGCCGGTTGAGGCCCTTCTTGAAGGCGAGGGTGCGGCGTTCCTGCACGAGGGTGAGGTCCTCGCTGTTGTAGATGGTGAGCTGCACGTCGCCGCGCTCGGGCACGGTGACCAGGGTGATGTAACCGACGGCGGGGACGGCGGCCAGAAGCAACGCGGCGGCCAGAAGCAACGCGGCGGCCAGAGGCAACGCTGCGGCAGCGAGTGCCACACTCAGTCGCTCTCGCATGGGCCTCGTGTCCTTTCGTGTGCGGTGCAATAGCTTGGGTCCGTCCATGCTGCACGAGACGGGCGATGGGTGTGACGATACTCGAAGCCGGAGCCGAAGGCAAGGGCAGCCTCATGCGGGTGCGGGCAGGCTGAGGCATAAGGGAAGGCTGGCACAACTGGACGGCAGATCGAGAGACGATCCGCCTTCCGGAAGACTCGGGTCGTGCTCAGACTGGTTCTTTCGACTCAGAAGGAAAGGGCCGAGACCGGTTCCGGCCAGCGGCTATGCCGGCAGTTTCTTCCGGGCTCGCACAGCGCCGCCGAGGGCGGCCGCGAGTGCGCCGAGCAGGGCAAGGGAGGCGGGCTCGGGGACTGCCGCGCCGCCGGTGGTCCAGTTGGAGATCACCTCGGTGAGGTCGAGGCCGTTGATGATGTCATTGTTGTCGAGGTCGGCGTTCGGGTTCCAGAGGGGATCGCCCGGTATGGTGTCCCAGGCGGTGATGACGGCGGTCAGGTCGAGGCCGTCCACGACGCCGTTGCGGTCCACGTCGCCGGGGCCGGGCAGAGGGACGGTGTGCCACGTGCCGGTGCCCGGGTCAATGTCGCCGCCGCCGATGATCTGGTGGCCGAGTGGCTCGTTGTTGGGCCAGTCGTCGAGCGGGACGGTGAGGCTGAAGCCATACTCGTCGCCACTGCCGCCGGGGCCGCCGGGGAAGAACAGGAGCAGGTACAGATCATCGCTGACCCAGGAGGGGGTCGTGTCCACGGTCCAGTCGCCGATGACCTTGCCGGCGAACAGGCCCATGAAGCCGGCCTGGAAGTCGTAGGGCATGATCTGGCCTGCGGCGTCGGTGGCGTAGTAGTCGCCCTCGTCGCCCACGGTGATGGCGGGCAGGCCGGCGTCGTAGTCGAGATTCCACTCCGGGCCGTCGCCGTCGGCGTCAACCATGACGTAGGCGCTCGCGCCCTCGACGAGCAGGGCGCCGGTGGAGTCGTGGGCGAGGATGGTTTCCTCAGACCAGGACAGGATAGTGGGTTGTGCCGGGGCGGCCGCGGCTACGAGACACGCGAGCGTGCCCAGGAGCAGGTTGTGCCGAGATTTCACGATACCCCTTCCCCCTTATTCTTTTGCTTGTGTTGTCAATCCGTGGTCGGGATGAATAAGGGCTCCCGAACCGGCCGAGAACCTACGAAGCTGGTTTGACACATGTCCACGTGAACTGGCCCTGGGCCGGCTGGCGGAAGTACCAGTAGCCCTGTCCAGGCTCGAACAGCAGGCCCGAGGGCGAGGCGCCCTGGAGCCAGGCGACGTTGACGCCGTCGTCGTAGAGCCAGTGGCGGGTGTAGCCGCTCACGGGGTCGTAGGCCAGGATGCAGTCGGCGTCCGTCGAGACCGTGGCGCCGTAGGCGCCGTCGTCGTGCAGCGAGGAGAGCTGGAGGATCAGCGTCGTCGGGTACGGCCACGAGATCATGTTGTAGCCGGGTTCGAGGACGATCTGGACGGTCTCGTCCGCGCGCACCTCGCCGAGGAACGTGACGGTATGGGCGGCGCCGGTGAGGAGCCAGAAGGCCTGGCCGGGCTGCACGGCCAGTGTGGTCGGCACGGCGCCTTCGAGCCAGAGCACGTCGACGCCGTCATCGTAGAGCCACGCCATCCGGTAGGTGGCGCCGTCGTAGCAGATGACCTTGTCGGCCCCGGTGGAGGTGGTGGAGCCGGTGAGGTCGGCTGCGAGCATGGCGCCGATCTCGCCCAGGTCGTCGCCGGCGAGATTGTTCAGGCCGTAGTGCGGGCTGTCTCCGAGCAGGATGAGCGGCACGGAGGCGAGCACGGCGCCGTCGTCAGCGGTGTCGACTTTGATGAAGCCCACCTCGTTGCTGTACACCTCGGCCGAGACGACGTTCGGGCCCGGTGTGTACAGGGCAATAACCCCGGCTACGGCGATGAGCGCCACAGCGACGGTGGCGGCATAGAGAGACTTTCTCCCAGTGCGAGCGAGGCACATGATCACCAGACCCTCCCTTACATGAGTACCATACGAGAAACCAAATACCTTATTTGGGTCGAAAAGTCAAGAGAAAATGTATGAATCGTGTCCTGAACGCCGGGTCACGGCGGCTGGGGCTGCCGCCCGGTGCGGCCGGGTTGGCCGAAGCGGTGTCTCTTTCCAGTGGAACACGTTGCGGTCATCAAGCTTTTGATTCGGTGGTGCACAGTGTCCTGACGGCCGACGATCGAAGCATGAGCCACTGGGCACGGTATGCACCGCCATGCTTGTGTCTCACTTCACGGCGTCCGGTGGATCTTCGGTGAGCTTGGCCTGTTCCCATTGGGCGTCCATTTCTTCGAGCGTGTGCTCGGCGAGCGGGCGTCCGGAGGCGGTGAGTTTCGCCTCCATCTGCTGGAACCGGCGGATGAACTTGCGGTTGGTGCGTTCGAGGGCTTCCTCGGACTCGATATCGAGGAAGCGGGCGAGGTTGGCGATGGAGAAGAGCAGGTCGCCGAGCTCGCCGGCGAGGGCGTCGGGGTCGCCGCTGCGGACGGCGTCGTGGAGCTCGCCCAGTTCCTCGCGCACCTTGGCGAGCACGTCTTCGGCCCGGCCCCAGTCGAAGCCGACGCGGGCGACGTTGCGCTGGATTTTCTGGGCCTTGAAGAGCGCGGGCAGGTGGCGCGGGATGTTGCCGATGGCGGAGGGAGAGGCGCCGTTTTCGTCGGCGTACTCGCGGGCCTTGATGCCGTGCCAGTGGGTGAGCACTTCTTCGGCGTCGCGGGCGTCGGCGTCGCCGAAGACGTGGGGATGGCGGCGGATCATTTTGTGGTAGGTGCGGGCGATGGCGGAGGCGATGTCGAAGTGGCCGGCCTCGCGGGCGATCTGGGCGACAAAGATGAGGATGAACATGATGTCGCCCAGTTCTTCTTCGAGGCCGTTGGTGTCGTCGTCGGCCACGGCGTCGACGAGCTCGTAGACCTCCTCGATGAGGTACTTGGGCAGGGTGCGGAGCGTCTGGGCGCGGTCCCAGGGGCAGCCGTCCTCGGCGCGCAGCGTGGCCATGAGCTCGACGAGCTCTCGGAATCCGGGGCGGTCGTTCGGCGTGGTGTCGGTCACAGCGCCTCCTTTGCGTGCGGCTCCTGCGCGTGGCCCGGGCACGCCTTGATGCAGAGTCCGCAGATGTGGTGTCCGATGTTGCCCTTGGTCTTGAAGAGGTGAAGCTGCTCGGTGCAGCGTTCGAGGTCGAAGTCGGCGGGCGAGGTGTGGATGGCGCCGGCCGGGCACGCCGGGACGCACGAGGTGCAGTCGGCGCAGTCGCCGGGCCCGGGCGCGCCGGTCGGGAGCGGGGCGTCGGTGAAGACGCTGACGTAGCGCATGCGGGCGCCGGCGGCGGGGTTGACGATGAGGTTGTTGCGGCCGAAGAAGCCGAGGCCGGCGTAGTAGGCGATCCATTTGTGCGAGGCCTGGCCGCGGCGGGCCTGCCAGTCCACGATCTGTGAGGCGGGCAGGGGCAAGGCGTCGAAGCCGTGCTGCTGGATGGCGGCGGTGAGCTCGAGGGCGATGCGGTCGAGCTGGTAATTGACCGTGCGGTAGTGGTGGGCGTAGAGGCGATTGGGGCGGTCCACGAGGGTCTCCATCACGGCGTCGGAGAGCCGGAACCCCACGGAGACGGCCCGCGGCAGGCGGGCGAACTCGGGCGCGGGGCACTCGAGGCCGGCGGCGCGCATGGCGTCCACCGAGGCGACGCCGAAGGAGGTGGCGCCGAGGCGGCGGGCGATCTCTTTCAGCTCGGCGAACAGCTCCTGGGATGAAACGGCGCGCACCATGCGGGGCCTCCTCCAGTGCGGCAGTATGGCGAGCGGGCGGCGTCGGCGTCAACGGGTTTCGGGTTCTCGACGAGGGTTGGCCCCGAGCGTGGGGGGAGTGCGGTCGTGGCTATCGAGAACCGACGTTGCCGGCGGGTGTGGGGGCGGCGGGGGCCGGTGGCGCGGCGGGGGCCGCCGTGGGCGAGGCCGGTGCCGGCGCCAACGGCGTGAGGTTTGCTTTGAGGCGGAAGTAGCCTTCGGGCTCGGCGGTGGTGAAGTCGTAGTGGGTGAGGCCGGTGACGTCGGTGGTGGTTGGGTCGTCGAAGGCGCGGGTGGTGTCGAATTCGAGGTCGAAATTGCCGGCGGGGCTCCAGGTGAGACGGAGGGTGGTGGCTTGGGTGGCTTGCTGTCCAGCGTCGAGCTTCGAGGCGGTCAGCGTGGGCATCGGCGCAGGCGGGGGCGTGTAGCGCGCGTACAGGAAGGGGTTTCCCATGAGCGTATAGCCCCAGAGATGGCGGTTCGTGTCGAGCGAATCGCTGTAGCGGTTCTTCATGTGGTCCGGGGTGTTCTTGGTGGTTTCCATGTTCATCCAGGCCCGGCCGAGGTAGTCGCCGGCCTTGAGCGCGTCGAAGATGTACCACTTGCCCTCGATGCCGTAGGACCACGAGGTGCCGGCGGCGGCCTGGCCGATGTTGGCGGTGCTCATGTAGTACATCATGGTGGTGTTGGTGTTGGCGTTGCCGTTGAAGCCGGCGCTGTAGCAGCCGTAGACGAAGGTCATGACGGCGCCGCCGGTCATGTCCCGGACGTCCGGGCTGCCCCAGACGAGGCCGCTGTCCCAGGCCTGGACACACGGGTTGGCGTGGCCCATCGGGCTGCAGATCTCGTAGCGGTTGCTCTGGAGCATGTTGACGTAGTCGCTCGCGACGACGGGGTCGTCGCCGAGGCCGTCCTCGTCGACGTTGCCGGCGCCATACATCGCCTCGAGCCGGGGCACCATGAGGAAGCCGCCGTGGAGGTTGCCGTCGTAGTGGCTGTGGGCGGCGGCGAAGGCGCGGTGGTTGAAGACGACCTGGCCGGTGTAGTAGGCGTGGGTCTTGTCGAGGAAGCTCTGGAGAGCGAGGATGGAGTCGTCGGCCGGGGGGCGCATCCAGCAGACCCAGACCTCCGGCCCGACGTGGGCGCCCCAGTCGTGGTGGTCGTCGTAGCCGTCGGCGTCGGTGTCGGTGAACGTGCCGTCGAGGTCCTCGTAGTAGAAGGAGTTGATGCCCTTGTCGTCGGAGCCGGGGGCGTAGTTTTTCCACAGTGCGTAGGGGAACAGGCCGGCGAGGATGATGCCGTCGACGCCCCGGGTGCCGTGCAGGTCGGTGATGCAGGCGCGGACCTGGGCGGGCGTCATGGACTCGAAGGGTTGGTCGTTGCAGATGATGAGGTCTACGGGGAACTGGGCCTCGACGTCGGTCTCGTAGCGGTCGAGCCGGGCGGCCAGGAAGGGGTAGACGTCCTGGTCGACGAGCAGGGCGACGGTGTCCAGGCCGGGGCACGGCGCGGTGAGGGCGACAACGGCGAGGAGTACGAACAGGCTTCCCGCGGTGCGCGTCATCCCCAATCCCTTCGGTTATACGGGTCCGGCCGACTGGGCGGCCTCGTGAAACCACAGCAACTATGTAGCATGGCCTGGGAGGCGCCGGACGGCAAGATGTTTTGTCCCGGATTCTGGGATAAGCCGGGGTAAGTCCGGGCCTGAGGCGAGGGCCTCGGCGCATTTCTGGTCGGTGACGCCGGCCGGGCTATTCAGGGAACGAGCGTGCGGGAGTGTACCTGTCGGGTGAAGGGCTTCTCGACGCTATCGAGAGCGGGCGTTGCCGCGGCCGCGGACGTTGCCGTGGGCGAGGGGCTCGGCGGCGGGGGCCGGTGGCGCGGCGGGGGCCGCCGCGGACGAGGCCGCTGCCGGCGCCAACGGTGTGAGGATTGCCTTGAGGCGGAAGTAGCTTTCCGGCTCGGCGGTGGTGACGTCGTAGTGGGTCAGGCCGGTGACGTCGGTGGTGGTCGGGTCGTCGAAGGCGGGGTCGGTGTCGGACTCGAGGTTGAAGTTGCCTGCGGGGCTCCAGGCGAGGTGGTAGGTGGTAGGGTTGAGTTTCGAGATGGTGAGGGTGGGCATCGTTTCGGGCGGCGGAGTATAGCGGGCATAGACGAAGGGGTTGCCAAGCAGCGTGTCGCCCCAGAGGTGCTTGTTGGTGTCGAGCCAGCTGCCGTAGCGGTCGGTCATGTACTGGGGCGTGTTCTTGGTCACCTCCATGTTCATCCAGCCCTGGCCGAGGTAGCCGCCGACTTTGAGCGCGTCGTAGATGTACCACTTGCCTTCGGTTCCGTAGGACCACGAGGTGCCGGAGGCGGCCTGGCCGATGTTTGTGGTGCTCATGTGGTACATCATGGCGATGTTGCTGCTCGAGCTCGCGTTGAAGGCCGCGCTGCTGCACCCGTAAATGAAGGTCATGATGGCGCCGCCGGTCATGTCTCTTACCGTGGTGCTCGAGACGTAGCCGCTGTCCCAGGCCTGCAGCGAGGCGTTGGCGTGGCCCATCGGGCTGCAGATCTCGTAGCGGTTGCTCTGGAGCATGCTGACGTAGTCGCTTGCGACGACGGGGTCGGCGCCGAGGCCGTCCTCGTCGACGTTGCCGGCGCCGTAGACGGCTTCGAGCCGGGGCACCATGAGGAAGCCGCCGTAGAGGTTGCCGTCGTAGTCGTTGTGGGCGACGGCGAGGGCGCGGTGGTTGAAGACGATCTGACCGGTGTAGTAGGCGTGGGTCTTGTCGAGGAAGCTCTGCAGTGCGGGGACGGCGTTGTTGGCGGGAGGGCGCATCCAGCAGACCCAGACTTCGGGGCCGACGTGGGCGCCCCAGTCGTGGTAGTCGTCGTAGCCGTCGGCGTTGGTGTCGGTGAACGTGCCGTCGAGGTCCTCGTAGTAAAACGAGTTGATGCCCTTGTCGTTGGTGCCGGGGGCGTAGTTTTTCCACAGCGCGTAGGGGAACAGGCCGGCGAGGATGATGCCGTCGGCGCCCTGGGTGTTGTAGAGGTCGGTGATGGTGGCGCGAACCTGGGCAGGCGTCATGGACTCGAAGGGTTGGTCGTTGCAGATGATGAGGTCCACGGGGAACTGGGCTTCGACGTCGGTCTCATAGCGGTCGAGCCGCGTGGCCACGAAGGGATAAACGTTCTGGTCAACGAGCAGGGCGACGGTGTCCTGGCCGGGGCACGGCGCGGTGAGCACGACGGCGGCGAGGAGTGCGAAGAGGCTTTCTGCGGTGCGTGTCATCCCCAATCCCCTCGGTGACGGGTCCGGCCGGCTCGACGGCCTCGCGAAACCGGCACAGTGATAGTATAGCCCGCGAGGGGCCGGACGGCAAGGTGTTTTCTCAAGCGCGTGGCGGAACGGGAATAGAAGAAGGGCGCCGGCGCGGGCTGGATACAATGAGGGAACTGCGGCACACTAGGAGGAGAACAGCGCCCGTAGCGCCAGCACCCTATTTCTGTCGTTACGTACTATAGCACAGGGTCCCGTCGCGCGCCAGAAGAAAAATCGAAATCTTTTTGAGTTTCCCCAAGTCCCGTGCCTCGCCGCCGTTCCCTTAGAAGGTGGCCTAGCGGCGCATTTCTCACGGCGCGCAGGGAAAAAATAGGGACAGGCACCTATTTTTCTTCGGCAGGGTGCATCAAATGTGTTCGGCACCCACAGGGAAAATAGGTGCCTGTCCCTATTTTTTCCATTGCCTGGCGGCGGCGAGCTTGTCGAAGAGGGCGGGGCAGTTGAGGCGGATGGCGTCGTAGCTGAAGAGGCAGAGGCCCTGGGCGCCGGCGTCGAGGGCGTCGGCGATCTGGGCGAGGATGGCGTCGGCGTCCAGCGGCTCGATGAAGGCCTGGAGGCCGACGTAGGCGGGGGCCTTGCCGGCGACGGTGGCGGCGGCGCGCGAGTTGTAGCGGGCGAGGCGGCGGTCGTCGGTGTAGTTCATGGTGAGGACGAAGTCCACGAGGCCTTGCTCGCACCAGCCGCGCCAGTCCTGGAAGAAGCTGAGGTAGGCGCGGTCGGCGAAGGCGACGGCGGCGGCCGAGAGTTTTTTCTGTTGGCCCGACTCGTCAATCAGCTTCCGCACGGAGCGGACGAAGCGGGTGACGTTGTCGCGGCGGAAGTCGTCCCATTTCTGGCAGTTGGCGCGGTTGCGGTCCATCGTGCGCGCGTTGAGGCCGGTGAGGGCCTTGAAGCGGGTGAGGGCCGCGGGGTTGTAGCCGAAGTCGAGGCGCTCGCTGAAGCGCGAGCCGGGCGGGAACGGCAGGACGCTCGGATAGCGGAGAAAGTCGAGGTGGACGCCGTCGAGGCCGGGGTAGTTTTCAAGTGCTTCACGAATGACGCCAAGCTGGTAGTCGTGCACTTTCAGGTTGGCGGGGTCGAGCATGAGGGTCTCGTCGCTCAGCTCGTAGTAACGGCCGGCGGGGTTGGGGATGCGGAAGTTTGTGTAGTCGAGGACGGACCGGCCGTGGTTGTCCATGATGGCGATGGAGCGGCCGAGGGCCTTGAGCATCGGGGCGTCCACGTTGCGCGTGATGCGGAAGACGTTGAACCAGGCGTGGAGCTTGAGGTCGCGCTTGTGCGCCTCGTCAATGAGGAACGCGAGGCAGTCAATGCCCTCGGCGGCTTTGATCCGGCGCCAGGGCGTGGTGTCTGCTTTTTCTGCACGGAACCACGACCGGTTGCCGCGATAGACCTGGGCGAAGATGTCGGTGCAGCCGATGCGTTTGGCGGTGTCGAGCATCTCGACGATTTTGGCCTTGGACCACAGGGTGCGGTTGGCGCCCTCGCAGTCCACCCACAGGGCGCGGACGTCGGCGGCCGCCGCAGGAACGGCTGCGCTCGTGAGGATGGCGGCGATCATGACGATAGGAGGAAGTCTCATCAGCTGGCCTCGCGCTTTGCGTGAACGAGAGCTGTTCCGAGCGGTGGTCACTGGGCTGGTTGTTGGTCTGGGCGCCTCACTGACCCGCCTCCTTGGCACCCTCGTTCATAGAGCAGCATGCCGTACTTATCAGCGAAGTAGACGACGTGGTTTACGACGTTTCGCCAGCGGGCGTATTCATCCGGAGTCTTGACGACGATGTCAAATGAGGCAGGGTAGTTGGCCAACAGCCGCCGCACGGCCGCATGGCGGTTGCTCGGCGGCAAGTCCGTGTTGGCCACCACGAGCAAGTCGACGTCGCTCATCTCGCCGGCATCGCCGCGCGCGTGCGAGCCGAACAGCACGATGCGCTCGGGATCGAACTCGCGCGCGATCCGTTGTCCGATCTCTTTGAGCTGTCCCATGCTGACCATGTGGTTTCTTGCCCAAAGGCCCTCAGAGGGCTTCCCATTCTTCCGGCGAGATGCCTGCTTGGCGAAGGACTCTGACGAGGAGCTCCCTGCCGATGTCGCCCTTGTGGGGATTGGGAACGCGCACGGTCACGTCGCCTCGCACCATGAACTGATGCCGGCCACCGGAAAAAGGGCCTTCGAAACCAAGCTGCTTGAAGTGCCGGATCAGGTCTCGCCGCTTGATTGGACCTGTTCGCGGCATCAGGCCACTTCCTGAATCTTCAGCTCAATGCCGTCAACGGTGGGCAGCGTGAGCCGTCTCGAGACCCGGAAGAGGATCCACTCCTCGAGCACTTGCTGCAGCTCGCGGCGGCATACCTCCAGCGTGTCAGCGTTGGCGTAGACGCCATTGCACTCGGGGATCTCGCCGTAGTAGGTGCCATCGTCCGAGAGCAGCTCGTACTTTGCGTGGCCCAGCGCGGCCTGCACGTATTCAAGCAGCATCGTTCGGCCTTTCGAAACGCCGCGGAACGGCCGTCAGGGAGTGTCTACAGAAATCTACGGCACATTGATCGCCACGTCCAGCCCAATACGCCGCTGCTTGAAATCGCCCTCACCCAAGCGCCTTCTCCAGCTCAACGCACGGCAGGTTGAAGAGGGAGGCGATTTCGGGGAAGACGACGTGGCCCCGGACGATGTTGAGGCCGCGGGCGATGGCGGGGTTTTGGGCGGCGGCGCGGCGGGTGCCTTTGTTGGCGAGCTCCAGGAGGTAGGGGAAGGTGGCGTTCGAGAGCGCGTAGGTGCTGGTGCGGGCGAGGGCGCCGGGCATGTTGGTGACGGCGTAGTGGACGACGTGGTGGACGATGTAGGTGGGGTCGGAGTGGGTTGTGGGCCGGGTGGTTTCGATGCAGCCGCCCTGGTCCACGGCGACGTCGACGATGACGGCGCCGTGCTTCATGGACTTGACCATCTCCTCGGTGACGAGCACGGGGGCCTTGTCGCCGGTGACGAGCACGGCGCCGATGAGGAGGTCGGCCTGGGTCACGACGCGGCGCAGGTTCCAGGGGTTGCTCATCATGGTGTTGACGTTGGGGGGCATGATGTCGTCGAGGTAGCGGAGCCGGGGCAGGCTGATGTCGAGGATGGTGACGTCGGCGCCGAGGCCGGCGGCCATCTTGGCGGCGTTGGTGCCGACGACGCCGCCTCCGATGATGACGACCTTGGCGGGCTCGACGCCGGGCACGCCGGCGAGCAGGATGCCTCGGCCCTTCAGCGGCTCCTCGAGGTACTTGGCGCCCTCGTGCACGGCCATGCGGCCGGCCACCTCGCTCATGGGGGTGAGCAGGGGCAGGGTGCCGTCGTCGAGCTCGATGGTCTCGTAGGCGATGGCGACGATCCCGGCGGCGATCATGGCCTGGGTGAGCTCGCGGCCGGCGGCGAAGTGGAAGTAGGTGAAGACGATCTGGCCCGGCTTGAGCATGGGGTACTCGACGGGCTGGGGCTCCTTGACCTTGATGATGAGGTCGGCGGCCGAAAAGACCTCCCTGGGTGTCTTGACCACGGTGGCCCCGGCCTTGGCGTACTCGGCGTCGGTGACGCCGGAGCCTTTGCCGGCGCGTGACTGGACGAGGACCTGGTGGCCGGCCTTGACGAGGAGCTCGACGCCGAAGGGCAGCAGGGAGACGCGGTACTCGTCGTCTTTGATTTCTTTGGGGGCGCCGATGATCATGGGGCCATGTTCCTCCTGATGTGTCGTGGCAGTCAGATAACACTGGGAGGGCTGAAACGCAAGGGGCCAGGCGAGGTGTCAGGGATCTCTCGCAGAACGCGCAGCGCGCGCAGCGGGGTCAGTCTGCCGGCCGTTCGCGGCGGTGTGGGTTGGGCAAGGCGCCCCGGCGGGTGACGTGGGGCAGGCCGCGGCGCCAGGCCCGGGCGAGGGTCTCGGCGCGGCGCGTCACCTCGATGAGGCGTTCCTCGATAAGGGCGCTCCACTCTTCGGGAGAGCGGGAGCGGTCCACGAGGATGGGCTCGCCGAAGCACAGCTCGATGTGGCCGCCGGGCAGGGGCACGACGAAGCTGTCCCAGGAGTTGAGCAGGAGTTTGCGGGTGCAGTCGAAGGCGGCGGGGATGATGGGCTTGCCGGAGAGCCGGGCGAGGGCGACGGTGCCGGGCTTGACCTTGTACTTGGGGCCGCGCGGGCCGTCGGGCGTGATGCAGAAGTTGACGCCGTCGCGGAGCTTGGCGGTGGCGGCCTTGAGGGCGGCGACGCCGCCGTCGAACTCGGAGCCTCGGACGGCCTCGGCGGGGATGAAGCGGATCATGCGGGAGAGGATTTCGCCGTCGAGGCTGCGGCTGATCATGGCCGACATGGGGCGGGCGCGCAGGAGCCAGCGCCACCAGAAGGGGGTGGCGAAGAAGCGGTTGTGCCAGAAGGCGAAGATGGCGTTGCCGTGCTCGGCGAGGGTGCGCCGGGCGTGTTCGAAGCCGTGGACGCGCTTGCCCTGGAGCCGGCAGGTGAGCTGCACGAAGGCGTAGGCGAGCGGCGGCGCGAGCAGCCGGAGCGCGTGCTCGCGGTTATTGATCGGCCGGTAGGCCGCGAACGCTTCTGCGGTGTGTGTCTCGGTGGTCACAGGGCAAACTGCATCTCGTAGAGTTTGCGGTAGAGGCCGTCGGCCTCGACGAGCTCGGGGTGGGTGCCCTGCTCGACGATGCGCCCGTCCGAGAGCACGACGATGGTGTCGGCGTGCTGGATGGTCGAGAGGCGGTGGGCGATCACGAGCGCGGTGCGGTGCTGCATGAGCCGGTCGATGGCCTGCTGCACGAGGCGCTCGCTCTCGGTGTCGAGCGCGGAGGTGGCCTCGTCGAGCACGAGGATGGGCGGGTTGCGGAGCAGGGCGCGGGCGATGGCGAGGCGCTGGCGTTGGCCGCCGCTGAGCTTGACGCCGCGCTCGCCGATGACGGTGTCGTAGGCGTCGGGCAGGGCGCGTATGAACTCGTCGGCGTTGGCCACCCGGGCGGCTTCGGCGATCGCCTCGCGGGGGGTGTCGGGCCGGCCGTAGGCGATGTTGGCGGCGACCGTGTCGTTGAAGAGCACGACGTCCTGGGTGACCAGGCCGATCTGCTCGCGCA
>CAZJXV010000037.1:0-20224 GCA_964550015.1 uncultured Verrucomicrobiota bacterium
GATTCGAAGACGTACTCGTGCCCCTTGAGATGGAACAGCCGCGCGATCTTGCCCACGACCAGATCGTCCGGCCCGAACCCGAGCTTCCCCCGCACCGCCTCTCGACTCGAATCCGCGTCGAGAAACGAGTCGAGGTCCATGCCGGAGTAGATCGTCGTGAACGTCTCCGCCGGCGCGACACCCGCCGCCACCGCCTGCGCCGTCATCGCATCGGCGACGCTGATGATTCTGTCCGACCGCCGCGCCGCCATCCGCTCGAGCCCGACGTACAACCGGTACGTCAGCTTCGGCTGGTACGGATGGAACGGCAGGCCGTGGATCGTGTGGACCACCACCGGCACGCCGGCCTTTCTCGCCGCCAGCCGCCCGAGGATGCCGGCCTTCGAGCTGTGCGTGTGCACGACGTCGTAGCGCTCGCGGCGGCACAGCGCCTTCAGCGCCCGGTAGGCCAAGAAATCCCGGCCGGGGTGGATCTCGCGCCGCATCTGCGGCAGCACGATCGTCCGGAAAGGCCCCCGCTTCGCCCGCTCCAGCAGGCTGCCCTCCGGCCCAAGCGCCGGGCCGGTCACCAGCGTCACGTCGAACCGCCCGCTCGCCTGCAAGAGCTCCACCGTGTAGAGCGTGTTCTCCTGCGCCCCGCCCAGGATCAGGCGGGTGATCACGTGGCACACCTTGCGCGGATTCGCCCCCGCGGGCCGCTCGGCTTCCATAAGTGCGCCGATTATAGGGTCCCGGGCCTGGTGAGACAATACTCGCCATGTCACCCCCAAGTGAGACAAAATGACACATACGCGGGCGTCTGCCAGCGACTTCCAGGTGTGTTTTCCCTGGAGGATTGTTAGCAGCCAGGCACGAGGGTTGCTAACTGATATGGGGAAAAACATTGACTTTAGCGCAGATTCGGCTTGACTTCAGAGCAAGCTCTGCTAGCTTCTCTGGCAGCTTGGGCTCGGGACTGCTAAGGACACGGGATACGTGATGCTGAGCAAACAACGAGCAGAGAAAAGGCAGCACGAGGTGCTGATGGCGCTCGTGAGCGCCCACATCGCCTCCGGTTCGCCGGTCTCATCCCGCACGATTGTCGAGGAAATGCGGACCGATCTCTCTTCAGCAACGGTGCGCAACGTGCTGCTCGATCTCGACCGGCTCGGCCTGACGGTCCAGCCCCATTCCTCCGCGGGCCGGGTCCCCACGGCGGAGGCATACCGGCTCTACGCCGCCGAAGTGCTGGGCCGCCGGCTGCCGCTGAGGCGGATCGGCAGCCAACTCGCGCGAGAGTTCAATGACCTCGCCCCCGTCCCCGGTGACGTCGGCCCCCTGCTGCAGCGCGCGGCCGGCGTGCTGGCGCGGGAGAGCGGCTGCGCGGCCATGGTGCTCTCGCCACGGTTCGAGAACGACTTCATCCGCGAGATCAAGCTCGTCGGCATCGACCCGGCCCGCATGCTCGTCGTGCTCGTGAGCGACTACGGCCTCATCCGCGCCGAGACCGTGCGCACCGAGAGCGGCCCGAGCTACTTCACGCTCAAGCGGCTCGAGGAGTACCTGAACGCCAAGCTGCGCGGCCAGGACGAGGTCACCGCCGCATACGAGAACGGTTTCACGAGCGAGGAGCGCCGGCTCGGCGACGAGCTCTACCGCGACATCGTCCTCCGCTACTTCATCAACTTCACGCCGAGGCGCGCGACGGAGCTGTTCCTCGAAGGCTTCGCCAACCTCTTCGAGCACCCGGAGCTCCAGAGCCCACGCTCCGTCTCCGAGGCCATCCGGCTCTTCGAGGACCGCGACCGGTTCCGCAAGCTGCTGCGTGAGGCCCAGGGCCGCGAGGACGCGTTCGTGCTGTTCGACCGCGACATGGGCGAGGCGCTCGACGCGTCGCTGCCGCTGGCGATGGTGGCCGCGCCGTACCGGGTCAACTCGCTCAGCCTGGGGGCCGTGGCCATCGTCGGGCCGATGCGCATGCCGTACGAGCGCGCCGTGCAGCTCGTGCGCGCAACGGCCGTGTTGCTCGAGGGCTGGCTCGCGGAAGCGTGGCGGCGACCGCGCCTCGGCTTCGACCGCGACGTGCCGTTCAAGGTCACGATTGGGGAAGCAGCACACCGGGCATAACCATCGAAAGAGGACGACGACACCAGTGGAACAGCAACCCCGGGAGGCAGACGCGATGAACACCGCCGATCCGGCCAAGACGCCGGCGGATATCGAACGCACCGAAGAGATCGACACCGCCGAAGGCGCAACCGCCGAAGGCGCAACCGCCGAAGGCGCAACCGCCGAGGGCGCAGACAGCACCGAGGCGGAGAAGGACAAACCTCAGGCAGAAAAGAGACGCAAGCGAGACAAGAGAAAGAAGAAAGGCCAGAGACTCGTCAACGAGGACGAATACGAGGAGCTCCAGGAGAAATCGAAGAAGGCGGACGAGTATTACGGCCATTACGTCCAGGCAAGGGCCGACCTCGACAACGTCCGCAAGCGCACCCAGCGCGACAAAGAGGAGTTCATCAAGTTCGCCAACGAGCGGCTGCTGAGCGAGATCATCCCCGTCCTCGACAACTTCGAGCGCGCCTTCACCGCCGCCGAAAAAGTGCCCGCGACACACAACTTCGCCGTCGGGGTCGAGATGATCCTCAAGCAGTTGCGCGAGATCCTCGCCCGCTACGGCGTCGAGGAGATCAACCCCGCCGGCGAGCCGTTCGACCCGGCCAGGCACGAAGCGGCGGAGTCGGTCGAGACCACCGAACACGCGGACCACACGGTGCTCGAGGTGCTCCAGCGCGGCTACCTGCTCAACGGTCGCGTCGTGCAGCCCGCCGTCGTCCGCGTGGCCCTCAACCCGGCCGCAGCCGCAGAAGCGGCGTCGCACAACGCGCAGGCCGACGAGGCACCCGGCGAGCAGGCCGGGCAAGACGCGGCGCCCGTGCCGGAGGAGGCGCCGGAGGACACGGCGGAGGACGCGCCGGAGAACGAAGACAAGGACTCGTAACCAGGCACGCATACAACGCACATGAGCATACTAGGGAGGGTCAACAGAAATGGGCAAGATCATTGGAATTGACCTCGGCACGACCAACTCGTGCGTCGCGGTCATGGAAGGCGGCGAGCCGACCGTCATCGCCAACGCCGAGGGCACGCGCACCACGCCATCCGTTGTGGCGTTCGGCAAGGACGGCGAGCGGCTCACCGGCATCATTGCCAAGAACCAGGCCGTCATCAACCCGGAGCGGACCGTCTTCTCGATCAAGCGCTTCATGGGCCGGCGCTACAACGAGGTGCCCGAGGAGATCAAGCTCGTCCCCTACCAGGTCGCCAGCGGCGACGGGGGCGAGGTCGTGGTCAAGGTCGGCGACAAGACCTACACGCCGCCCGAGATCTCCGCGATGGTGCTCCAGAAAATGAAGCAGACGGCCGAGGACTACCTGGGCGAAAAAGTCACCCAGGCCGTCATCACCGTGCCCGCCTACTTCAACGACAGCCAGCGCCAGGCCACCAAGGACGCCGGCAAGATCGCCGGACTCGAGGTGCTGCGCATCATCAACGAGCCGACCGCAGCCTCGCTCGCCTACGGGCTCGACAAGAAAAAGGACGAGAAGATCGCCGTCTACGACCTCGGCGGCGGCACCTTCGACATCTCGATCCTCGAGATCGGCGAGGGCGTCTTCGAGGTGCGCGCCACCAACGGCGATACGCACCTCGGCGGCGACGACTTCGACCAGCGCATCATCAACTGGATCGTCGCCGAGTTCAAGAAGGAGCACGGCATTGACCTCTCCAAGGACCGGCGCACCCTCCAGCGGCTGCGCGAGGCCGCAGAGAAAGCGAAGAAAGAACTTTCCTCGACGGCGCAGGCGGAGATCAACCTGCCGTTCGTAAGCATGACGGCGGACAAGGAGCCGCTGCACTTCGTCAAGACGATCACCCGCGCCACCTTCGAAAAACTCGTGGACGACCTGGTCGAACGCACCAAGGGCCCCTGCCTCCAGGCGCTCGAGGACGCCGGCATCTCGGCGAGCAACATTGACGAAGTCATCCTCGTCGGCGGCCAGACCCGCATGCCGGCCGTGCAGGAGATCGTGAAAAAGATCTTCGGCAAGGAGCCGCACCGCGGCGTCAACCCCGACGAGGTGGTCGCCGTCGGCGCCGCCATCCAGGCCGGCGTGCTCGGCGGCGACGTCAAGGACGTGCTGCTGCTCGACGTGACCCCGCTGAGCCTCGGCATCGAAACCCTCGGCGGCGTCTTCACCAGGCTCATCGAACGCAACACGACGATCCCGACGCGCAAGAGCCAGATCTTCTCCACCGCCGCGGACAGCCAGCCCGCCGTGAGCGTGCACGTGCTGCAGGGCGAACGCCAGATGGCGGCCTACAACCGCACGCTGGCCCGCTTCGACCTCGTGGGCATTCCGCCGGCGCCGCGCGGCATCCCGCAGATCGAGGTCACCTTCGACATCGACGCCAACGGCATCGTGCACGTCTCCGCAAAAGACCTCGGCACCGGCAAGGAGCAGAAGATCCGCATCGAAGCCTCGAGCGGCATCTCCGAAGAGGAGATCGACCGGATGGTCAAGGACGCCGAGACCCACGAGACGGAAGACAAGAAGCGACGCGAGGAGGTCGAGACGAGAAACCAGGCGGACACGCTCGTCTACACCACCGAAAAGACGCTCAAGGAGCACGGCGACAAGATCCCGGCCGGCGAGCGTGAGAAGGTCGAAAAGGCGCTCGAGGACCTCAAGAAGCTCATGGAGAGCGGCTCGGTCGAAGAGCTCACCAAAGCAATGGAAGCGGTCACCACGGCATCGCACAAGCTCGCCGAGGAAATCTACAAACAGGCGGCTGCCCAGCAAGCGGCCGCGCAGCAGGCGGCGGCTCAACAAGCGGCGGGCGCCGGCGGAGCCGAAGGGTCCGGCGGGCCGAGAGACGCCGGCGAGCCGGAAGGCGCCGCGTCCCGGCAGGAAGGCGACAACGTGGTTGACGCCGATTTCGAGGTCGTGGACGACAACGACAAGAAGTAACCACCGCGGGCGGGCGCCGGGACAGGACGTGGCCCGCGAGGAGCATGGATGGCGGACAAACGCGACTACTACGACGTGTTGGGCGTCGGCAAGAGCGCCACGAACGACGAGCTGAAGAAGGCGTACCGCAAGCTCGCAATGAAGTACCACCCGGACAAGAACCCGGGGGACAAGGCGGCCGAGGAGTCTTTCAAGGAGGTCTCCGAGGCCTACGAGGTACTCAACGCCCCGGACAAGCGCCGCGTGTACGACCAGTTCGGCCACGCCGGCCTGAGCGGCGTGGGCGCCGGCGCCCGGGGCGGCCCGGGCTTCGGCGGCTTCGAGGGCGTTGACCCGTTCGAGATCTTCGAGCGCGCCTTTGGCGGCGAGCACATTTTCGACTCGCTCTTTGGCGGGGCCCGCACCCGCACGCGCCGCAGCGCCGCGATGCGTGGCTCCGACCTCCGCTACGACCTGACAATCACCTTCGAGGAAGCCGCGGCCGGCACCAAAAAACAGATCGTCGTGCCGCGCCTCGACGAGTGTAAGGACTGCAAAGGCTCCGGCCTCGCCCCCGGCTCGACGCGCAGCGCCTGCCCCCAGTGCCGCGGCACCGGCCAGGTCCGGATGTCGCAGGGCTTCTTCAGCATCAGCCGCACGTGCGACCGCTGCGGCGGCGCCGGCACGATCGTCACCAACCCCTGCCGGAAGTGCAACGGCGAAGGCCGGATTCGCGGCCGCAAGACGCTCAACGTCACCATCCCCGCCGGCGTCGAGCTGGGCTCGCAGCTCAAGATCACGGGCGAAGGCGAGGCCGGCAGCCGCGGCGGCCCGCCGGGCAACCTCTACGTGTTCCTCAACGTCGAGCCCCACCCGATCTTCGACCGCCACGGCGACGACCTCCTGTGCGAGGTGCCCATCACCTTCTCGCTCGCGGCCCTCGGCGGCTCGATCGAGGTGCCCACCCTCAACGGCAAGGCCCGCCTCAAGATCCCACCCGGCACCCAGAGCGGCAAGATCTTTCGCCTGCGCGGCAAGGGCATCCAGAACCTGCACGGCTACGGCCGCGGCGACCAGCACGTGCGCGTCCTCGTCGAGACCCCCCAGAAGCTCACCCGCCAGCAAACGGAACTCCTCGAAAAACTCGCCTCAACCACCGGCGGGCGCGAGTACCCGTTGGGCGAGGAGTTCGGCCGCAAGGTCAAGCGCTTTACCCGCCGCAAGTAGGCGCGCCCATGCACCGCTACCGCCTCTACGTCCCGCCGGAGAATATCACCGGCGACACGGCGCAGCTCGACGGCGAGGAGTTCCATTACTGCGTCAACGTGCTGCGCCGGACCGGCGGCACGATCGCCGTCTTCGACGGCGTCTCGCGCGAATGGGAGGCCGTGATCGCCCGCGTCGACAAGCACCACGCCTCGCTCCGCCTGGAGCGCCTCGTGCAAGAGGCGACCGCCCCGGCCGTGCGCATCATCGCCTGCCCGGCCCTGACGAAGGCGAAAAGCTTCGACGCGATCGTTGAGGCGGCGACGGAACTCGGCGCGCACGTCATCGCCCCCGTCATTGCCGACCGCTGCGCCGCCCACGCGCGGGCCGCCGAGCCCGAAGCGCGCCTCAGGCGCTGGCGCAGGGTCGCCATCAGCGCCGCAAAGCAGTGCGGGCGCATCGCCCTGCCGGAAATCAGGCCGCCGGCCCGGCTCGACGAGCTGCTCCCGTCGCTCGCGCCGGCCGCCGTGCTGATCTGCACCGCCGCGCCGGACGCCGCGCCGCTGCTGCGCGTGCTCGAGCAAGTCGCGCCCGCCGCGGCCGCCATGGCAGTGCTTGTCGGGCCGGAAGCCGATTTCACGCCGGCGGAAACCGCGGCCGCGGTCGAGGCCGGCGCGCACCCCGTGCGGCTCGGACCCACCACGCTCCGCGCCGGCACCGCGACTGCCTCGACCCTCTCGGTCGTCTCGGCGTTCCTCGCCGCGCGTTGACGCCGCGAGGCCCGTTTGGTAGCGTGGCACAGACCCATCGAGGAGACTGCCGCTTGAGCCCGCGATCCCGCACGACGCGAACGCCGCGGCCCGCCCGACCGCTGACGATCCTCGAAAAAATCCTCTACGGGCTGCTGCTGCTGCTCGCATTCCTCATGCCGTTCAAGTTCGGGCTCATCAACCTCGACGTCCTGCCCAACCCGAGCTTCGGCGGGCCCGCCATCCTCTCGCTGTTGTACCCGCTCCAGCCCTGGGCCACCGAAATCGCCGAGCTGCTCATCGTGCTCGCCGCCTTTTTCTGGATGCTCAACATGATCGTGACGCGGCGGCTCACATTCCGCTACACGAGGGCCGACGTCTTCCTCTGGGCGTTCCTCGGCATCGGCCTGCTCAGCTCGTTCTTCTCGGTCCTGCCGCACTCCGCGATGATGTTCATGAAGGAATTCGCCTGCTGGGCGCTGCTCTACCACCTCGTCGTGAACATGCCCGGCGGCGAGCGGCGCGAACGCGCGCTGCTCGCGGCGCTGATGGCCGGCATGGTGTGTGTCTCCCTGATCGGCGTGCACCAATGGGTCGCGGGCTATGAACAGTTGCACGAGCAGGTCTACCGCACGATCCCGGCCGAGGAGCAAGCCGATGCCCTCGCGCTGCTCGAGCGCGGCCGGGTCATGGGCACCTTCACCTCGCCGAACTCGCTCGGCGGCCTCTACGCAATGCTCCTGCCGGCGGCGTGCCTCTTCGTGCTCGTCGTGCGGCAGTGGACGCGGGCGCGCGGCCCGGCGTTAGCCGTCCTCTACGGCGTGCTCGGCCCGCTGCTCGCCTTCGCCGTGTTCATCCTAACGGAATCGAAGGGCGCGTTCCTCAGCGTCGGCATTCTGGCCATCGTCATCATCGTCGTGATGCGCAGGCGCCTCAAGGTCGTCGCATGGAAACTTCTCGTGCTCCTGGCCGTCGCGGCCGCGGCCACGGTCGCGGTTCTGACCACGGAACCGGGCCGGAAACTCATCGAACGCGGCGCGCACACGTTCGAGGAACGCGTCGGCTACTGGCGCGGCGCAGCGCGGATGGCCGCCGACCGTCCGTTCGCGCGCAACGCCATCGGCAGCGGCTTCAACGCATTCTCGGCGCTCTTCGCCAAGTACAAAGACCCGCCGCAGGCGGTCGGAATGGCGCGGAGCGCCCACAACAACTACGTCCAGCTCTTCATCGAGGTCGGCGCGCTCGGCCTGGCCGCCTTCGTCGCCTTCTGGATCGCCCACCTCGTGCGCGCGGGACCCATCGTCGGCGCCTTCGCCCGCGACGACGAGCGCCTCACCTTCGCCACCCTCGTCGTGCTCGCCGCGTTCTTCGGCCTGCTGGCGTTCCTGCTGCACGGCATCGTGGACTTCGACCTCTACGTCCCCGGCCTCGCCATGACGGCCATGCTGCTTGTGGCGCTCATGGCGCGCCACACGGCCCCGCTGCGCGAAAAGGCCCTCGTGCTGCGCAAGGAAATCCATGCCGTGTGCGTGCTCGCGGGCCTCATGCTCGTCACCGCCCCGCTCGTGCTCTTCGTGCCGATGCCGATGACGAGCGAGATCCACTACTTCAACGCGCACGCGATCCTCGCCGGCACGATGAGGCCCCCCCCGCGGGATCCGCCCGCGGCGGCGATCGAGGAGATGCGCCGCGCGCTGCAGTGGGACCGCCTCAACCACAACTACCTCGGCTTCCTGGCCATGATTCACTACAGGCAGGGCAAGGGCACGGCCGACCCGCGCGAGTTCACGCAGGCCATATCACTCTACGAACGCGCGCTCAGGCTCCATCGCAACAGTTACAGGTTCCAGTACCGGCTGGCCGTGGCACGGCTCGAGCGGATGCGCCTCGACCGTGACGTCGAGTGGGACGTCGTGCTCGACGAGATGCGCCGGGCCGTGGTCCTGTTCCCGACCGACCCGTTCATGCGGCTGCGCTATGTCTATTACCTCGACCAGGCCGACCGTACCGACGAGGCCCGGCGGCACTTCGACATCGCGGCCCGCTGCGACCCCCACGATTTCTCCTTGGCTTTACAGACCGCCGCCCGCACGTATAATGAATTCGACTTCGTGACGGAACTCGACCGCCTCCGCGCCAAGTACGGAACACCGCAGGAGACGCCGGGCTCCAACCACGCTGACGAGACCGACCACGCTGACGAGACCGACCAGGCCGACGAAAACCCTGAGGCGGAGTAGGCCGATGCGCATACTCGTGATTCACGGCCCGAACCTGAACCTCCTCGGCGAGCGGGAAACCCAAACCTACGGGACCACCGACCTCGCCACGATTGACGCCGCGCTCAAGACAATGGCCGACAAAGAGGGCGCCGAGCTCGAGTGCGTCCAGTCCAACAACGAGGGCGACATCGTCGAGCGGATCCAGAAGGCGGGCGGGCAGTTCGACGCCATCATCATCAACCCCGCGGCGTTCACCCATACGAGCGTGGCCATCCGCGACGCCATCGCGGCGGTCGGGTTGCCCACGATCGAGGTGCATCTGTCCAACGTGTACGCGCGCGAGCCCTTCCGCCACCACTCCTACGTCGCGCCCGTCGCCGTCGGCCAGATCACCGGATTCGGAGAACGCAGCTACACGCTCGCGTTGCGGGCCGCCCTGGATCTTCTGGCGAAATGAGCCACGACCCAGGCTGGCCGCAAAGAGGGGACCGTCCGTGACACGTCGAATTCGCAAAGTGTGCCGCACGCTCGCCGGGCACAAGGTGGACGCCCTGCTCGTCACTCACCCGGTGAACTGCCGCTACCTGACCGGCTTCGTCTCGTCCAACCCGTATCTGCTCATCACGGCCTCGGGCGACAGCCTGTTCTTGACCGACAGCCGGTACATCGAGGCCGCGGAGAAGCAGGTCGAGGCCGACGCCGTCCGCCTCCTCGGAAAGGACGCATTCAAAAGCATCGCCGACGCGCTCAAGGGCCGCCGCGTGCGCCGGCTCGGCTTCGAGGCCGACCACCTCTCGCACGCGCGCGCACTCAAGCTCATCGAGGCGCTCGGCGCCCGGAAATGCAAACCGCTGATCGGCGTGGTCGAGTCCGTGCGCGCCGTCAAAGAGCCCGGCGAGATCGCCGCCATCCGCAAGGCCATCCGCCTCAGCGAGCGCGGCTTCCGCCACATCCTGCCGCTGCTCCGGCCGGGCGTGCGCGAGCGCGACATCGCCATCGAGCTGGAGTTCTTCGTCATGGCCAACGGCGCCGATGCCCTCGCCTTCGACACCATCGTCGCGTTCGGCCCGGGCAGCTCGGTCCCCCACCATGCCACGGGGCGCCGGAGGCTTCGCGACACCGACGTGGTCTTGATCGACTGGGGCGCGCACGTCAGGGGATACACTTCTGACTTGACACGGACCCTGTTGCCCCCTAGGATGCCGCGCCGGACACGAGACATGTACCACGTGGTGGCGGCCGCCCGGCGTGCGGCCATCGCGCGCATCCGGCCCAGGGCGAGACGCTCCGCGCCCGACACCGCGGCACGTCGGGTCATCGAGGCCGCCGGCCACGGCGAGCGCTTCACTCACTCGCTCGGCCACGGGATCGGCCTCGACGTGCACGAGCAGCCGGGGCTGTCGGGCCGCGCAAAGGGGACGCTGCGCGCCGGCATGGTCCTTACCGTCGAGCCCGGCATATACGTCCCCGGCCGCCTCGGCGTGCGGATCGAGGACGACGTGCTCGTCACGCCTGCCGGGTGCGAGGTGCTCTCGCGACTGCCCACGCACGCGCGGCCGTGGGGGTGAGGCACGTGCATGCGCCAGGAGGAGGCATGGATCTGAAGGAAATCAAGCAGATCCTCCGGTTGATGGAGGAGAACGGGCTCGCCGAGTTCGAGCTCGAGCGCGACGGCCTGCGCATCGCCCTGCGCAAGGCCGGCCCGGCCCCCATGACGGTGCCCGTGGCGCTGCCCCAGGCCCCCGTGCCGGTGGCCCCTGCGGAGACGCCCGCGCCCGCAGCCGACACCGGCGAAGCGACGCACCAAGACACATCGGCGTACATCAACTCGCCCATGGTCGGCACGTTCTACGTCGCGCCGTCGCCGGACGCCCCGTCCTTTGTCGACGTCGGCCAGACGGTCGGCAAGGACGACGTGGTGTGCATTCTTGAAGCGATGAAGGTGATGAACGAAATCAAGGCGGAGGTCGAGGGCGAAATCGCCGAGGTGCTCGCCGAGAACGGCGAGCCGGTCGAGTACGGCCAGCCACTGTTTCGCGTGAAAATCGCCTGACCGCTTGGTCCCTTGCCGACAACCCAGTCACCGGGGATGTATGTTCGAGAGAGTCCTGATCGCCAACCGCGGCGAGATCGCCGTGCGCATCATCCGCGCCTGCAAAGAGCTCGGCGTGCAGACGATCGCCGTCTACTCCAAGGCCGACCAGCACGCCATGCACGTGCAGCTCGCCGACGAGGCGATCTGCATCGGCAACAGCGCGAGCGCCGAATCCTACCTGCACGTGCCCAGCATCATCAAGGCGGCCGAAATCTTCGACGTCGAGGCCATCCACCCCGGCTACGGCTTCCTCGCCGAGGACGCCCACTTCGCCGAGATCTGTGAGAGCTGCCGCGTCAAGTTCATCGGGCCGCAGCCCGAGGTCATCCGGCGTATGGGCGACAAGGCCGAGGCGCTCCGCGCCGCCAAGGGCGCGGGCGTGCCCGTCATCCCCGGCAGCGACGGCGTCGTGGCCGACAAAACCGAGGCGCTCAAGGTCGTCGAGCAAATCAAGTACCCCGTCATGATCAAGGCCGCCGCCGGCGGCGGCGGACGCGGCATGCGCGTGGCGCACACCGACGTGGCGCTCAGCAACGCGCTCGCCACCGCGCAGGCCGAGGCCGAGGCCGCCTTCGGCAACCCGGCCGTCTACATCGAGAAATACCTCGAAAACCCCCGCCACGTCGAGGTCCAGGTCGTCGCCGACGCGAAGGGCAACGCCGTCCACCTTGGCGAGCGCGACTGCTCCGTGCAGCGCCGCCACCAGAAGCTCATCGAAGAGGCGCCGTCGCCCGCGGTCACCCCCTCGATCCGGCGCGCCATGACGAAGATGGCCCTCAAGCTCGTGCAGGAAGTAGGCTACGTCAACGCGGGCACCATTGAGTTCCTGCTCGACAAGGACAGCAACTTCTACTTCATCGAAATGAACACCCGGATCCAGGTCGAGCACACGGTCACCGAAATGATCTACGGCGTGGACCTCATCAAGGAACAGATCCGCATCGCCGCCGGCGAAAAGCTCTCGCTCGACCAGCGCAGCCTCGTCGTGCGCGGCCACGCGATCGAGTGCCGCGTCAACGCCGAGGACCCCGTCAACGGCTTCAAGCCCACCCCGGGCACGATCCGGTTCTGCTCGCTGCCGGCCGGCCCGAACGTACGCGTGGACGCGCATATCTACTCGGGCTACAGCGTGCCCCCGCACTACGATTCGCTCCTGGCAAAGCTGTGCACCTGGGGCCACGACCGCGACGAGGCAATCCGGACGATGCGGCGCGCGCTCGACGAATTCTACGTCGAGGGCGTCGCCACCACCATACCGTTCCACAAACACGTGATGCACCACCCGAAGTTCATCGGCGCCACGTTCGGCAACCACTTCGCCGACGAGGTCGTCCGCGACCAGGGCTGGAGCTAGCGCGGACGCCCGGCGCCGCGAAGAAGCAAGGAGGTCGAACAGGACCATGAGCGATACCGAGAAAGACCGATACGCCGGGGAGGAAATGGAGGAAGCCGGCCGCGAGGACGAGGTGCTCGTCAGCGACGACGTCATCTCGACGATCGCCGGCACCGCGCTCGCCGAGGTGAAGGGAATCGCCGCCTCGCCCACCGGCCTTGTGGGCCTGCTCGGCAGACGGGGCGCCGCCCGGGGCATCAAGATCGAAAGCGACGGGAACGCGGTGACGCTCGACGTCAGTGTCATGGTCGAGTACGGCGCGCGCATCCCGGTGGTCGCCGCCGAGATCCAGACCAAGCTGCGCAGCGCCATCGAGGAGATGACCGGCAAGTTCGTCCGCGCCGTCAACGTCACCGTGCAGGGCGTGCGCCTCCCAACCGGCGCGCCGGGCGCCGAGGCGCCCGAGGAGGAGGCCCTCGACGAAACGCCCGGGCAAGACGAGGCACGTGAGGAGGGTTAATCATGCGAGGATACCGGCGGGCTCCGGCCATCGTTGCGGTCATAACAAGCATACTCATCACGGTCGGCTTCGCGGCCATCGGGCTGTACATGTTCCTGCGTGACCTGGTCCCCTTCCTCGGCACCATGAACGCCGACGCCGCCATCGGCACGCCCTGGGCCAAGGTGCTCGGCGCCGTGATGTTCGGGCTGGTACTTCTCTTCGCCGTCGCCCTCGTGGCGCGCGTCCGACGGCAGGACTGCATCTCCTTCGACAACCCCGACGGCGAGGTCATCATCGCCATCGGCGCAATCGAGGACTTCGTCAAGCGGCTCGCCCGCAGCTTCCCCGAAGTCCGCGACGTCGTCCCCGCAGTGGTGGCCGTTGATGGTGGCGTGGCCGTCGAGGTCCGCGTCACGCTCTGGGACGACCAGAACATCCACGCCGCGTGCGAGCGGATCCAGAAGGCCGTCCGCAACCAGGTGCAAACCTTTTTCGGCCTGGCCAACGTCCACACCGTCAAGGTCTTTATCGCCCGGACAATGTCGCGAGGCGAACCGACGCCGCCGGGCCCGGAAGAAGACGAGTACCTCGAGCAGCCAATCGAGGAACCCGGCCCGGAACAAGAGACGACGTGAGCGCGCCGTCCCCGGCTCATTCCTCGTCGGCAAGTCCTATCGCCTCAGGAGGTCATGTCCAACTCGGCAACAGTGAGTCGCAAAAACACCAGGAAGCAGGAACCCAGGGCCCGTGGTTGAAACGCACTCGATGGATACGTGCACGGTTCGCCGCCGCGCGTACGGCGGCGGTTCTCGGAACCTGCTACGTGATACACTGCGCCGAAGCATCGCCCGACGAGGAGCAGACCACATCGTCAAGAGGCCCCTTCACCACCAGTAGCCAGGACGACGTCGCACAGATGAAAGACTTGCTGTTGCTCCCACGACCACGACAGACAGAAGAGCGTGCAGGCCTGCATGTCCTGAAAAAGGACGCGCTGCTCCTCATCACGGGCGTCGAAACGAGCACGGCACTCTTCATCGGCGACACCTTGCTCGAAACCATACGAAACACGACCGGGCTCGAATGGGATCTCGTCCGCTATTCCTCCGTGAAGGAACTCGTCAGAGCGACAATAACCGTCGATCCCGCAATGAACGTCCCCGAACAGGGATACCGCCTCACGATCGAGCCCGAGACCATCGAGATACAGGCACGGGACCCAAGCGGGGCCTTTTACGGTGCGTGCACGCTGTCGCAGATAATCCGGAAGTGCGGCAAAGAACTTCCGTGCGTGCGCATCGAGGATTGGCCCGATTTCAAGACACGAGGCGTGATGCTCGATATCAGCCGGTCCAAGGTCCCGACAATGGAGACCCTGTTCGCGCTTATCGACAAGCTCGCTTCGTGGAAGATAAACCACATCGAGCTCTATACCGAGCATACGTTCGCGTACCGCCGGCACAAGGTCGTCTGGGAAAACGCATCACCCATGACGGGCCTGGAGATGATGGCCCTCGACGCCTACTGCACGGAACGCTTCATAGACCTCGTCCCCAACCAGAACAGCTTCGGCCATATGGAACGGTGGCTCCGACACCCCGAATACGCCCCGCTGTCCGAAGTGCAGGGAGGGAACACGCTCTGCCCCACAGACGAAGGGTCGCTCACACTCATCGAGGGCCTGTATGACGAGCTCCTGCCGCACTTCACAAGCGAATACTTCAACGTCGGCTGCGATGAGACCCAACTTGGCGACGGAAGGAGCCGGGCAATCTGCGAAGAGAAAGGCCAGGGACGGGTCTACATCGAGTTTCTCCTGAAAATCCATAAGCTCGTGACTGCTCGCGGAAAAACGATGCTGTTCTGGGGCGACATCATCATGCGCTACCCCGAGCTCGTGAACGAGCTCCCCAAAGACATCATCGCCCTCGAGTGGGGCTACGAGGCGCAAGACCCGTTCGACGAACACAGCCAAACCTTCGCTGCGGCCGGGATACCATTTTACGTGTGCCCCGGCACGTCGTCCTGGATCTCCGTCGCGGGACGGACCGAGAACTGCGTCGGCAATCTGCTCAACGCGGCGAAGAACGGGCTGAAACACGGCGCAACAGGCTACCTGATCTGCGATTGGGGCGATTTGGGCCACTGGCAGTACCTGCCTGTGAGTTACCTTGGCTTCGCGTTCGGCGCATCGCTTTCGTGGTGCGTGAAATCAAACGAGGACATGCCGCTTGCGGAGACCCTCTCGCTCCGCGCCTTCGATGACCCCACAGGTCACATGGGACAACTCGCCCATGAGCTGGGCGACGCCGGCACGGTCACGGGCCTGCACATCTACAACGACTCGCCGCTCTTCAGCATACTCCAGTTTCACCGGCTCGATGATCCCGCCATCGTCAACGAGATGAAACCCGACGGCCTCGAACTCGCCATGACGCAGATCGAAAACGCCATGGCGCACCTTGACAAAGCCGACATGCAGTGCGAGGACGCCGATCTCATTCGTGACGAGTTCCTCAACGCGGCCGCGCTCCTGAGACACGCCTGCAACAGGGGCGACGTGATGAAACAGCTTGCCACCGGCAAGACGAAAGACGATCTTGGCAGGGAGATCGCCGAGCTCGGAGAGAGCATGGCCCCGATCATGGAAGAGCACAAGCGTCTCTGGCTGAGTCGCAACCGCCCCGGCGGTCTCGACGAGAGCCTCGGATACATGCAGCGCCTGGTCGAGGAGTATGAGAAATAATGCAGGGCATGTGCCGGTCGCCGGTATCTCCACAGGCCAAAGATGCTGACGATGGCCGCCCGGCTTCGAGAACAACACCCGTGAAAGGCATGAATCGGAACGATGGCTGAGAAACGGATTGGCGTATTGACCGGCGGCGGCGACTGCCCGGGCCTCAACCCCGTGCTCGTGGGCGTGGTGCGCAAGTCGCTCGCCCTCGATTACGAGGTCACCGGCATCCTCAAGGGATGGCTGGGCATGATCGAGAACGTGACCACACCCTTGACGCGCAACAAGGTCTCGGGAATCCTGCCGCGCGGCGGCACGATCCTGCGCACCTCGCGCACGAATCCCTACAACGACCCGAAGCACGTCCAGAAGATCAAGGCGAACTTCCGCGTCCTGGGGCTCGACGCGCTCATCGCTGTGGGCGGCGACGACACCCTCGGCGTGGCACACCGGCTCTACAAAGAGGAGGGCCTGGCCACGGTCGGCGTCCCCAAGACAATCGACAACGACCTGAGCGGCACCGATCGCACGTTCGGCTTCGATACCGCCATCAATATCGCCGCCGACGCCATTGATCGGCTCCACACCACCGCGGAGTCACACAACCGCGTGCTCGTCATCGAGCTGATGGGCCGCCACGCCGGCTGGATCACGCTGTACGCCGGGCTCGCCGGCGGCGCCGACGTGATCCTCATCCCCGAGGTGCAGATGCGCGTCGAGGAAGTGTGCCGCATCATCACCGAACGCCACGCCCGCGGCCGCGACTTCTCCATCGTCGCCGTCTCCGAGGGCGCCGACCTCGGCGAGGGCATGGTGCTGCAAGAGAAGAAACGCGACGCGTTCGGCCACGTCCGCCTCGGCGGCATCGGCGAGCACCTCGCCCAGGAAATCGAGAGGCGCACCGGCTTCGAGACCCGCTTCGTGGTGCTCGGCCACCTCCAGCGCGGCGGCACCCCCAGCGCCTACGACCGGTATCTCGGCCTGCGCTTCGGCATGACGGCCGTCGAGCTCGTCGAGCAAGGCAACTTCGGCACGATGGTCAGCCTGCGCGGCAACGAGTTCGTGCCCATCCCGCTCGAGGAGGCCGTGTCCCGGCCCCGCACGGTGGACCCGAAGCTGTACGAGGCAATGAAGGTCTTCTTCGGCTAACCACAGGAGCAATCGCCTGAGGAGCAATCGCCTGAGGAACAATCGCCAGAGGAACAATCCCCTGATGAGCACCGCGGCGGCACCCAGCACGATCGGCCTCTACACGAGCGGCGGCGATGCGCCCGGCATGAACGCCGCCATCCGCGGCGCCGTGCGCGGGGCCCTGCACCTCGGGCTCAACGTCTTCGGCATCTCCCGCGGCTACTCGGGCATGATCGCCGCCGAGATCGAGCCGATGGGCCCCCGCTCCGTCTCCAACATCATCCAGCAGGGCGGCACCATCCTCAAGACCTCCCGCTCGGCTGAATTCCTCACGCCGGACGGCCGACGCCGCGCCTTCGAAAGCCTGCGCGCACACGGCATCGAGGGCCTCATCTGCATCGGCGGCGACGGCTCGTTCCGTGGCGCGGTCGAGTTCTACGACGAGTTCAAGATCCCCACCGTCGGCGTGCCCGGCACGATTGACAACGACCTCTACGGCACCGACCTGACCATCGGCTACGACACCGCGGTCAACACCGCCCTCGACGCCATCGACCGGATCCGCGACACGGCCCAGAGCCACGACCGGATCTTCCTCGTCGAGGTCATGGGCCGTCATGCGGGCTTCATCGGCGTTGCCAGCGGCATCGCCGGCGGCGCCGAGGAAATCCTCATCCCGGAGACCCCCACCGACCTCGACGCCATCTGCCGGCGCCTCGAACAGCGCGCCGAGCAGCACAAGACGAGCCTCATCATGATCGTCTCCGAGGGCGACGAGCAGGGCGGCGCCGTCGAGATCGGCCGCAAGCTCGGCGAGCGCCTGGGCGTGGACTTCCGCGTCTGCATCCTCGGCCACACCCAGCGCGGCGGCCGCCCGACGGCCACCGACCGGATGCTCGCCTCGCGGCTCGGCTACGAGGCCGCCCGGGCCATCGCCGCCGGCGAGGCCAACGTCATGGTCGGCCAGGTCAACGGCGAGATCGTCTACACACCGCTCCGGCAGACCTTCACAAAGAAAAAGCCCGTCAACCACGGGCTCCTCGACATGGCCGCCGTCCTTGCGGAATAGCCGCGCGCAATAACCGCGCGGTGTAACCGCCCCCGTCTCCGGGACGTCCCCCTATCCCGCGCCCGCGTCGACGTGACGGTACACGCCCCGCCGGATCCGCTCCAGCACGCGCCACTCCGCCGGCACCGTGCTCGACGGCGGCGCCTCCACGCACATCGCCGCCATCGTGCCCCCCACGTCCGCCGGCGCCGGGCCCGGCTGCTCGGCCAGGTAGTGCTCCACCTCGCGGATGCTTGCGTGCCCGCCGAGGGCGAGCACGGCCGCGGCGATCACCTCGTAGGAGGAACCCCGCCGTGCTTCCCGAGCGCCCTCGGCGTAGCTCTCCGCCTCGAGTCGGGCGAGCGCCGCGCGCGCCGCCTCCTGCTGCGCCGCCTTCTTCGACGGCCCTGTGCCCGAGCCGTACGCCACCCCGTCAATGCTCACCGCCACGTCGAACACCTTCCGATGGTCCGGCCCCGACGACCGGAGCAGCGTGTAGCGGGGAATGCGCTGGAAGTTGCGCTGCGAGTAGATCTGCAGCTCCGCCTTGTAGTTGCCCGTGGACTCGAGCTCGATGCCCGGGCAGTGCTTCTCCACCACGCCGAGGGCGAACGCGCGCGCCTTGTTGATGCCGCCGTCGAGGTAGATCGCCCCGACGAGCGCCTCGTACGCGTTGGCAAGGATCGACTTGCGCATCAGCTCCCCCTCGAGCCGCTCGCCCCGCCCGAGCAGGACGTACTCGTCCATCCCCAGCGCCACGGCAAGCTGCGCGCACCGGCGCCGGTCCACGATCGCCGAGCGCATCACCGTGAGCCGGCCCTCCGTCTCGCCCGGATACTTCGAGTACAGATACTCGGTCACGACGAACTCGAGCACCGCGTCGCCGAGGAACTCGAGCCGCTCGTTATCCGGCAGCTCGAAATCGAGCACCTCGTTGACGTGCGAGCGATGGATCAACGCCTCGAGCAGCAGCTCCGGCTTCGCGAACCGGTAGCCGATCGCGTCCTGAAACGCCTCCAGACGCTCGGCCTCTCTCTTGAGCAGGTCGGCCTCGTTCATGGCCCTCCCCGGTACGCAGTCTGCCCCCATTGTCCCCCCAGAGCGCCCGCGAGGCAACCCCGAAAGAAACAGGCGCCAGTTAATCACGTATGGACTGGGATTCCCGTCTTGCCCTTGCCCATTCTCTGCACCCTCTTCTTCTATTCGCGTTCCTCGATCTTGGTGATCGTGATGTCCTGCGTCACGCGCTCCTTGGCGGCGATCTCGATGATGATCTCCGACGGATCGGTTGTCACAGTGGGGTTGCCGCGTCGGCCCTCGCTGTCTTTCCAGTAGGCGCGCAGGCGCAGCACGTACTTGCCGGGGAAGACGCCCTCTAACTTGAATGCGTTCTTGCCTCGCAGGTCTACGCTCCGGTACACGCCTGCCGCCTCGTCCCTTCCTTCGAGCATAACCCGGAACGAAACCTCGTCCCCCTCCGCAGGGGCATGGACCGTTCCGGAGATCGTGCCGGCCTCGGCAAAGTCGATGTTGATCTCCGAGTCTTCGCCGCTCTTCACCTCGAAGTTGGGCAAGCGGGCGTCGAGGTAGGAAATCCGCAAACGGTAGGTCCCGACCGGCGCGTGCTCGAACCGGTACCTACCACGGTAGTCGGTCCGGGTATACTTGCTCTCCTGGCCGGAAAGGCTGACCCCGACATCGCCTCGCAACTCCCCGTCGGCGTCTTTGACCCAGCCGAACACCACAGAGCCCCGCTCGAGCTTGAGCTCGAGGTTCTCCACGGGCGCGTCCTCGCTGACGGCAATGTCGCGCACCTCGAGCGAGGCGTAGTCGGCGTGCGTCACCCGGAGCGTTACCTTTCCCGGTGTGATTTTCGTAAGCTCAAATGTGCCCGCTTTGTCGGTCGTGTCGCGGGGTGGCGTCAGGCTGATCCTTCCCATGCCAAGGAACTCCACCCTACTCTTGCCCCACACCACTTCAACCACCGCGTCCTGCACCGGGAGGCCCGACTCATCCACCACGACGCCCCGGATGATGCCGCCCTCGCCGATCACGATCTCCTGCACCGCTTCAGCCCCAGCCGTCACCTCGAACGCCTCGGACTTGAAATCGGGAAGTCCTTCCGCCACGACCCCTATGATGTAGCGGCCCGGCTTCACGTCTTCGCACTGGAACAAGCCCTCCTCAGATTCGTATACCTTGCCCGAATAATGACT
>CAZJXV010000038.1:0-18042 GCA_964550015.1 uncultured Verrucomicrobiota bacterium
CGAAGACCAGGCACATGCAGGGCGATATCCGACGAGACCGTGGCCTCTCGGTTGTTACCATGAGCACGCAACTCGGCATCAAGGTCGGCGAAGGAGGTACGCGCAAACCACTCTTTGACTTCCAGGCCGGGCACCACCTTGTCCGATAAGCTAAGGGCATCTATCTTCAAAGACGTATCTTCCACAAAGAAGAGAGAGTTCACACCGAGCCGGTTCTTGATCTGTTTGATCGCGCGGACAAGCAACTCTCTTTGGCCGAGATCATAGTCCTCATCATACGGGTCCTGCGAGCTGCGGAAGTGTCGCAACACCAAGCCGCAGTCCTGGAAGACCATGCGTGCCTGGAGGAATTTGTCAGTGCTGGATGTGTGAAAGCTGACTTCGAGACCCTTGGGCGGGTCGACAAACATTCCCCTGACCGTGGGCCTGGGCATTACGAAGCCTCGCGCCGTTCGTGACCTGCGTTGCGGGCTTCACGTGCTCCCAAACACGTCACACCGGCGGCGGCGACACGCTCAGCGGCCCTATCCCCGGCCGGCACCGACACGTTGGCGGGAGCTATAGCATAGACAAGGGGCCCCATGCTGCTCATGCCTGCTGCCACGTCGTCCTGCTGGTTGAGAATCTGCAGAAGCTGTCTCACGTCTTCAGCCTGGCCTTCGAGCTCTCGACGCTTGAAGCCGGTTGCGTGGACGTCCAAGAGAGCCCGCTTTAGCAGAGTGAAGTCCTGAGTCAGAAACGCCGGCAGTATCCCATGGTATACCGCTGCCAAAACCTGACGTGCCTCATCTCCAGGTATAGGTGTGTTCTCCTGGAAAAAGGCGATCTCATCACCACCGGCATACCTGCGTCCACCGGGCAAGAACAGGTGGACTGTCCATTGTGGTGGAAACGGGACTCGTGCAGCCACCGGGGGACCATACGAAGCGGAACCTGCGGAAGACGGCGCGAATGCGGGATGCTTGGTCTGGGGGTGCCCCAGGTCTACTACAACCCCGCCAAGGAAGAACACGTTCACACCGACACCAGACGTGCCCCCCCGACCAGAGGCTTTCTTGAGATCGTTGGGTGCCAACGGGCATCCACACAAAGCATTGCACGCCGTTGCGACTGCAAGCAGCAGAGCTGTCTTACTGCCGAAGCCTACGTGCTGTGGCGGTACTGCTCGGACGCAAGCCGTGAACCGCGCCTCCAAAACGCTCGTGAGTCGGTCGAGTAGGTTCTTCACGTCCATCTCATCGCGTGCGGCGACCTGGCACTCCGTTGTCACCACGTTATTGGCGCTAAGCGCACACTCCACTTCAACTGGGTAGGCGTCTAGAGCGAAGCCGATGCCGCCATACCTCCGGTGGGTCACGCCCGCGAGATCGATGAGCGTCACATGGATTCTAGGAAACGCTCTCGTTGTCACCAGTCGCTTCATCGGGCACCAGCCATTCCTCCGGAACCGCTCGCGAAAAAGCGCTATCGGACCATATAGCTTCGAAGTGATCGACGAATCGACGGTACAGAACCCCACCTTGGCTCACCAGAAACGTGGGGAAGTTCCGACTGACATCACCAACGAGATACGGCCCCCAGAAGAGGTCGCCATCGATGCGAAAGAGGTTGATCGAGGGAAGACAGCGGTACAGCCGGACTCGGAATCGTGCCTCTCCATCCTTAAGCAACTCGGCGCATTCGCGGACGAACGCACGTACGTCCTGTCTGATCTGGCCACAATCGGCCTTCTCCTCTTTGTCGCGTTGATCAGCAATAGAGGATTGCGGACTAGGATACTCCGGATCAAGCAGCAGTATTCGTACCTCTGATCGCTGTGCCCATTTTGGGAACTCCCGATGATAGTCTTCCTTGAGCGCGCGCAGGCCGAAGCCCATGATGTCGATGGCCTTGCGGGCGCGCGAGAGGCGGCTATCGTATTCCTGTCTGATCGCGATGGACCTGCGCTCGAATGCCTGTGTAAGACCAAACCTGGTCAGCACCTGCATTCGCCGGAGATCATCCTCAGAAAGCCAGACTCGAAGGAAGAGGACCGAGCCGGCTACCGCCGTCGCAATGACTGATCCTCCAATCGCAACCAGTAGGGTGCGGCCGCTCATAACAAGCAAGAGCCCCACGAGCAGCAGCACAAGATGAAGCACGAGGTAGAGCCAGTGGTTCGCCTTGAGACGGCGGATGGCACCATGGAGGTTCCATGTAGAGCGCATGGCGAATCCTCCCTGCTTTGGTGGGCAGTTGTCAATTCCCTCAGGGTTTCCGAAACAGAACGATTGTCTCGCGCGATGGCCTGCGTCCGTACCTACCCATCTGCTGGGCACTGTTGCCACGGAATCTCGCGACCAACAGATTGTCACAGGTCAGGCCTGTCTGTTCCCCCAGCTCTGCAGTTAGCTCGTCAACGAGAAGAGACTGGCCACAGTACTGAGCGTTACCGACCACCACCGCAAGGCGCGCGTTCTTCTTGCAGACCCTCCTTGCCTCTTTGAGGCAAAGGTACATGTCTAGGAAATAGCCGGCCAGCATCCTCGGCACTCTCGGTTCTCTCGTTTCCTTCCTGATTCTTCCTAGAAACCTAGATAGCGCGATCGGTTGCCTGTATCCTCTTGTGTCTGGTCTATCGGGGTGAGCCTCTGGGTGGGAATGAAAGCTCTGGTAGCGAAGTTCCTTGGTGCCCTCTGGATCAAGAAACCCGAACATGAGTTCCACGCCGAATACCCGCGTGTAGTCGTGCCGATTAGGATATGGTGGGGAAGTGACCACCGCCGAGTAGGTGCCTGCCTGATCCGGGAGCGTTCGTGCGTCGCCTTGTCGGACATGCCAATGAGAGCGAGGTGGAACGGCGCTCGATCGGAGGTCGGCCAGCATGACGGCGACCTGTCTGGAGAGAGAAGCTGGGATGCTCGAAGCGCTATCACGTTTCTTAACCCATCTTAACCATCCTCCGGTGGCGACAGCACGGCTGAATCGTGGAAGTGTGGAGAGCAGGGCGAGTCGGAAGAACTGACGTTCGGTCTCTGCTGCGTCCAGCTCTGCAATGCGGTTGTCTATGGCAGCGAAGGCCCCCAGAAGCCTTCCGGGAAGGGCTCTCCGCACCAGCAGTGGGTAGGCTTTGGGGGCGCCATCCCATCGGGCAGGATCCATTGCTGCTTGGAGTTGTTGCCATGCCTTCTCCAGGCGCGCCACGCTGTAGTTCGCCAGCTTCACTCGGGACGCCAGGACAGCAAGCGGGGATAGGTCATAGCCTGCACCACGTATGGCCTTTTCCTTGGCGGACAGAAGCGTCGTCCCGGCACCTACAAATGGATCGAGAACGCGGTCGCTTGCGCGAAGGCCCCACTCGGCGATGAGAGTGTGGACCAGTTGGCTGCTAAAGCTGTGCGGGAAAATGAACCAGCGATGCACAGGCTGATCCTCAAGCGGTTTGGACGTGACCCACCGCCGCCAGTGTTCTCTTCTTGTGATACGGTACCTCCTCACCGCCGCTAGCCACCTGACTCCTGGAGAGAGAGCAACCTCTGCTGCCCCAAGCGGGGCCTCCGAAGGGATTTCCCCTCTAAGCCGGGAACATTGCTCCCGGGTGTCGGCAGAATAGCTCACATCATTGAGCGAGGCAAGGGGTATCTAGAGGGCGACCATAATGCGTTGCCCTCGGGGCGCTTGAGTGTGGCGATGAGCTGTGCGAGGCGGTCGGGGGCGTGGTCGAAGATGGCGAGGATGTCGTCGGCGCGGCGCTCGTATCCTCAAGGGCGATTCATTGCGGGCCTGCTCCCGGGCGCAAGCCGGGCTTGGCCTCGGTCGGGTTGCTGAAGACCCGCCAGGTGGGATACGCGAAGTCGATGTCGTCGTGTTTGGCGAACTCGAGGAGGATTTCCTCCCACATCTTCTCGGCGGAGCTGCGCCGGTTTCGCGGCGTGCAGAGGTAGCGAATGGTCAGCGTGATGCCGTTCTCGACGACGGACGTCCAGACGATCGGCGTCAGATGCTGGAAGAAGATCAGGTACTTCTGACTGGCCTTGCGGATCTGCTGGGCCGCATGCTCGCTCTTGACGGCGGAATGCTCGTTGGCGATTCGGCTGAGGATGTCCTTCGCGGCCCTCCAGTTGCTCTCGAAGGTGACGGTGACCGGCAGTTCGTTCCAGATGAAGTTGAAGCCTTTCGTGTAGTTGCAGACCGTCTGTTTGAACACCCAGCCGTTGGGGATATGGAGCAGGCGGCCGGTGCTCTGGTCGGCATCCACCCACTGGCCGATCTCGACGAGTGTGAATTGAAACAGGCTGATGTCGATCACATCGCCCGCATGCTGGCCGACCTGGACGCGGTCGCCCACGACGAGCGGTTTGCGAACCACGAGGTAGAGCCAGCCGGCGAGGTTCGTGAGTGGGTCCTGCAACGCGATGGCGATACCGGCTGATACGAGCCCCAGATACGTGGCAATGCCCGTCACGCCGCCCAGCCAGATGCGAATCAGCGCAATAAGGGCCACCAAGCCGAGCAAGTAGCTGATCGTCTTCGTCGCGGCATATCGCTTGGAGACGTCCTGGATCCGGCGCGCGGCGAAGCCGGCGAGCACGCTGCGGACGGCGAGGTATCCTACGATGACGGCGATGGTCCAGAGCAGCGCCCGGAATGTGCGGGGCCCCATGCCGAGCGTCCGCTCGACGAAGCCCTCCACCTGGGCCCAGTAACCGGCCTGTCCAAGCCAGATGTGCCCGGTGGCAGCAAGCGCGACGAGAGCAAGCAGATAGACAAGCCGTCTGGTCACCACCGACATGCCTGCTTCGTCCCGGAACCGCCTCCGCATGAGCCAACGCAGGAGGAGGAAGAGTGCGCCGAGCCCGGCAACAACCACAACGGTCCAGATCGCCCGGGTCAGATCGCTTGCCCCGGCGATGGGAAGCGGTTGGAGCCGGCTGACGATGGCTTCGCACGGTTGCGACATGTGCGCTCCTTTCCGGAGCCGAGGCAGCGAGCGCTGCTCCCGGCTAGTCGTCTTTCCGCTTGCCGAGCCAGCCTCTGCGCCAGAACAAGGCGATCATCACTGCGGCGGTCACGACCATGATGCCCCATACCGCGGGGTAGGCCCAGGCCCAGTGGAGCTCGGGCATCTTTTGGAAATTCATGCCGTAGATGCCCGCAAGGAACGTGAGCGGGATAAAGATGGTGGCGATGACGGTCAGGACCTTCATGACCTCGTTCATCTTGTTGCTGACGCTGGAGAGGTATACGTCCATCAGGCCGCCGGCGAGCTCGCGGTACGTCTCGATGATGTCGAGGACCTGGACCGTGTGGTCGTAGCAGTCGCGCAGGTAGAGGCGGGTGGCCTTGTGGACCAGCGGGCTCTCATCGCGCAGCAGGGCATTGATGGCGTCCCGCAACGGCCAGAGGGCCCGGCGCACGTCGAGCAGGTGGCGCTTGACGGTATGGATGCGCCCGAGGATCCGCCGGGAGGGCCGCGCCACAACCTCGTCTTCAAGCTGCTCGACGACCTCGCCCATCTGTTCGAGGAACGGGAAGTAGTTGTCGATGACCGCGTCGGTGATCGAGTACATGAGGTAGTCGGCGCCCTGGCGCTGGATTTGGCCGGTCGCCTTGCGGAGGCGTTGGCGGACGGGCTCGAGGCAGTCGCCGGGATGCTCCTGGACGGTGACGACGAAATTGCGGCCGAGGAAGATGCTGACCTGTTCGGTCTCAATCGTGTCTCCGAAGTGGAGCATGCGGACCACGACGAAGAGATGGCTGTCGTAGTCGTCCACCTTGGGGCGCTGGGGGACGCTGAGCACGTCCTCGAGGGCGAGCGGATGGAGCTCGAGCAGCTCGCCGAGCCGGCGGATCATCTCGACGTTGCCGAGCCCGTCCACGTTGATCCACGTGACGCCCTCCTTGCGGAGGTAGGGGGCCAGCTCGTCAACCGTTGCCAGCTCGCGCTCGTCGATCGAGTCGGCCGTGTAGTGCACCATCTGGATCGTGGCAGGGACGTAGGCGCCGGCCGGCGCGGCGAGCGTGCCGGGGGGGAGTCCCGGTCGTTTCGATCGCTTCTTCACCATTGGTCGTCTCCTGTGCTCACCTGTCGCTCGAGCCCGATATTGTCTACTAGGATACTATACCACCACCTTTGAACGCTATCCGTCCGGTTGGCGCGCCGGATTCTCCCTGGAAGCGGCCGGGCGCTCCTCGATGGACCGGCGGCGGGTCCGCTGCACGCGCGGAAGGCTGTGTCGGTCCGCGAGCCGCCAGTCTGGAGCCGCGGCGTCAACGCTTTTCGGGCCCGGGTCCCAAAGGGGTTGCCCTGCAACCTGGCCATGGCCTACCATCCGTCCTAAAAATAGGGACAGGCACCCATTTTTCTGTGGGTGCTGAACACATTTGATGCGCCCTGGCGCAGAAAAATGGGGGCCTGTCCCTATTTTTTTGACGGCTGATGACGGCCGATGACGATGACACGGTTACTGAACGGGGGATGCTGTGCTATGCCGACCGATAGGTCTGCGGATCCGAGCGACACGCAGGAAGCCTGGATGACGCCCGAGGGCCGCCTCAAGGAAGTCCCCATCAAGGTCCTTGCCGCGGGCGAGGCGTACACTGAGGAGGAACTGCGCACGCTCCGCGCCTACTGGACCGAGGAACGGACTCGCGCCGTCGCCGAGTGGCTCGACGAGGGCGCGCCCCGCGACGCCAACACGATGCCCGATTGCCTGCTCGATGCGGCCCGGCCGTTGGATCTGCGCGGCATCAACCTTGCCTCCAGCCTGACAACGCCCCGGACGGAGGAGTCGCCGACGCTCCACCTGGCCATGGCGCACCTCGAGCACGCCTACATCGGCCCGGAGCACCTCGAGCATGCCGACCTCTCGGGGGCGTATCTGGAGCACGCCGACCTCTCGGGGGCGTACCTGGGGCATGCCGACCTCCGCGGGGCGCGCCTGCAGCACGCCCGTCTCTCGGGAGCGCACCTTGAGCACGCCGGCCTCGGCGAGGCGCACGCAGAGCGCGCCAACCTCGACGAGGCGCACCTGGAGCACGCCCGGCTCCTGGGCACGCGCCTGGAGCACGCGCGTCTCTCGGGGGCGCACCTGGAGCACGCCGAACTCAAGGGCGCCCGGATCCTGGAGACTGACTTCGTGGGCGTCTATCTGGATGATACGGTCTTCCGCGACGTGGTGTGGCGGCACGAACAGCGGCGCGATCCCGAGGCGAAGCTGTTCCGCGGTTTCGACGTGCGCGGCATCCGGTACAGCGACCCGTTGTTCGACCAGTGGGTGAGGCAGGCCCACTTCGTCCATGCCAAGCGAGAGGTCTGGTGGAACCCGTGGCGGTTGCTGGCCAGGATGGCGCCCGGGCTCTTCGGCTTCGCCAAGAATTGGCCGCCGCCGCTGTGGCTGGTGTGGAAGGGGACGTGCGATTGCGGGCGGAGCTTCCGCCGGTGGGTGATCGCGTGCGCGGCGGTCGCGGTGTTTTTCGGCCTCCTGTTCTGGGTGTGCGCCGATGTCTGGGGCGTCCCCGTGGTGACGCTGTCGGGCGCCGAGGGGTCCGGCCGAATCACGTACCCGACAACATACCTGTATTTTTCGATCGTGACCTTCACGACGCTGGGGTTCGGAGACGTGACGCCCACGGGCGTGCTGGGCGAGCTGCTCGTCGCGTTGGAGGTCCTGCTCGGCTACGTCGGCCTGGCCGGGTTGATTTCGATCTTCATGACGAAGTGTGTCCCCCCGCGGTAGATATATGAGCAGCCCGGCGTGATTATTCGTTCTCCTGAGGGCCCGGGCGGCCACGTGCGCATCGCGGGTGACGGGGAGGTTGCGCTGGTCTCGAACGGGGAACCATCGCGGCGAAGGCCGGCAGCAGAGTCAACAGCAATAGCGACAGATCACACGTACATGTCGAATGATCGTTCGAGTCCGCGACGGCGCCACAGATGGGCCGTGCTCGCCGCGCCCATCGGCGCCGTCGCTATCGTGATTCTCGGCGCGTTTCTGCGCTTCGAGGGACTCGGCAGGGACAGCCTGACGGGCAACGAGCCGATGTCGCTGCAGTATGCCCAGTGGCCGATCAGCCACCCGAAGCACTGGAACAACGGCATGGCGCTCTATCACTCGGTGCTGCACGGGTGGATCCGCGTTGCCGGGGAGAGCGAGGCGGCGCTCCGCTTCCCGTCCGCGCTCTTCGGCGTTGCCGCCATCGCCTTGATGATCGCGCTCGTGCGGCGGATCAACGGGTGGACGACGGCGGTGGTGGCGGGCCTCATGCTCACGCTCGCCTGGAACCACATCTACTGCAGCCAGTTGGTCCGCTCGTACGCGCTTTTCATTATGCTCGTGGTGCTCTCCACGCTGCTTCTTGTGCGGCTGCTTGAGCGCCCCGGCGCGGGCCGGCTGGTCGCCTACGGGGTGGCGCTCGTGGCGCTCTCGTACTCGCACTATCAGTGGATCTTCGTCCTGGTGTTTCACAACCTGGCGGTGCTGTTTTCTCGTCGGCGGGTGGGGTGGGGATGGCTCGCGCTGCACGCCGTGGTCATTGTCGCCTACGTGCCGCAGGTCGTGCTGGGCATCCTGCCGAAATGGGGCTGGTCGCCGGTCCACATGCCCAAGAACCCGAGCGTGTTTCTGGCGCTCGGCGCGGTGCAGCACTTTCTGAGCCTCGCGCCTCACCAGCCCATCGTCGCCGAGCTCAGCGGCGGGCGCGACGTGAACCTGGTCGGCTTCGTGATCCTGCCGGCCGTGGCGGCGGCCGGGGTTGTGGCCGCAGGCGTGCCCATCGTGCTTCGCCGTTGGCCGGGATTGCGCACGGTGTTCCCCAATCTGACTCGCTATGTCGCGCCCTCGTCGTCGAGCGGCGCCGGCGGCACCCTGGCCTGGCTTCCGGTGGCGTGGTTTGGCGCTGTGTTCATCCTGCCGTTCGCCATCGCTCGGACCGGGAAGCCCGTCTTCCATTATCAGTACGTGGTGGGGGCCATGCCGGCGTACTGCTGGCTGATCGGCCTCGCGGTTGCCGCGCTGCCTCACAGGTGGCTGCGGCTCGCGTTCGGAGTTCTGTGCCCGCTGCTTGCCGTGCCGGCGCTTGTGACGACGAAGGTGCTCACGATGCGCGAGGATTGGCGTGGGTGCGCGCACGCCATCGCCGCCGAGGAGCGGCCCGGCGACCACATCGTGGTTTCGCCTGGCTTCGCCGACAGGAATTTCAACCTGTACTATCACGGGTCGCTCCCGACGACGAGCGTGGCGTGGGGGCACGCCGACGAGGAGATCACCAAGGCCCTCGGGTGGGCCGAGCCGCCGCAGCGCGTCTGGCTCGTGGTGGGGCCGCACCCCTCGCGCAGCGCCACGCTCATTGACTACTTCAAGGCCCGGGCCGACTACCGCCTCACGCGCCGCCGTGAGCAGGAGTTCTACCGCATCATCCTCTTGCTCTTCGAGCACACCCCTCAGAGCAGCAGTCTCGCCGGATCGGGGGACTCGATACGCACGTGCCTCCGCAGCGGGCCCGGTGGACGCTGCGGCGCTTTTCCTCGTCCTGGTCCTGATCGGGCTCGACGTTTTTGTGCCGGCGACAACGTGGTGACATGTGAAGGAGCAGCGCGCTCGGAATGAAAAGCATCATCGTCTTCACAGTACACAAGGCCGCCTCCATGCTTCTCCATGAGCTGACGAAGTGGCTAGCGGGCGCTTGCCGCATGCAGTTCTACTCGATCAACGACGGGACGTTCCCCGAGGTCGAACTGCGGACCGACGCCAGCGCCTTTCTCGGCAAGGAGGGGTGCTTCTGTCCGGTCCGATACTATGCCGACGTTCCGCACATCGAGGAGTATGACATCATCCTGCACCTGCGAGACCCGAGGGACGCGATGACGTCTGCGTTCTTTTCCTTCGCCTACAGCCACCCGCCGATCCCGGGCTGCTGGAACCCCTCAGACGCCGAGCGACAGGAATGGATCCGTCGAGGCATTGACTGGCACGTGCTGACAGAAGCGAACGCGTGGCTGCGCACGTACAGGGAATACTGCGACCACATCCTGAATCGGTCGAACACCATCTTTGTCACGTACGAGGAGATGGTGACCGACTTCGAGAGCTGGCTGCGCAAGTATATCGCGCCCTTCCCGCTGGCGCGCCCTGAGAGGATCATCAAGAAGCTCGTGCGCAGGTACCGGCACAACTTCGAGGTGGATGGCGAAGACGTCTATCGCCACAAGCGCCAGGTCACGCCGGGCGATCACAAGCGGAAGCTCAAGCCGGAGACGATCGCCGCCCTCGACGAGCAGTTCAAAGACGTCCTTGCCGCGCTGGGCTACGAGTCGCTTTCCGGATCAGCGCCGTGTTAGAGAGGATCGCATGACCCAGCGACCCCTGGTCTCGATTGTCACCCCGAGCTACAACCAGGCCGCGTTTCTGGAGGAGACGATCCGGAGCGTGCTGGCCCAGGACTACCCGCACATCGAGTACATCGTTGTGGACGGGGGATCGACCGACGGCAGCGTCGAGATCATCAAGCGCTACGAGGGCGGGATCGCCCGGTGGGTCTCCGAGCCGGACGAGGGCCAGTCGCACGCCGTCAACAAAGGCTTCCGCATGGCGTCCGGCGAGATCGTTGCCTGGCTCAATTCCGACGACCTGTACTTTCCCGACGCCGTCTCGACCGCGGTCAGGCGGTTCGAGGAGCACCCCGACCTGGGCTTGCTTTACGGTGACAGCGTGTTCGTCGATCGTGACGGGGCGTTTGTGCGCTACTTCACCGAAGCGGAACCGTACAACGAATTCCGGTTACGCAACTGCTCCGACTACATCATGCAGCCGACGGCGTTCTTCCGCCGCGACCGCTTGCTCGAGATCGGCATGCTCGACGAGTCCCTGCACTTTACGATGGACTGGGACCTGTGGTGCCGCTTCGCCACAAGCGGGTGCCGAGTGCACTACGAGCGGACGCTGATCGCCGCCGCGCGCGTGTATCCGGAGGCCAAGACGTCGGCCGGCGGCGGGGCGCGGCTCGCCGAGATCAAGGGGACGCTGAAGCGCCACAGGACGTCGTGGTGGCCGCACGCGTTGTACGGGTACTATGCCACCGAGGTCCGCCAGTTGCTTGAACGGAAGGACCTGTCGTTCTTTCGCCGGCTGTGCCTCACGGTCCGGCTGTTCTGCCTCTACCTGGGTGCCGCGCGCAACGTCATCTTTGCCGAGTGCTGCGCCAACAACCTCTACGGCCTGCGCCGCAGCACACGCGGGATCAGGAAGGAGGCCCGTCTGACGTGGCCGATCTACAGGGACGCGGGCGAGATCGAGATCACCTTCCGCTCCAAAGCCCCGGTGCGGGGCACTGCGGAGCTCGCCGGGGCCGCGCCGGTGGGCTTCACGCTTCCGGGGTCGTCCAACCCGGGATCGGTGCGGCTCGTGATCCCGCAGGAGCCGGCCGGGCACGTGCTTGACGTGGCCGTTGCGTTCGGCCGCCCGAGGAGACGCGGCTTTGCCGCCTGGCTCGAGAAGGTTCAGCTCCTGCCACGGTGACGTTTGCCCGCCGCTTGAACCGCTTGAAAAATGGGGACAGGCACCCATTCTTCTGCGCCAAGGTGTGTCGAAATGTGTCCGGCATCTACGAAGAATGGGTGCCAGTCCCCATTTTTCGCGGGGGCCGGACAGGCACCCGTTTTTCTGCGCCAAGGGGTGTCGAATGTGTCGGGCATCTACGAAGAACGGGTGCCAGTCCCCATTTTTCCGCGCCTTGTGCGCCGTGAGAGATGCGGTCGAGATGGCGCGGCGTTGGGCGTTGCGCCGACACGCTGCGTCGTGCCAGATGCTACGACCTCGCCGCGTGCGGCTCCTTGGGCGACGTCGAAAGACACGTCGAGGAGTTCGTTGCCTGCTGCGGCGCGAGGCGGTATCATGCGGCATCGGTGACCGCCACGCCGGATGATGTCTCGTTCGGTCGCCGCGACTGCATCCTCGGAAGGCGCGCCTCGGAAGGCGCGCACAGTTCAAGACGGAGACGCACCCGGGACGAATGGGGACCGCCGCCGGGAGGTGTGTGAATGGCGAAGAAAGCGTTGGTTACGGGCATCACCGGCCAGGACGGCAGTTATCTGGCCGAGCTGCTGTTGGGCAAGGGCTACGAGGTCCACGGCTTGATCCGCCGCAGCAGTTCGTTCAACACGCAGCGAATCAACCACTTCTACCGCGACCCGCACGAGCTCGGGGCGCGCCTGCGCCTGCACTACCGCGATCTGACCGACGGGGCCGGGCTGCGCCAGGTCCTCAGTGCCGTGTTGCCCGACGAGGTGTACAACCTGGGGGCGCAGTCGCACGTGCGCGTCAGCTTCGACCAGCCGGTGTACACCGCCGAGGCCGATGCCGTCGGGACGGTGCGCCTGCTCGAGGCGATCCGCGACCTCCGGGCCGGCGTCCGCTTCTACCAGGCCTCGTCCAGCGAGATGTTCGGCAAGGTGCGCGAGACGCCGCAGAACGAATCCACGCCGTTTTATCCGCGGAGCCCGTACGGATGCGCGAAGGTCTACGGCTACTGGCAGACGATCAACTACCGTGAGAGTTACGGCATGTTCTGCTGCAACGGCATTTTGTTCAACCACGAGTCGCCCCGGCGAGGCGAGACGTTCGTGACGCGGAAGATCACACGCGCCGCCACGCGCATCAAGGAAGGCCTGCAGGACAAGGTGTACCTGGGCAACCTGGAGGCCAAACGCGATTGGGGCTTCGCGGGCGACTTCGTCGAGGCGATGTGGCTCATGCTCCAGCAGGACGAGCCGGGCGACTACGTCGTCGCCACGGGCGAGGCGCATTCCGTGCGCGAGCTGCTCGATCTGGCGTTCGACCGTGTCGGGCTCGACTGGCACGGCCACGTCGAGATAGACCCACGCTACTACCGGCCCGCCGAGGTGGACGTGCTGCAGGGCGACGCGTCGAAGGCCCGGCGCGTGCTCGGGTGGGAGCCCACGGTGAGCTTCGAGCAACTCGTGGCCATGATCGTTGACGCCGACTGGGAGCTGGCCCGCCAGGAACGGCTGCTCGCCCAGCACGGGCCGGTCGCCTCGGGTCCCGCGGCGCCCGGGAAAAAATAGGGACAGTCTGATATGAGCCTTCGGCTCACCCGCAGAGTATGAGAATACCGCAGCATTTGGAGTTCTCATGCCGCAGCGGGACGCTATTTTCGAGGCAGGATCTGGAGCGGGGAACGGCGGACAGGATGCTTGATGCAATGCTGGACGATCCCGGTTTTCGGGGGGAGTTTCTTCGCAGACTCCGACGTGCGGTTGCCCAAGTCGGCGCGTGAGCCGAAGCTTCTTCGGGACGTGGCGCTGGGAGTGATGGATCCTGTTCGCTGCGAGGATGTTGACACCGTTACTGCCTGGACCCCCTCATCGTTGTCGGAAAGCCTGCCAACCCGTGCACGCCAAAGCTTGCGCGAACACGGCGTGCGCGGTGGCCTTCTTGACTGAGGCATGATTTTCCAGCGACCGAGAGATAGTGCTTGACAAGCGGCTCCCCGATGGTTGAAATAGTGCGGTTGGAAGAGGCATTACTCATCGCTTGTCTGGGCAGCCTTCGTCATGCGCCGCCACCTCTTTGACGGCCGCCCGTTCACCAGTGGCTCACACGCAGATGCGTTCTGCCGGCACATCAACCGTCTTTGAGGTTTGGTGTTGGCTCAGACACTCATTGTCATGTGGCACAAACGAGTAGACCCATGAGTTCTGGGCTGAGAACGTTTGGCGGCACGGCGAGAGGACTCGCGCGCAACCCGCTGGGGATCATTGCGCTGTTCATCGTCCTCGTGTACGGGTTGGCTGCGCTCGTGCTGGGGCTTGGAGGCGACACGTTCGAGCCTGCGGAGCGTGTCCCACTTGTTTGGTTCCTGGTGATTTTTCCTGTGATCGTTCTCACGGTTTTCGGCTGGTTGGTGAGCAAACATCACACCAAGCTGTTTGCTCCGCAGGACTTTCGTGACGAGTCGAACTTCATCAGGGCCGCGCGCCGCGAAATCGAGAAATTCGAGTTCGCCGCGCCGTCTTCCCCCAAAGATACCGAAGGCCCAAAGGGAGACAGCCGCGGGGAACGTAGTACCGCGTCTGGCGAGGAGTATGATCTGTCAACGCCCGACGGAAGATCCCGCCATCGCCATGGGGTCACCAGCGAAAGCCGGGGACTTTTCTTGGCGCACATCCTAGCGCCTTCTCGGAAAAGCGGGCAGCTATTTGATATTTCGGTTTATCTGGTACGCCACCACAGCAGCGATTTCTCCGATGTCGCCAAGGCCGAGTTCTTTTTCGGTCGGTATTGGGGCAATCGTATTTTTTCAGGCACACGAATAGGGGCCTCAATCGGCGTTCGGACATCTGCCTATGGTCCATTTCTTTGTACGTGTCTTGTTACGTTCACCGATGGAAAGCAGGTCATCCTGAGTCGGTACATTGATTTCGAAATGGGCAGGATCATTACGGAGGTCGAAGTGGATAATTCCACATAGCAGGACGTTGCAGTTGGCGTGGGCTGGCTTTCACACACGTCAGACGTTCACTTCTTCGTCAACGGGTTGTAGTTGTTCCAGCGTTGTTGCCGTTGGCCTGCCTGCGGAGCTGAACGTGAGCCATGGGCCGTTTTATCTATCCGGACCCTTGACAAAGAGAGGAGGTAGAACATGGGGAAGCGAGCTATCTGTATCGGGATCAATGACTATCCGGGGACGTACAACGACCTGAGCGGATGTGTGAACGATGCTCAGGACTGGGCGGATCTGCTCAGAAGCGATTTTCAGTTCGGAGAAGACGTTCGAACGATCACCGACTCAGCTGCAACGAAGGACAATATCCTGCAAGCGCTTGGGGACTTGGTGACAGGCGCGAAAGGCGGAGACATCGTGGTCTTCACGTACTCGGGCCACGGCACCTGGGTCTATGACAAGGGAGAACGCGACGAGTCCGATAACCGCGATGAGGCAATCTGCGCGTACGACGGCAACATTCTGGACGACGAGATCCGAGCGGTGATTCGGCAGATGGATGCCGGCGTTCGCCTCACCGTCATTAGCGATTCCTGCCACTCGGGAACCGTCACGCGGGCGATGCTCCAACGAACGCAGAGCGCCGAGGCCGAATCTGCCGAGAATGCGCCGAAGCCGAGGTACATGCCTCCGGTCGAGGACATTGACGCTCTCAGAACCGATCTCGTCCCCGTACGTAGACGATTCCTTTACCCCGAGTCGGACATGAAGGAAGTGCTCATTACCGGCTGTAACGCGACAGAATACTCCTACGATGCCTACATCAACGGCCGCTACAACGGGGCCATGACGGCCATGGCCATGAGGATCATCAAGAGCGATCCTTCCCGGACATACAGGGAGTTTCACGACACGTTGCGTGAGTTTCTGCCGTCGACCCGGTACCCGCAGAGCCCGCAGCTTGAAGGATCGGACGCCAATAAGGATGGACGGCTCTTCACTTGATGATGTTCGGGGACCGCGTGCGAGGATGAATCGTCGTCGCAAGGAAGAGCAGTACGACTGGGCGGGGTCGCGGATCTTGCGCCAGACCGTGATCCCGTCCAAGCGCCGGGTAATTGGCCATGAGGATGTGCTGATTCCCACAGATTTGAGGGAATGGATCACTCCGGCAGATAGCCAGGAAATCAGGAAGGTCATCACATCGCTCGGTCTGCCGCATGCCAAGGAACGCGGAGACTTCGATACGCGTGCGTGGAAGGTCTGGAATTTCGTCGGCGAGAGCATCACGTACAGACCTGACCACATCGCCCAGCGCAAGCCTGACTTCTGGCAGTTTCCGCCCGAAACGCTCGCGCTGGGCAAGGGAGATTGTGAGGACTGTGCCTTTCTGCTTGCGAGTCTGCTCGTCGCAAGTGGAATCAGCGCGTTCTGCGTCCGGGTCGTGTTTGGGATTCTGACCCCCCGGGACGGCTCCAGCGTTGGCCACGCCTGGCCGATTTACAAGGATGAACAGGGGTCGTGGGGGGTCCTCGAGAGCACCCTGGATTCTGTGCCGAAACATTGGCCGTCGGCAGATGACCTGGGCAGAGACGGCTCGGTGCCACGATACTACCCTGACATTTGTCTTAACCAGGAGCACGTGTGGACGGTTGGGCGCCAGCGTCGAATTCGAAACGTTGCGTCGTACTTGCATTCCACAGGGTGGCTGCCGGGCCGCCATTCCATGAAGCGAGCGCTTGCGAAGCACGCATATTGATCTGCTGCTTTTCCTTTGTTGAACGGCTCAGTTGGTGCTTCGTTGTGCCCGGGGAAGTCTGTGGCCTCGAGCCAGTCTGCATGAACGGCATCCCTCGACCACCCCCTTAAAGGGCCTTGCTGCGAACGACCTTATTCATCGTCTCGTCTGCTGCCGCCATGGTATGGCGTCGTCAGACTCCGCTCGCCTTCCTCATGCTCGTTCACCACAGAACACCTTCGCCAACCAGTTCGCGTGCAGGAGCGGCCGACATGGTTTGACGCCGGAGGAAATCGGCACATCGGTTCCCACGCTGCGTCGTGCACAAGAACGCGGCGTTGCGGATCACGGTAGCCGCGGGTCGGCCGAGTAGACCTGACCGGCCTGAGTTGGCACCCGTCGGAACGTGTCTCGTGTCCGTCTGGCCTCGTCTTGCATAGCTACTCGATTGTCGTGTCCACGGATCTGTTCAGGGAGCGCTGAGCGTCATGCAGCTTTCATGACAACGCCGTTTGACCCGCTCAAGTGCATGCGCCCTCCGCGCGACCTTCCCATCCTCCGACGAGCCATGCTCCGGGCTCGCACCCTCCACGGTGCCCGATTAGGAAAGGAGGTGTCGGTGTGAAGAGCCGTACACGTGCTCGAGGTCCGCCTTGCGAAAGGATTGGATGACGGCCTGGATGACGGCCTGGATGACGGCCTGAAGGAACAGGCCCTCATGCTCAGAGGCACACTTCAACACTCAACTCATTTCTGGGAGAGGGAAACAGCCATGAAGATCCTGTTTGTCAACAACGAGGGCGGTGGGTTTGCCGACTCCATCGAGGTCGCGCCGAACACCACCGTCAAGAAGCTGTTCGGCGAGCAGCTTCCCGGGCGGCGTCCGGAGGGCTTTCTCATGCGGGTCAACCGCCAGCCGGTCGCCAGTGACTACGTGCTGCAGGAAGGCGACCGGGTGACGATGACGCCGACGAAGATCGAAGGCGCGCTCGCTGCCTAACGACCCACGGCGTCAGCCATGGAGGGATGGCCGGCTCGCACGCTTCGGGTGTACGGTTGGCGGGAAGAGCCGGCCGTCCCTGCCCCCAGTATCGAGAAGCGTGAGTTTCACCAGATGCAACCCGCTGTTTCTGGGGAGGTGTTAACTAAGAAGGTTTTCAAAGGCCGTTCTTGAACAGATGCAGTCTTTTCAAAAAAGGCTTTTGAGACGCTGCACTCTGGAGGCTTAAAAGGGATAAGAAGCTGGGACGTGGAACCCGCAACATCCGCTGGGGCAGCGTACACCACGCGGCTTGTCGCGTCTGACGGCTGCCCACTCATCAGTTCCCGCTGAGTGGCCGTATGACCTGAAGCGTCACGCCTGTTACGTGTCATGAGGCGCGAGCACATGATGGAGCGGGGAGGTAGAACGAGCTGTCTGCGGCCGTGCAGCGGCGCGGGCACCGTAACGAGGATGTTCTTTGGGGCCTCGCACCGAATGTGGTGTGGGGCTTTTCTGTTTCTGATCGAACCTACGAGCCGATGGTGATCTGAGGGAAGGAGACGGAGCCATGGCGTTCATTCGCAGACACAGGGTGTTGCTGGTGCCGCTGTTCGTGGCGGCGGTTTTGGGTGCGGGCGGGTTCTTGCTGCTGCGCTCCAAGTCGGAGGAGCCTGACGACGGTTTGCCTGAAGATGCCGTCGTGACGGTTGAGCCGTGGCAGGAGGACGTCTCGGCCCGCACGAGGCAGGGGCGCGAGTATGCGTTCGTGCACACGATCGAGTACACAGACCCCGAGACCCAGGAGACGGTGGTCGAGGAGAGCGTCTCGAGGGTGCGCGAGCGCGCGTCGAACCTCTGCTACCGGGACGCCGAGGGCAACTGG
>CAZJXV010000038.1:18052-20175 GCA_964550015.1 uncultured Verrucomicrobiota bacterium
TGGGCGCCGACGGTGGCGGAGTGGGCGCCGGGCGGCCTCGGGTTCACAATGGACCGGAACAACTGGCAGATCGACGTGCCGCTGACGCTGGGGGACGTCTACGACTACACGGTGGGCGGGAAGACGCTGGGGATGTGCGCGCGCTACGTGCTGTGGAGCGACGGCGCGCGGACCGCGCTGCTGGGCGAGATCGACACGACCGTCCGGGGCGCGATTGACGAAAACGATCCCGCAAAACTCGTGTTTGCCGACGTGCTCGGGAAGGCCTCGGGGGTGAACATCGAGCTCGTCGTGGAGCGGGCGTCGCTGCACCAGAACGTGGTGTTCGCCGCGAAGCCCGCGCTGCCCGACGGGCTCAATGCGGAGACGGCGCGGCTCTACGTCTATACGGAGCTCGGGCTCGATGCGCTTATGGTGGACAAGAGCGTCGGGGTGAAGGTGGGGGATGCTTCGGTTGACGTCTCGGCCAACGATCTCGAGACGGCGCTCAACACGGATGAGTCCATCGCGTTTGTGGTGCAGGAGGAACGAGACGGGAAGACCCAAGACGTCGTCCTGCACAGCTTCGTTGAATCCAGCGTGTGGGACAGCGCGGCGGCGCGGAACGAGACGCGCGCGGCCCGCCAGCTCTGGCGCGATCCACAGGACTTCAAGACCTACCTCGTCGAGAGCGTGCCGTACGCGTTCCTGGCTGATGCCACGGGCGCCGTCACCATCGATTACGAGAACCGCAACGGCGACATCGAGAGCGAGACCTGGACGGCGGACGCGACCTACTACGTCTCGAGCACGGTGAACGTCGCATCATACGCGACGCTGACGATTGAACCGGGCACCGTCATCAAACTGGAAGAGGAGGCCTCCATTATCGCCAGCGACGACGCGACAATCATCGCCAAAGGGCAACCATACCGCTATATCGTTCTCACGAGCAAGAACGACGACAACTCGGGCGAGGACCTCACGGACGCCAGCACCTCCGGGTCGGCCGGCGACTACGATGAGGCGATCAAGCTCGGGAGCTCGTGCGGCGATTCCACGATCCAGTACTGCAAGATCGCGTACGCGACCGAAGGGATCGAGCTGCAGTGCAAGCTGACCGATGCGATCGCGCACAACATCATCCGTAACTGCACGACGGGCATTTGCCTCCTCGACAGCTCCGGTAACGACATTGAGAACAACCTGATCGTCTCCTGCTCAACGGGCTTCAGTGCGGCGGGCTTGGCAGGGCCATACGGATTCTATAATAACACGTTCGACCAGTGCGCGACGGGGATCTCTCAGTCCGCGCCTGAAGCCAGCCCCGACACCTACGTGTACGACAACATCTTTTCGGAATGGACGGACTACGCCGTTGTTGGCGGCGACAACCCCGACATGGTCTTGAGGAACAACGGGTTCTGGAAAACGGGGGGCATTACGAACAGGACGTCCGGCTACGAAGCTGATGGATATGAAGACCACATCGATTGCACCGTCTCGCCGTTCGAGATCGTGGCGACGGGCAGCTACTATCTGAACGACGACGAGGACGGTGGCGACAAACTGGACTACGAAGGCTTTCGCACCGCGGCGACGGCGGGCCTGGATTCCGAGGAGTTCTCGTTCCTGGCCCCCTATGCGTACACGACGACGACGACCTTCACTGATGATGAGGATTGGGATACCCCTCAACTTCCAGACTACACGACAAACGCGCAGGTAACCGTTGGCTACCACCACAACCGGATCGACTACCTTATCGTCAACGTGGTGTGCAGCGTCAGCGGGGCGAGCAAGAAGCTGACGATTGACGAGGGGATCGTCGTAGCGTTCTCTGGTTTGTCCTCCCAGATCGAGTTCAACTCCAGCGCAACCGGCGCGCCGGAGATCATCTGCGACGGTGAACCCGACAAGCCGATCATTTTGGCAGGCAAGCCGCTCGCGTCGATGGCTATCGAAGCGGACTTCGAGGGCAGTGGCATCGATCTCACCGACCCGAGCAGCGCCACACCGAGCGCCTCGATCACGTACACACATTTCACAGGACTGAATTCAGGGGTTACGATTAAGAAGAACTCGAGTAACGAGGTTGAGCACTGCCGCTTTGACCGAAGCAACGTAGGCTTGTTTGTCTGGTT
>CAZJXV010000039.1:0-20055 GCA_964550015.1 uncultured Verrucomicrobiota bacterium
CCAAGAAGATCACCGAGTATGGGAAGCTTGTGGTCTTCCTTGGTGAGCGTCTCGATCCTGCCCGTCGAGGGATCGAGAATGTTCAAGCCCGACAGCGTCCCAATGTAGACCTTCCCCTCGTGGCAGCGCACCGTGCGGACGTTGTCACTCGCGAGGCCATCTTTCGTCGTGTACCGCTTCATCTGCCTGTCGCTGAGACCGATCCGACACAGACCGCTGAGCTGCGTGGCCACCCACACGTACCGCCCATCGGAGTCGCAGTAGTTCTGTGAGGCGAGGGTGGCCGATCCCATGCCGGACTCGAAGAACATGACCGCCTTACCTGTCCTCGAGTCGATTTCTCCAAAGCCGGTCTCGCGCGTGTTGCTGTAATAGAGCGAGCAGAAGATGCGGCCGTCACACGCGAAGTCAGGGCATATCGCGCGTTGTGCAAACGGGTCCGGATCGCCCGGCGGGGCAGCGACGGGCTTCAGGATACGCAGAGGTGTTGGGTTCTCCTCGGGCCGGCCCCCGAGCTTCGCCAGGTCGCAGAATGACACCATGAGGCGGCTGTCTTTGGCCCTCACGCAGACAAGCCGCTTGTCGCGATCCCAAACGAAGCATTCGGCACTAAACCGGTATGGCGTGGTCCAGTGGTCGCCGTCGTAGCTCAGGCTCGCCATGCTTGGGCCCGAGGAGCCCTGACTTGCCATGGCAGGCATGCTGCCGGACGCGAACACCTTCCCACCGGGCAACATGACGATATGAATCGGCATGTGTGAGTGCGACGACAGTGTGGTGCCATGACGAAGCCGGATGGCCTCGAGGGCCCTCCGACCGCGCAGAACCGCCTCCTCGTTCCTGTCTTTCCCGTACTCAAGAACGGGCTTGTCGCCGTCTCGCTTCATGGAAGGAAGTCGCCATGACACCGCGTACGTTCCCCCCGTCGACGGCGGCACCCATGTCCACGACTTCGCGTCCTGAGAACGTAACACGCCGTAGCCGGTCTGCAGCCAGAAGATGCCGTTTGCGTCTTGCCACAGGGAGTAGAACGTGAACAGTCCCCGCTTCGTGCTGTCGTCGGGCGGCCGCACGATCACAGGGTCCGACCATCGGCGGCCGTCTGCTGACGTGGAAACGCAGGCGACGGGCGTGTCTTTCTTCTCGCGCGTCGAGAGCCAGCCGAGCACGAGCATCCCATCCTCGGCCTGGAGTAAGCGTGGACAGTAATCGTCCTGGGCCGAGTTTACGGACAAATTCACAGGCGCCTGCCAGTTCAGCGCGTCCCTTGAGACCATCTGACACAGGTCCGAAGCCCCATCGCCCGCTCGGACAGCAACGAGCCGGTAGAGGCCGTCGTGATCGAGTATCAGCGATGGATCGCTCAACCCTTCGGCAATCTCCGCAACGGGCGTCCAATCGTCCTCGAGCGAGACAAAAAGACTCACGCCTTGGGGAGGAACGTTGAAATCGAGCTCCTTCGTAGGATAGCCCGGCGCCGAAACCTTGACCCTCGTAACGCCCGGATAGACTTTGGCGTATCCCTGGACCGTCTTCCAGCCGTTGACCCACGACTCGGCCCACTCGGGCCGGGTCACCAGGCGAATATGCGTGAACTTGGGCTGGACATCTTCGCGCTCTTCGCCGTTCTGCTTCTTGAAAGAACCCCTGATCTCAATCCGCTTGAATCGTTCCGCGCGGTAGTCGCTGACAAGGAGCAGCTTCGTGTCCGGAATGCAGTCACCCTTCCACGTATACGTCAACTCCTTGGGATCGAAGTTCCGGATGAAGTGGTAGCCCTTGCGCCCCTCCTTGCCGTGCCAATCCGAGACGAAGACACTCGCGTAGCCCTGGCCTTCGGACGGGACGATCTCGACGTCGGCCGTTATCGTGTCGAAGAGGTAGCCGTGCGGCGCCTCGATGAGCGCCCCGTGCCACATCTCGATCGAGAGCGGATTGCCGAGCGTCGGGTCGGTCGATGGCGTCACGACGTATGAGTCATCCACCGTCTTGAAGCGATGCACCCAGGCCGGCGCCGCAGTCTCCTTGTCCGGGTCCATTGCCAGCTCGTAGTACCACGCTGCCACGTACTCCGACGCGCGTCGTGAGAGACCGTAGATGTCGTGCCCGATGCCGGCGCCAAGGGCATACGCGCCGTACATATCATCGAAAGCGTGCTCAACCTTCCCGAGTTCGTAGTGACAGTGTGCGCGCTGGAACAGCACCTGCCTCAAGAACGCCGTGGCCATCTCGCGCTGTTGATTACGACCGTGTCTGCCAGCGCGTGGCCCGGTTTTCTCGTCAATTCTCACCCGGAGCCACTCGTCGTATGATCTGCCCGCAAGTGGATGCGATTCGATGATCGCGGTGTATTGGCGGACGGCACTCTTGTAGTCTTGCGTCTTATGCTGCAAGGCCAGGGCATAATCGAACCGCAATTGCGGCGTCAGCGGATCGTCGGGAAAGTCTTTCAGCGCCTTCCGGTAGGCCAGCAGGCCGTGCTCCACCTCGTTCATGGCGACGTAGATCTTCGCCACCCACAATCGCGTGTGAACGTAGGACGGATCCTTCGACGCGGCTGCCCTGAAACCGGCAAACGCATGCGGGTAATCGCCGCGGTCATAGCGGTCCAGACCCCGGTAGAAATGCGCCATTGCATCCACGTTGTCCGTCTGCAGTCGTTTGAGGCGCACGCGTTCCGCGTCGGTGAGCTTCACGTCGAGGTTCGCGATGAGCTTCTCCGCGAGCTCCTTCTCAAGCTCGTGGACCCGAGCCGCCCGGCCCTTGACCCATTCCACCCGGCGCAGCCTCCCCGTCGCCAGATCAATCAGGTGCGCCTCGACCTCGATCTCGTCGCCCGCGACCAGATACGAGCCGAACAGCGCCACGTCCACCGTGGCAATCTGCGCGGCCCTCAGCGCAACCGCCTGATCTACGGCGCCCGATTCGGAAACCTTCAGCTCCTTCAACACCGCCTGCATCCGCTCGCGCTCGACGAGCAGCAGCCGATCGCTCGACGCCAGGTCCGTAATCAGCAGGTCGGCCAGCCCCTTGCGCAGCCAGTCCCACTCACCCTCCGCGCCGCGGTTGGTGAAGTACATCACCGCGAGCGTCATCCGCTCCGGCCGCTCACCTGCCCTGACGCCGGTGGTCAGGACAAGGCAGATCAACAACGCTGCAATCGCCTTGAAGAGCATGCGTGTCACTGTCTCGGCCTCTCGCTCGTTCCCGTGCCTGTGGGGGCGTTCGCTTTCAGCCACGCATCATAGCTGAACGAATTCGTGAGCAATTCCTGCTTCGATACGCAGAGAACCCGGGGGTAATGACAGGTGATAAGCACCTCCTCGCCCAGCAAGTCGAACCGATGAGGGAAATTCGGGTTTGTCTGCCAGCTTGAAAAAGAAGGCGTTCGGATGAAATGTTTCCGGACCTCTCTCGTCTTGAGGTTCAACGTGAAAATGCCGTCGGTCCCTGACGGATACCAAAGCAGGTTCCCATCGCGGACGGGGGTGCCGCTGTACGCGCCTCGGAGGTAGTGACGCCATTCGTTCGTGCGAGTGTTGTACTCGGCGATGCCGTAGCCGACGAAGTAGACCGCGTCCCCCTCGATAAAGATGGCAGGCACGTATGTCGAGAGCAGGTCCGGCCCGCCCTTTCCGATCTTCTCGTGGTCATAAGCGAAATGAGTCCATTTCTTGGCGCGGGTGTCATACTTCATGGCGCCATTGTTCTCAGCACCAAGCCACATAGTTTGGCCCTGGAAGGCGATCGCCTCAACCGAGTTGTCGGGCATCCCGTCCTGTGTCGTGATGGTCTGGACCTGCCCCGTCGAGGGGTCGAGGACATTCAGTCCAGATAGGGTGCCGATGTACACCTTCCCCTTGTGGCAGCGGACCGTCCGGACGTTGTCGCTGACGAGACCTTCCCCGGTCGTGTACCACTTCGCCTCGCCGCCCTGAAGGCCGAAGCGGAGCAGGCCCTTCTTCTGCGTCGCGATCCACAGGCATTCCCCGTCGGAGTCGCACCAGCTCGGTCCCGTCGTGAAATCTATGGGAATCCCCGATTCAATGTGAATGCGCCCCTCACCGGTCTGCGGATCTATCTCGCCAAGGGCTCCATCGGGATGGCGGCTCAAAATACAGAAGATCCGACCGTCGCATACTCGAAGATGATTCACTCGTCTCCTTTGGAAAAACAAAGTCATCTCTGAATCGGACGCCGCCTCGACCGGCGAAAGAATACGGAGCTCTGTCGGGTTCTGTTCAGGTCTTCCCGCAAGCTGCGCGGTGTCGCAGAATGATACGGCAAGGCCGGATCCTGACGAGCCGGAGAGGGAGCCGTACGGGTGCGTCTCCTGCACACAAACGAGACGCGATCCCCTGTCCCACACAATGCTTGCGTGACCCCATCCATGATGACGGTACGGCGTCGTCCAGTCCTTGCCGTCCGCCGAAAACGCCGCCAGCCCCGCGCCCTCATTTTTGGGTGTTGCGCCGGCCGCGCCGATTAACCCGCACGCAAACAGGCTCCCGTCCCGAAGCATGACGAGCTGACGCTGTGCCGAGGCGAAGTTGTGTGAACGAGTCTCCCCCGGCCGCATTTTCAGCGCGCGCAAAGCCTCCCGGCCGCGCAACCACGTGCCGTATTCACTGCACGCCAGACGCAGTCTCCCGTCGTGCGTCGCAATCGTGGGCAACCGCCACGACGTGTGGTACATCTTGTCCGGCTTCAGCGGCAGCAGGTGCCACGCGTGCGCGTCGTCCGAGCGATACACCCCGTGCGTCGTCTGGAGCCAGAACACGCCGTCGGCATCCTGCCAGAGCGAGGAATAGCCGAAGATGATCCTCTTCTCCGGCTCGCCGCGATGGCGTATCAGCACGGGATCAGTCCACGTGCGTCCGTCCTTGGAGGTCGAGACGCAGACGACCGTGTCGTCCTTCCCTTCGCGAGTCGACTGCCAGGCAAGCACCAGCGTACCGTCCTCAGCCTGGATCAGGTGCGGCGCCCAATCGTCCGCTCCCGAGTTCACGTTCAGCTTGGCCGCCTCACCCCAGTGCAGGGCATCTCGTGACACGAGCTGGTACAGGTGCCGCACCCCTTCCGATTGTCCCTCGGCCACAATGCGGTACAGACCCCTGCGGTCGAAGACCATGGAAGGCCGCTGGAGGCCGTGCGCGATCTGTACGATGGGGGTCCAGTAGTCCTCCAGGGACACGAGCAGGCCGATGCCTTCCGGCGGCACATCAATACCAAACTCCTTCGTGGAATACCCGGGCGCAGCGACCGTGACCGTCGCGCGCCCCGGCGGCACTTTGGCGTAGTTGCGAACGGTCTTCGACCCGTTGACCCACGATTCGGCCCATTCAGGCCGAAGAAAGAGTCGGACCTCTGCGAACGTCGTGGCATCACGCCCGGAGTCGGGCTCGGGCGCCTTCGTGAACGAAGGGCGGATCTCGATCCGCTTGAGCCGCGGCCCGAACCGCGTCCTGTGCAGCACGAGCAGCTTGGCGTCCGGCGCAAGGTCCGTCTCCCAGACGTACGTGAGCTGCTTCGGATCGGAGTTGCGAATCAGATAGAGGCTTTTCGCTCCCTCCGTTCCGTGCCAATCACGGAGAATGAAGTGCGCGTAACCGGCGCGCTCGACGGGCAAGAGCTCGACGCGGACAGACAGCGTGTCGAACAACGAGCCCGCAGGCGCCTCCAACAAACGCCCGCCCCATATCTCGCAGGAGAGCGGGTCACCGAACGCAGGCCCGTCGAACGACGTTGCGACAAATGCCTCGTCGGGCGTCTCGAAGCGGTGCGTCCATGACGGGAGAACGGATCGCTCCGCCCCGCTGACGGCCAGGTCGTAATACCACACCTTGAGCGACTTCTCGGCTTCACGCGCCAGACCAGACCGGTCGTTTGGCGCCCAGGGACCTCGTGCAATAACGCCGTACATATCGGTCACTGCGCGATCGAGGTTGCCGGTTGCGTGGTAGCAGTGACCGCGGCCGTACAGCGCTTTCCGCAGCATATTGGACTCGATGGCGCGCCTGGCGATAAAGCTGCGGTAATCGGACCATTCGATCGTCTTCTCTTGCGCCGCCCGAAGAAGGTCAAGCCGCTCGCGCAAAACCTCATCGTGCGGCCGTTTGCTGAGGGGCTGTGCCTCGATGATTCTCGTGTACTGCCGGATGGCGGCCTCATAGTCCTGCACCGTGTGCTGCAAGGCCAGGGCATAATCGAACCGCAATTGCGGCGTCAGCGGATCGTCGGGAAAGTCTTTCAGCGCCTTCCGGTAGGCCAGCAGGCCGTGCTCCACCTCGTCCATGGCGATGTAGATCTTCGCCACCCACAACCGCGCGTGAACGTACCGCCGATCCCTTGAAGCCGCCGTCCTGAAGCCGGCAAACGCATGCGGGTAATCGCCGCGATCGTAGCGGTCCAGCCCCCGGTAGAAATGCGCCATCGCATCCAGGTTGTCTGTCTGGAGCTTCTTGAGCCGCGCGCGTTCAGCCGCCGTGAGCTTCACGTCAAGGTTCGCGATGAGCTTCTCAGCGAGCGCCTTCTCGAGCTCGTGGACCCGAGCCGCCCGGCCCTTGACCCACTCCACCCGGCGCAGCCTCCCCGTCGCCAGGTCAATCAGGTGCGCCTCGATCTCGATCTCGCCGCCCGCGACCAGATACGAGCCGAACAGCGCCACGTCCACCGTGGCAATCTGCGCGGCCCTCAGCGCAACCGCCTGATCTACGGCGCCCGATTCGGAAACCTTCAGCTCCTTCAACACCGCCTGCATCCGCTCGCGCTCGACGAGCAGCAGCCGATCGCTCGACGCCAGGTCCGTAATCAGCAGGTCGGCCAGCCCCTTGCGCAGCCAGTCCCACTCACCCTCCGCGCCGCGGTTGGTGAAGTACATCACCGCGAGCGTCATCCGCTCAGACGGCGCCGCCCACGCGGGGCCCAGGGCGCCGACGACGAGAACGAGTACAAGCAACACCGTTTGAACGCGCACGTGCCTCCGCCCCTCTGGCGCTGCGCAAGGCGAAGTCCGCCCTACTCCTCGCGCGTCTTGTTCCACTTTTCGACCGCATCCGGCAGCAGGACCGCGGCGATCTCGGCCGTTGCGCTCTGAATCGCCGCCTTGGCAGCCACATGCTCAGAAAGGTCAACCTTCGTCACCGTCTTCCGCTCGATGGCGAGCAGCGTCCCGGTCTTCCGGTCTATCGCACGCACCTCGACGCGCGCCTTGCACGACACAAGCCCTTCAATGCGCGTCCCGAACTCACTGAGTGCCTCGGCCACGATCAACACGTCGGCCTTCGTCCGCGCGCTCGGAACCGGCGTGTCCGAGTTCTCGAAGTAGCCCTTGACCCAATCGCTCAGCAGCGCGGGATCGTCCTCGAGAACGTCGAAGCCCGTCTTCAGCAGAATGTACTTCAGCTCCGTGGATGCTGCCGGATCGACCACGGCCTGCCCGACGTGTCGTTCCACGGCAGTGACCACGGCGCTCGGACGCTTGGCATCACCGAGCGCCTTCTTCACCAGCGCAATCGTGTCAACCGGTTCCTCGAGCACGGCAACGAGCAGTGCGCCGTTTTGCACGACCGACTTGTGGACCTTCTTGGCAAGCGCAGCGACACCGGGCGCGAGTTTCGCCGTGCTCTCGAGACTTACGACTTCCCCGTAGACCCGGCCCGTCTCGACACCGATCACTTTCGCCGCAAGAAACATCTCTTCGTCAACAGAAAAGACGCGGCCCGTCACCAACACGTTCGCGCCCAGAAGGCGCCCGACCTTCGCGGCCGAGTTCTTCTCCAGCAGGCCCGAGAGCCCCAGACCTACCTCCTCGAGGATCTTCTTCATTTCGCCACGCTCGACGAGCCGATACTCGTTCTGCGTCGAGAGATGCGCCTCGAGCAGCGTGGCGACCTTCGCGCCCAGCGTCACCCCGCCCCGCTCCTCCGAATCGAAGTCGAGAACGGCGACGGTGAGCTTGGGTCTCTGAGCTGCTGCCGCGCCGCCCAACGCGCCCGTGCCAACAAGCAGCAACGCGCAGAGCACTGTCATCGTAGTCCGCATCATGCTTCTCCTTCCTATGTCCTTTTCAAATGGTCTGCTAATCGTTCGCCGAGCCGGACAGGCGGATACCCACGTTCGTCAAGAACTGCACGTAGAATCGGCGTTGCGCCTCGTTCTCCTCGTCCAGAGGCACCTGGCACACGATGACGCGCCCGCGCCCACGCTCACATTTCAGGACCCATCCCGGCCCAACCAACTCGGCAATCCCGTCCTCATCCTGTGTGACAACAGCTCTGGCGACAGGTTCCGTGCCGACGGCCGAGGCAACGAACCCCGGTGTCAGGCCCCGAACGAGCTCCCCTCCGCCCGCCTCGCTTATCACGATCGGTTGGCCGGCCACGCTCGTTCCGGGAACCATGGACGCGCCGATCGTTTCTTCCATCAGCGTCGTATCTTCCACCGTAGCGTTGCAGACCAGCAGCGTGCCGCCGGCATCGAAAAACCGCCTCCTGACCTCCTCACGCGACAGGTGCTGCTTCACCCAGTCCTTGATCGCGGCGGACTCAACTCCAACAAGAAAGAGGGCCGCCGACCCGCTCAAAGAATCGGGCTCGAACAGAGCACCCGCCTCGATGAGCTCCGGACAAAGGCCGACGCTCGTCCACCCGGCGGTCTCGTCGCCCGCCTGCCGGACCAGTTGGATGGCCCCCTTGAGCGGCGCGGTCCCGGAATCGCCGGCGTAACGCAAAAGGTCCCTGAAAAGCAGTTGCGCGGTGGGTTCCGCATCGAACTGCTCGACGACGGGGCACTGGCACAGGATGACCCGGCCGGCGCCGGGCCGCAGTTCCATGATGAGCGGAAGACCGCCCTCCGGCTCCATCAGCCATGTGATAGCGTTCCCCACTGACGGCCTGTTGAAGATGGCCGCGCCAACACATCCCCCCGCCCAGCGGCCAAGGATGCTGTCATCAACGTCTGGTGACCAACGCGGCGGCCGTGCACCCCACGTCGCTGCGGGCACGAGTACGGGTTCCGCGAGCAGCTCGACGCCCGCGTCCTCCCACTCGCGCTCCTGGCCCAGCGACTCCTCACACAGAATAACCAACGTTCTGCCCTGCCGCGCGAGCGCCAACATCTCGCCGGGCGACAGGCGGCCTTTCCCGAGCGCACCGGCCCCGACGAGAACAACGGCATCGTCCGGGATATCGCCAACCTCCGACGTCCGCGTTCGTCTGAACGAAATCCCCAGCTTCTCGAGCAGCGCAACGAGCCCGCCGCCTGGATCGTAAACATGCAGGTCGAGACCAACGAGCCCCGCCCCGAACTCGTCCTTGCCCATCGGCGGGAACACCGTCATCGCCGCGGCGCCCCGCCCGAGCACCTCTTCGCCTCGCGAGGCCGTCACGACCAACGACGTTGAGACACGCCGCTCCACCTCAGGCACGGGGATCACGAGCCGCCGCTCGCCATGCCCACGGCGAAGCCGCATCCGTGCCCCGCCCGTGGCTATCGCCGTGCCGTTTGTTACAAGATGCCAGACGACCCGCGCCCTTCTCACCTTGAAGCCATCGAGTATGACCCGGACGTCGGCCCTCGATCCCGACCACACGTTGCCTTGATCCGGCTCGACCGAGACCGAAGGCTCCGCCAGGACGTACGGGACCTGCGCCGTGAGCAGGGCTATGAGCAGTACCGGCAGCCGCATCAGCTCATCTCCGCCCCAGGACACTTGACCGCAGAAGCAGGGCATATTCCGCCTCGCCCAGGTTGAGCGACAAGACCCGCGCCGGTTCTCCGAGGGCAAGCGACACGGCCCCGGTCGAGGCCAGGGCGGTTCCGCTCGGCTCTGCTGCGCAGGCGAACTCCACCGAGCCGCCCACACGACCGTCCCGAACGTTGAGAGCCGTGCGGATAACGGCCTCGGGCCTTCCCGTCGTGGCCGGGACTTCGATGGCAGTCTCCGCGCCATCCAGGGCGACAACCCTGGGGCGCAGCACCACCTCCCGCTTCCCTCCGGCAGTGGTTCGCAGGACCACGGTCTCGATCGCCAGGAGCGTCCGCCCGGCCCCGGCCGCCGGAGCCGGCGTGTCGCTCAGCCCAAGAAATGCATGCCCGTTGCTGCGGCCGACCCATTCCATTCGCTCAGGGTACGTAGCCTCCAGCGAGTCGAACACGGCCCTATCTCGGCTGGTCCTCTCACTGGGCTCGAAGTACTTGGTGAGACTCGCCGCCGTCGTACCGTCGGCAGGAAGAGCAGCCGCCTCCCTCAGCCGCCGCAGCTCGGCCCTGTAAGAGAGAGAAACCCCGACGAGGAAGGCAATGCACGCGACAGCGCCGCCGAAGGCCAATCGGGTCTTCCATCTGACCGGTGGACGGCGCTCCCGCAGCACGAGCTTCCCGGCCAGACGCCGCCAGTACCCCTCGTCCGGGGCGTCCTCGACGAGCTTCGGAAGCTCGGACCGAATGAGCCTTGCGTCCTCGACCGCCTCGCGCAGGGACTCATCGTCGGCCATGCAGCGCTCGAACTCCCTGGCCTGCACCGGGGCGAGAGCTCCGTCCACATATTGCTCCACAAGCCTTTCCGCCTTGTCCCTGTCCATAACCTGCCTCCCTAGTGTCCGCCACGCCATCCTTTCAGTCGTCGCCGGAGCTGCTTTCTCGCTTCATGCACCCGCCACGAGACCGTGCTCTCCGCGCACCCAAGCACGCCGGCCGCCTCCCTGTGGCTCATCCCCTCGATGGCTGTGAGCACAATTGAGGCCCGAAGCTCGGGCGAGAGCGCATCGAGCTCCTTCTCGAGCGCCTCCTTGAACTCGAATGCCTCGGTGCCCGTCCTCGCGGACATCCTCTCTTCCGCCGGCCGAGTGCCCGCGCTGCCGGCCGACGTCTCCGGCCGTCGCTGCTTCCGCCGCAGGTGGTTCAGGCTGAGATTCACGACGATCGAGCAGAGATACGTCGAGAACTTCGACCGTCCCCGAAACCGCCTCAGCGATCGGAAGGCCCGGACAAACGCTTCCTGAGAAAGGTCCTCCGCGTCCTCCCGCGACCCGGTGATCCGGCGCGCAATCCGCCACAGCATCGGCCCATAACGCGCCACGAGTCCGCGATATCCCGCCTCGTCGCCGCGCCTGCACAGCACGATCAACTCCGTATCGTTGCCCGCCCTCGGCTCGATAGTTTCCCTCACCGATTTGCCTTTTCTCTCAACTGATATGACACCACTCCCACCAGAATCCTTGGGGGTTTTTGTCGCAGCCCAATTCCCCGCGCGGCCGTGCCCCGGCTCCCGCGCTTTCTGAGCGTCGCGTCCTTAGCCTATAGAACCTCTCACCTCTCACGTCAAGTTGACCCCGGGACCAGGAGCCGGCAGCATCCGAAGCGCCGGCGGCCGCATTCCGGCCTGACAGTACGGCCGAGATGGGTCTGACCGCCGGCAGGCAGCCATACACCACAGAAGCACGGCGCGGCCGCCCTCACGTCTCGCACCCACGATTCCGTCCATAATCGCCCGTGCCCTGCCAATATGGCTGGCGTGGCACGTCCCTTGCTCCAAAAAAGCTTGCTGTCAACATGTTGATCCTATAGTGCCAATTGTGAGCTGGGTTGTGAATAACGGGCCGACTATGGGATTGCCCATGTGACGATTTCCGCCTGTCCGCGACGGCCCTGTGTCACTCGGCGTCCTGACCCGATGTCGCGTCCGGCGCCGACGACCGATTCGTGTTATTGGTGCGGCTCGAGCTTGACGGATGAACAACCTATCGAGCAAGGTTGAGAGCGACTGCAAACGCCGATTCAAGCCCCAGCACGTTCCTCTGGCGCTGGTGGTCTGGCTCGGCATCGGCCTGTCTGCCCTTCTCTTCATCAGTGCCCGCGGGCGGGAAGGAGCCCGGATACAGGCTGATTTCGAGCGCGCCGCAGACAACCGGGCCGACGCCTTGAGGCGGCACCTCGACCAGTACGTCCTCGAGCTCGAAACGATCGCCGCGTTCCATGCCGCCTCGCAGGAGGTGACCCGCCAAGAGTTCCGTGAATTCGTACGCCCCATCCTCGCCCGTCACCAGAGCGGCCCGACATTGGCATGGGTTCGCCGGGTGCCCGACGCCGAGCGTGCAGCCTACGAGGAAGCCGCACGCATAGACGGCCATGCCCCGTTCGAGATCACGGAGCTCAACGCGCAAGGGAAGCCGGTCCGAGCGACCCCGCGCACAGAGTATTTCCCGATCCACCTGGCCGAGACTTCCGGGAACAGCAGCGAGGCACTCGGTTTCGACCTGGCCTCCAATCCGACGCTCTTGAGGGCGCTCAACGATTCATGCGACACAGGCCAGGCAGTCGCCACGGGACTGATGGCGCTCCCGTGGAAGACCGGCGACCGATCCAGTGTCCTCATCTTCCTGCCCGCATACCGCAAACGCGCGGCCACCGACTCCGTTGAAGCGCGCGGGCAAAACCTCATCGCCTTCGCCGCGGCCGTCCTCGGCATCGGGGATGTCGTGACGGAAGCAATGGCACACCTGGCGCCGGAGGGCGTGGACGTCCACGTTTTCGACACCTCGGCCCCTCGGGACAGCCGGCTCCTCTACTTCCATTCGTCGCGCAGGCGCACGACGCCGGCCGCGCTGACCCATGACGCGACCGATCTGCACGCCGGGCTGCACCACGCGACGACGCTCGCCGTCGGCGGACGGAGATGGCTCGTCGTCTGCAGGCCGACCCCGGAGTTCCTCGCCGCCAAGCGCACGTGGCAGCCCTGGGTATTCCTGGCCGGGGGACCGCTGTTGACCGGTTTCCTGATCGCCTACATCCTGCTCGTGCTGGGCCGCGCCGCCCGAACGCGCCGGTTCGCAGCAGAACAGGTCACGGCCAGGCACGAGCTCGAGATCGAGATCCGCGAGCGCACCCAGGCCGAGGCGGAACTCAAAGCCGCCTCGCAGGCCGTCGAAGAGGCGAACCGCCTGATGAACGGCATTCTCTCCTCGGTGAGCTCCATCGTGATCGCCGTGGACGAGAACGACCGAATCACCCAGTGGAACCCCGCTGCGGAGCGGACGTTCGGTGTCGCCGCCCGCGAGGCGCTGCGCAGGCCGCTCGCCGAATCCGCCATCGCCTGGGACAACGGCGAGTTCCTTGAAACGATCGCCGCGTGCCGCGACGCCGACGCCCCGTTCGACCTCGAAAACGTCCGCTTCACCCGGCCCAACGGCACCGTCGGTCTGCTGGCCATCTCGGTCAACCCGATCAAGGACGAGCAGGGCGTGTATGCGGGCCTCGTGTTGCTCGGCGCCGACGTGACCGAGCGCACGATCGTGGAGGAGCAGTTGAGCCAGGCACAGAAGCTCGAGTCCGTCGGCGCCCTCGCGGCCGGTATCGCCCACGAGATCAACACGCCGATCCAGTTCGTCGGCGACAACACTCGCTTCCTCTTCGAGTCATTCGAGCAGTTGCAGCAGGTCCTGCACGCCTATGAGGGGCTCAAGCAGGCCGTCGAGGCCGTCGAGGCCGGCGGCGTCGCGCCCGCCGTGCTGGACCGGCTCGCCCAGGTCGAGAAGGACTCCGACGTGGCCTACCTCAAAGACGAAATCCCGAAGGCCATCGGCCAGACGCTCGAAGGCGTCGAACGCGTCGCCACCATCGTACGGGCGATGAAAGACTTCTCCCACCCGAACGGCGGCCAAAAGGCGCTCGCCGACGTCAACCGCGCGCTGGAGAACACACTGACAGTCGCACACAACGAACTCAAGTACGTCGCCGACGTCGTCACCGACCTCGACCCGGACCTGCCGCCCGTGCCGTGCTACCTGGGCGACCTGAACCAGGTCTTTCTCAACCTCCTGGTCAACGCCGCCCACGCCATCGCCGAGGCCGCCGGCGAGACGGGCGGCGGCAAGGGCACGATCACCATCAGCACGCGCCGGGAGGGCCGAGAGGCCGTCATCCGCATCGCCGACACCGGCGCGGGCATCCCCGAGGCCGTGCGCGACCGCGTCTTCGAGCCGTTCTTCACCACGAAGCAAGTCGGCAAGGGCACCGGCCAGGGCCTGGCCATCGCGCACAACGCCGTCGTCGAGAAGCACGGCGGCACACTGACGTTCGACACCAACGTCGGCACCGGCACGACGTTTACCATCCGCCTGCCGCTCTGAGGCGGGCCGGGACAGCGGAGCCGAAACGATGAAAAGGCAGATCCTCTTCGTTGACGACGAGCCCAAGGTGCTCGACGGTCTGCGCAGGATGCTGCGCCCCATGCGCGACGAGTGGGACCTGACGTTCGCCGCGTCCGCCCGCGAGGCCCTCGACGCCATTGACCGGGCGCCCTTCGACGTGGTCGTCTCCGACATGCGCATGCCCGAAATGGACGGCGCCGCGCTCCTCGACGAGGTCAAGCAGCGCTGCCCCGCGGCCGTACGCCTCATCCTCTCCGGCTACTCCGACGACGAGATGGCCGTCAGGTCCGTCGGCCCGACGCACCAGTTCCTTGCCAAGCCGTGTGACGCGGAAACCCTCAAGGCAACGGTCGCGCGCGCCTGCGCGCTGCACGAGCTGCTGGCCGATGAGCAGCTCGTCGCCGTGGTGGCCAACATCAAGTCGCTGCCGAGCGTGCCGCTGCTCTACGATCAACTGCACCGGATGCTCGGCTCGCCCGATGCCTCGGTCGACGACATCGCCGGCATCATCAGCAGCGACGTCGGGATGGTCGCCAAGATCCTCCAGCTCGTCAATTCCGCCTTCTTCGGCCTGCGCCACCACATCGAGAGCCTGCCGCAGGCCATCACCTACCTCGGCCTCGATACCGTCAGGGCCGTCGTACTGACCGCCGGCGTGTTCTCCGAATTCGAACACACGGACACCGCGCAAAAGGCGGCCGAGGCCCTCTACCCACACAGCATGCGGGTCGGCGCCCTGTCGAGGGAAATCGCCCGAACCTCGTGCCACGACCGGAACCTGCTCGAGGAAGCGCTCATCGCCGGCCTGCTCCACGACGTCGGCAAGCTCGTGCTGGCCGCCGAACTGCCCGAGACCTGGGCGCACGCGTGCCAAAGCGCGCGCGAGCGCGAGATGCCGCTGCACGAGGCCGAGCGCGACCTCCTGGGCGTGACGCACGCGGAGCTTGGCGCCTATCTGCTGGGCCTGTGGGGGCTGCGCGACCCCATCGTCGAGGCGGTGGCCTTCCATCACGCTCCGTCCAGGTGCCTGACCCGGGCCTTTGCCCCGCTTACGCCCGTGCACGTGGCGAATGCCCTCGTGCACGAAACCAACGCGGACGCCCGTGACCCCCAGGTGAGCGGCGCCGATGCCACGTACCTCGAGGAGGTCGGGGTGGCGCATCGCGTGCCTGACTGGCGCGAACTGTCCCGGTCGGCCTTGATGGAGAAAAAGAAACATGCCGGCGCGAACAACTGAAAAAATCCTCTTCGTCGACGATGACCCGTCCCTCGTTGCGGGCCTCGTGCGCCACCTCCGGAAGCGATTCCACGTCACCCCCGCCGCCAGCGGCCCCGAAGGGTTGAACCTGCTCGAGAGCGAAGGGCCGTTCGCCGTCGTCGTCTCCGATTTCCGGATGCCCGGCATGGACGGCGTCCGCTTCCTCGCCAGGGTGCGCGAGGCAAGCCCCGACAGCGTCCGGGTCATGTTGACCGGCTACGCCGACCTCGATATGGCCGTGCACGCCGTCAACGACGGGCACATCTTCCGCTTCCTGACCAAGCCGTGCCCGCCTGAGGCGCTTACCAAAGCCCTCGACGCCGCCCTCGAGCAGCACCGCCTCGTCACCGCCGAGCGCATCCTGCTCCAGCGAACGCTGCACGGCAGCATCAAGGTGCTCACCGACCTCCTGGCCCTCGCCAGCCCGGCGGCGTTCGGCCGCGCCATGCGCGTGCGCAAGCGCGCCCGCGACGTCGCCGCGCGCCTCGACATGCCGGACCCCTGGCGTGTGGAGCTCGCCGCCATGCTCTCACCCCTGGGCTGCGTGGCCATGCCGCCCGACGCCCTCGAGAAAGTCTATCTCGGCAAGCCGCTCGGGCCCGGCGAAGAGCAGATGTTCGAGAAACACCCCCAGCTCGGACACGACCTCATCGCCAAGATACCCCGCCTCGAAACGGTGGCCGAGATCGTCGCCTACCAGGAAAAGAAGTACAACGGACTCGGCGTGCCCCACGACGAGATCGCCGGCGAGCGCATCCCCCTCGGCGCGCGCATCCTCAAGCTCGTCCTCGACTTCGACACGCTCGAATCGAGCGGCTCGCAAAAGGCGGAGGCACTCGAGCAGCTCAGCAACCGCACCGGCTGGTACGACCCGCGCGTGCTCGCGGCCTTCGCCGAGCTGCTCTCCGCCGAGATCGAGAACGAGGTCTGGTCCGTCGGCCTCGACGAGCTCAAGGTCGGCATGGTCACCGTGGACGACGTGCGCATTGACACCGGGCTGATAGTGCTCGCGCGCGGCCAGGAGATCACCGAGCCCCTTCTCGAGCGGCTCGGGCACTTCGCGCGGCGCGCCGGCATCGAAGAGCCGATCCGCGTCCATGCGCCCAAGGAGGTAGCCCTACCCCGCGATGCACCCTCCCCCGCCGGCCAGACACCCTGAAAAGGAACCCCTCCACGCTCAACGAGCCCCAACGAAGCCTCGCCCACGCCGGCGCCACCCTCCTGCCCCCTTGCCGCCGTTCCCCCGACGTGCCACACCGTGCCCCCCTGCAGCGACGACCGGAAACGCGCCCGCTCAAGGGAAACGTTGAGGTCCGGCAGCACTTCTGCTAAACAGGCTGTGTTCGAATACTCCAGGACAATCAAGGAGGTGACAGCACAATGCCGATTGCGGAAATGGTCCTCAGCACGGAGATCCTACTGGCGTGGCTGATCGTGGCGATCGGCGTGCTCGGCTTCATCGTCGCGCATGCCATCCCGAGGTGGTACAAGGCCATCCTGCCGTCGCTGCTCGCGCTCGCCGTCGTGGCCTTCGGGCTCTATTGCGTCATCACGATCATCAACAAGGACAGGACCGGCGGGTCCGACGACACCGAGGAGAGCGCGAGCTTCTCGGAGTCCAACCTCTCGGAGTCCAGGGGGCCCACCGTTCGGGGCTCAGACACGGGCCTCGCCGACCAGCTCAGCGTCCGCGTGCCGATAACGGACACCAATCCCCACTACCTCGCCTCGTCGAAAAGCCTGAAGGTCATCGTGTATATCAGGAACAACGGCACCAAGGCGGTGACCTCGGCCAAGGTCTCCTGCCAGCTCCCCTACAGGCGCAACCCGCGTAGCGGCCTCGGGGCCGCCCAGGTGTTCCGGTTCGAGGACCCGCTCGAGCCCGGCAACGAGATTGACGTGGTCTTCACGGTCAACAAGGTGGCGAAGCCCGAGGAGTTCGGCGATCCCCGCGCACGCGTTGTCGAGGCGCACTGACCCCCTTCTTCAACCCCTTCAAGCCCTCTTGGCCCGCCTGGAACAGCCTTCCCCACCCGACCCGGCCCAGGAACCGACCCGGCCAACACCGCGTTGAAGGAACCGTGATCGGACCACGTCTAAGGAAGTGAGAGACGCAAACCACGAAGCCTTCAAGGCAGGAGGACACGACCCGTTCGAACCGGCCGAGTGGTGGTGATTTAGAGGCACTTGGCGCCTTGACAAAACGCAACTTCCGGTGTATACTATCTGTGCAGGCGAAAGGAGACGCCTCAACCACCACCAAGCGCGGCACTTGCAGCCTTGAAGGGGGATGAGCTCGGATGAACAGGCTCACGTTAGATCAGGCCATCAGCCTATACAGCAAATACAGCGAACTTGAAGCACGCGCCAATAGCGTCATCCTCGACGTCAATATGCTCTACCTCCGAGGAAAGCTCGACAAAATGAAGGAGCTGCTCAAGGGCTTCTCCGTCTTTGCCTCGGAGGTGTCGAAGGCGATGATCTCCATCGCCAACGACGTCAAGCGCGTCATGATGATCAATAACCAGATCTCCGGGCCGAAGGCCGGACACTAGCGTGGAATTCTGCTTCACCTAGGCAGAACTTATCATAACCGGAGAGGCAGGCGGCACGTACCTCGCCTGTCTTTCTTTTTGCCCGGAAAAAATAGGGACAGGCACCCATTTTTCTGTGGGTGCCGAACACATTTGATCCACCCTGGCGCAGAAAAATAGGTGCCTGTCCCTATTTTTTACTCAGGCCACCCACACAGGCATCGGCCGCTGGGGGACTGTCCCCCTAATACCCTTCTCCTCAAGAGAATAGCGCTGTGGAAACGTTCCATCACACCGCCGACCCACAGACTATCCACAATCGAAAAACCTCAGGTGCCTGTTGAGGCTTAGGTTATAATACGCTGTGGGAGAAGTTGTTAGGAATCGAGCCGGCCTTGCCGGACCATTCCCGCCGCGTTGTCAACTACTTATCCACAGACCCGCCCACAGGCCGTCCGGCAACACCCAGAGCATGATGTGAACCCCGTTGAGCAAGCGAAATGCGAATGCGCGGCGGTGAAAGGGGCCTTCCGGGATCGAGGTGGGTGGGAAAACCGATCACGCGGACTCGGGCGGCGCCTCTTCAGACCCCGGAGCGTTTTCAGAAGGCTGCTCCGGCGCCGTTTCCCCCGCCTCCGGTGCCTCGTCCGCGACCTCCGGTGTCTCACCGGTCGCCTCCGGCTCTTCCTCGGCGGCCTCCATTGTCTCCTCGGCGGCCTCCGGTGCCTCCTCGGCGGCCTCCGGTGCCTCCTCGGCGGGCTCTTCGTGTTTGACCTTGCGGAACTCGTTGAGGTCCTTCTGCGCAAGGTTCCGGTAGTAGCTCGAGACAATGAAGATTCGTGCCCCCGGCTCGCCCGTCATGGCGTAGTAGCGGTCCTTATCGGTCTCCTTGTCACCGAAAAGCACCGTGACCGGCGGTGCCTCGGCGGCCGCTTCACCGGACGTCGCCTCACCGGAAACGGCTTCGCCGAATTCGAGCGTCACCGTCGCCGCAGGCGGCGCGAGACCGCACTCGTCAATCGTTCTCTCGCCCGCGATCTCGGTCGCCATCATACCGGTGAGGCCGCCGGCAACGATGCGACAGGTGTTCTCGTCCGCCTCCTCTTCCTCGGGCTCGACGATCATCCACCTGGTGACCGTCGTCGTCTCCTCCTCGCCGGTGTCGGGGTTGACGCCCGGCGCCTCGACCTCCGTCTTCCTGAGCACGACCTTGCCGCTCTCGCGCTCCAGCGTGATCGCGCGCACGTCGTCGCCTTTGAGGCTGAGCACCCTCAGGTTCACCAGGAACGTCGGGCGCGGCACGCGATCGGCGCCCGTCGCCCCGACATGTTGCAGCAGGTTGGGCGTCACCTCGAACACGCGGCTCGAGCCGCTCCGCCGCACGAAGCACCGGTCATACGAGACCGTCTTGCCGGCGCAGAGCTCGGCCAGGGTGGTGTCGTTCCGGTCGTACACGCGCACCCACACGCCCTCGGCCTCGTCCACCTGGAAATCGGGGTGGCTGGCCTCACGCGTCGAGCGCACCTGGCGCACACGCAGCTCGGTGATCGCCTCCAGCAGCGTGTCCACGCGGGCCGGGTCGGCCGGGTAACCCCAGGCGCTCTCGACGGCCCAACCGCCGCTCCCCTTGCGCACGCGCACGGGCTCCGCGCCGGACTTGGCGATCTCGATCGCACGCGCCTCCTCCGGCACAAACCCAGGCACCACCAGCGTGCCGACCAGCTCCTCTATGCCGCGCGAGGCGCTGCGCGGCTTGCCGAACACCAGCAGCAGCACGCCGGCGACCGCCAGGACAACGATGCCTATGAGAATCTGCCTCGCCTTCACGACAGCCCCTTCTCCCGATACACGCGCCTCGAGCGCCGCCGCATCACGTAGCGCACCACGCCAAGCGCGACCACCACCACCGGCACCGCGAGCACGTTGATGAGCTTGTACGCCGTCATCCTTGCCTTGGAGCCGTGCTCGAACGGCCTCCTCGTGAGCGTCTTGGCACGAATGGACACCAGGTCCCGGCCCCGCGCGAGCGTCTCGACCGCGTTGCTGAAGAACCGCAACCGGTTCTCGATCAGCGCGGGATTGCCGCGCAGGTCTTCCTCGCTGACCTTGATCA
>CAZJXV010000040.1:0-20015 GCA_964550015.1 uncultured Verrucomicrobiota bacterium
CCGTGTCGTTGAAGAGCACGACGTCCTGGGTGACCAGGCCGATCTGCTCGCGCAGGCTGGCGAGGGTGACGTCGCGCAGGTTGGTGCCGTCGATGCTGATGGTGCCGTCGGTGGGGTCGTAGAAGCGCAGGAGCAGGTTGACGATGGTGGTCTTGCCGCTGCCGCTGGGTCCGACGATGGCGAGGACCTCGCCGCGCTTGACCTCGAGCGAGATGTCGCGCAGCACGGGCTCGTCTTCATAGGCGAAGCTGACGTGCTCGTAGGTGATGCGGTCGCGGATGGGCGGCAGGACGCCGGCGTCGGGTTCTTCGGCGACGCTGGGCTTGAGATCCATGACCTGGAAGACCCGCTCGGCGGCTGCGATGCTCATCTGGATCTTGTTGTAGAGGGCACCGAGCTTCTTGGCTGGCTCGTAGATGCGGATAATGGCGGCGGAGAAGGCAAGGATCACGGGCACTGCCATGCGCAACAAACCGGCGCCAATCACGAGAGCCCCAGCGATGGTGATGCCGCCGAGCAGCTCGATGACGGGTCGCACGATGTTGTACTGGCGGATGATGCGCACGCTGAGGCGATAGAGCCGCTGGTTTTCGCGCTCGAATCGTTCGATTTCATACGGCTCCATGTTGAAGGCCTTGACGACACGGATGCCCTCGAAAGTTTCCTGGAGAATGCTGGTGAGGTCGGCCAGTTTCTCTTGGACGCGTCTGGTGCGGCGGCGGATGCGACGGCCAATGGCCAGCACGGGGAAGAGGACAGCGGGGATGGCGACGATTGCGATGAGGGCCAGCCTCCAGTTGAGCCAGAAGGCGGCCGCGACGGTGGCGATGAGGTTGAGCGGCTGGAGGAAGAGGTCGGCAAATGTGCGGACAAGGGCTTCCTCGACCATCACGATGTCGTTCGTCGTGCGTGAGATCAGGTCACCCGTCCGCGCCTGTGTGAAGAAATCGGACGACAGGCTGGTCGCGTGGCGGTAGAGGCGGTTGCGCATGCCACGAATGACGCGCTTGCCCACCTGTTCCATGAGCACGGCCTGCAGGTAGGTGAAGATGCCTTTGAAGGCGAAGTAGATGACGACGATGGTGATGAGGAAGGGGATGGGCCGCTGGCGGACATCGGTAAAGAGATTGCCGATCTGGCGAATGATGTTGAGCTTGCCGCTGGCGCCGGCCTTGCCGAGCATCTCCTCCGCAGTTTCGGCGGTCATCATGACGATGAACGGCATCAGTCCGTTGATGACGGCGAGGATCAGCATGCACAGGAGGGCCGTGGCAATCGTCGGCGCGTGGGGGCGGAGCAGGGCGAAGAGGCGCGCGGCGGTCCGTCGCTTTCGGGCCTCGTCGCTGCTGTGTGCGGAGGGCGTGGCCATCAAGCGGGTCTTTCACGGGATTCCCGGCTATGCTAGCGGAGGCGGGGGGTACGCTCAACGCTTTTCCGCCGTCGTGGTTACACAGAACGGGGGCGGGACCCGCCTCCGCTGAAGCTTCGGTGGGCGAGCTGCCCCCGGGACAGCCGGCAACCTTCGGCGTGGCTCAGGTCGGGAGATGCCGGCGCTACACAGGTCAGCTCTTACCCTTTCAGCGCCTCGAGCACGGCGCGGGCGGCGCGGGCGGCGGCGCCGGGGGGTCCGAGCCTGGCCTTGGCCGCGAGGAGCTTGGCGCGGGTGGCGGCGGCGTGCGCCTCGTCGGTGAGGAAGCGGACGATGTCGCGCGCGATGGGCTCGGGGCGGGCGGCGCGCTGGACGTATTCGGGGGCGACGCGCTCGCCGGCGAGGATGTTGATCATGCCGATGTGCTCGACGCGGACGAGGCGGCGGGCAATGAGGTAGGTGAGCGCGGAGGTGCGGTAGATGACGACGAGGGGGGTGCCGGCGCAGCCGGTCTCGAGGGTGGCCGAGCCGCTGCAGACGATGGCGGCGTCGGCGGCGTGGATCACGTCGTAGGCCTGGCCGTCGAGGACGGTGACGCCCGCACGGGCCGCGCGGGGCTCGACGACGGCACGCAGCGCGGGCGAGGCGAGCGGCAAGAAGAAGCGCGCGCCGGGCGTTTGGGCGGCGATGAGCTCGGCGGCTGCGAGCATGACGGGCAGGTTGTGTGCGACCTCGTTGCGGCGGCTGCCGGGGAGCAGGGCGACGATCCCGGCGCCCTCGGGCACGTCGTGTTGGGCGCGGAACGCGTCGGGGGGGACCTCGGGCTTGAGGGCATCAATGAGGGGATGGCCGACGAACTCGACGTCCATGCCGGCGCGGCGGTAGACGTCGTACTCGAAGGGGAAGATGACGATCATCTTGTTGACGCAGCGCGCCATGCGCTTGACGCGGCCGGGCAGCCACGCCCAGACCTGGGGGCTGATGTAGTAGATGACGGGGATGCCGAGGGGGCGGAGCTTCGCGGCGAGCTTGAGGTTGAAGCCGGGGAAGTCTATGAGCACGGCGGCGTCGGGCCGGCGCGCGCGCGCGGCGCGCACCACGTCGCGGAAGACGCGCCGGAACCGCGGCAGGCCGCGCAGGACCTCGACGAAGCCGGTCACGGCGATCTCGGTGATGTCGTGGACGAGCTCGACGCCGGCGGCGCGCATGCGGTCGCCGCCGATGCCGAACAGGGTCACGGCGGGGTCGAGGTCGGCCAGGTCGGCGAGGGCCGAGACGAGCTCGGCGCCGCGGAGGTCGCCGGAGGGCTCGCCGGCGACGATCAGGATTGTTTTGGGAGGCATTCGTTCCGCCGGGCGATGTCGCGCAGGATGTCGAGGGCGAGCTCGAGGGCGCGGGTCGCTTGCTCGCCGCCCACGCGGGGTTGGCGGCCGCGCCGGACGCACTCGACGAAGGCGGCGAGTTCGAGGTCGAGCGGCCGGCCCTTTTGGGTCGGGACCGGCTCGCGCACGATGCGGCCGTTGTGGTTGCGGTAGATGAGGCCCTCCTGGGCGCGGTAGTCGAGCGAGATGTAGGCGTCCTGCTGGAAGAGGCGGATCTTGCGCATCGGCTCGGGGCTGACGCGGCTGGTGGTGACGTTGGCGATGCAGCCGTTGCGGAATTCGAGGCGCGCGTTGGCGATGTCCTCGGTGGCGCTCAGCACGTTGACGCCGATGGCCGAGACGGCGGTCACCGGCGCGCCGACGAGGTGGAGGATGACTTCGAGGTCGTGGATCATCAGGTCCATGACGACGCCGACGTCGGTGATGCGGGGCGAGTAGGTGGCGAGCCGGTGGGCCTCGATGAAGCGGGGGCGCTCGACGAGGCGCTCGAGGGCGGTGATGGCGGGGTTGAAGCGCTCGACGTGGCCGATCTGGAACACGACCGGCGTGCCGCGCACGAGCTCGATGAGCGCGGCGGCCTGCTCGGTGGTCCGGGCGATCGGTTTTTCGAGGAAGACGTGGATGCCGCGCTCGAGGCAGGCGCCGGCGACGTCGAAGTGGCGGCTGGTGGGCACGGCGATGCTCACGGCGTCCACCCGGTCGAGGAGGGTGCGGAAGTCGGTGGCAGGGGTGGTCGTGCAGTCGCGGGCGACGGAGCGCGCGACGGCCTCGTCGGTGTCGGCGACGCCCACGAGTTCGACGCCGGGCATGGTGCTGAATACGGCGGCGTGGCGGGCGCTGTGGACGCCCACGCCGATGACGGCCAGCCTCACCGTGTCTTGCATGTGCGCGTGGCCCTCCGCTACTTGAGCAGCTCGTAGAGGATCTTGTTCAGCGGCGGGCTCGTGAAGCGGATCGTGCCGGCCGAGGTGGTGATCTCGTAGTAGTACTTGTAGATGATGACGGTGAGGGTCTTGCCGTTGGAGTAGGCGATCTCGACCGAGCCGACCTTGGGGTTGTCTTCACGCGCCTCGGCGAGCGTGCCGTTGAGGATGGCGGCCTGGATGGCCTCGAGCCACTTGGCCTGGTCCTTGCCTTTGCCGTCTATGGCGCGCACCGTGCTGGTGACCACCTTGCGGCCGCCGCGGTTGACGGTGATGACGCCGCGCAGGAGGGCCGCCTCGGGTTTGGCGCGCTTGGAGAAGCCGCTCTTGCTGAGGAACTCGTACACGGGCGCCTTGTTCTCGGCGGCGGTGTCTTTGGGCGGCGCGGCGGCATCGGCGGCGCTCGCGGCGAGGAGCAGGCCGGCGGCGCCGAAGGCCGTGAGGACACCGGCCGTGAGGACACGGGCCGCGAAGACGCGGCTGGCGAGAGCACGGGCCGTGAGGACACGGGGCGTGAGGACACCCGCCGTGAGGACACGGGCCGCGAAGACGCGGCTAACGAGCGTTCGGTGCTGTGGGCTCACGTCTCCTCCTCCCTGGGTTTGGGTGCAATCTCTGTCAGCTTGGCGGCCGCGGCCTTGCCTTTGTCCGAGTCGGGCGCGAGGGCGACGATGTTGCGGTAGAAGCGAACGGCCTCGTCGAGCCGGCCGGCCTTTTCGTGGCGTGCGGCTTCGGTCCAATAGAGTTCGACGAGCTGGGCGTCAATCTGTTCGATCTCGCCCTCGCGCTTGGCGACGATCTCGTCTATGCGGTCGGCCTTTTTGTAGAGCGAGATGAGGCGGCTCTGGATCTCGTCGCGCTCGGCGCCGCGGTCGACGAGGTCGAAGGCGGCCTCATGGGCCTGGATCGCCTTGTCGGTCTGGCCGAGCTCGATATAGATGAGGCCGAGCCTGGCGTGCAGCTTGTAGCTCTTCTTGAACCGGGCGGCGACGGCCTGCTCGAGCATGGCGGCGGCGTCGGCGAGGCGGGCGTTGTCGCCCAGGAGCTTGGCGATCTCGATGTAGGTCTCTTCGGAGTCGGGGTCCTCTTTGCGGCACTGCTCGAGGACTTCGAGCGCGCGGTCGGCGTCGCCGGTCTTGAAGTGGCATCGGGCGAGCTCGAGCAGGTACTGCTGGCTGCGGCCGGGGTGTTCGTCAATGAGGCGCTCGTAGATGGGCACCATGTCGGCCCAGCGCTCGTCCCGGCGCAGCAGGCCGAGGAGCTTGCGGGCGAGCGTCTCGTCGGTCGGGTCGAGCATAAAGGCCTGGCGGGAGTAGGCGATGGCTTGCTCGTCGTCGCCGCGCGCCTCGGCGATGAGGGCGAGGGTGCGGACGAGTTCGAGCTTCTTGCGCTCGGTTTCGGTGATGCGGTCGCGCAACTCGCCGATGGACTCCCCGGCCGCGGTCGCCGGCGGCGGGGCAAGGGCGCTGAGGACAGCGAGGACGCCGAGGATGAGGACGGCGCGTGCGGCAATCGCAAGGGGTGCGCGGGCTGTTGTCTGTCGGGCCGTTGTCTGTGGGGCCATTGTCTGCCGGGTCATTGTCTGTCGGAGCATTGTCAGACCTCCGTCGGGTGCCGGGGCTAGGCGCGGCGTTTGTAGTCCGGGCACGTGATGGCGTTGGGGCGTTCGGGCCGCCGGCAGGCCTCGCCGTAGTCGTACTTGCAGGTATCGCACAGGTACCGCTGTTTGCGGAAGGCGGTTTTGATGGAGACGAGGGCTTTCTTGAAGATGTTCACGGGTTACTCCAGCAGCTTGATGCGCGAGACGCTGATGGTGCGCAGGCTCCAGCCCTCGGAGGGGGCCTCGGGGCCCCAGACCTGGACGGCCTTGCCGGCGTAGGGGCCGAGCTCGATGGTGGCGCTCTTGACGATGCAGACCCAGCGGTCTTCCTTGGTGATGCGGTAGAGGCCCTTGCTGGTGGAGGGGCGGGAGATTTCGCGCAGGACGCCCTTGGCCGTCAGGTACTTGGGCTCCGGTGTCGTTTGTTTTTTGGTGGTCTCTTCGGCGGCCGAGCCGGCGGACGGCTCGTCGCCGGAGGCGTCGGTCGCGCCGCCTGCGGCGGCGAGGCGCTCGAGGGTGGCGGTCTTGATGCGCTCGATTTCGCGGATGCGGCGTTGGGCGATGCGCGCCTCGGGCAGGTTGGGGTAGTCGGTCTCGATGCGGCGGTAGTTGGCGAGGATGGCGTCGAAGCGGACCTTCGCGTCGGGCTGTTTGAGTTCGTACCGGCGGAAGTTGTCGGCGCTCGCGAGCAGGGCCGTGCACTGCGCCTTGCGCGGGGCCCACTTGGCGTAGAGGTCGGGCGGGCCTTTGTCGGCGACGTACTTGGCGTAGACGAAGGCGCCGGCGGCTTTGGGCGGCACGATGCCGTACCAGTCGCCGTCCTTGCTGGTTTTCTTGATGACGACCTGGTCGTCGCGCTTGAGCTGGCAGAGCACGTTGTACTTGAGGGCGGGGCCGCTGCGGACGTTGACGTTTTGGCCCTCGACGAGGCCGTCGTCGGCGACGTAGGCGGTGGAGGTCCACACGAGCACGCCGGGCGGCATGGCGATGCGCTTCCAGTCGCCGCGGGTGCCGGTGACGAGGACGAGATCGCCCTTGTCGAGCTGGGCGACGACCTCGTAGTTGGGGTGGGCGCCGGCGCGGACGTTGACGTCGTGGGCGGTGATCTCGCCGGTGCGTATCTCGGCCCCCTCGGTAGCGCGGGCGGCGCCGGCGATGAGTATGAAGGTGAGGGTGAGGGCGATCGGCAGACCCAGGTGCCTCATTGGCTTCCTCCAAAGCTTTCGATCTCGGTGCGCGTGAGCCGGCGGTGCCGGCCGGGCTTGAGCGGCCCGAGCTCGACCGGGCCGATCGCCGTGCGGACGATGGCGGTGGTCTCGTGGCCGAGCGCCTCGAACATCCGCTTGAGGTGGTGCGTGCGCCCGGCGTGGAGCGTCACCGCGAGTCTCGACGCGCGCGTCGAGGCGGCCAGTAGTTTGACGCCGGCGGCCCGCAGGAGTTCCCCGCGATGGCGCACGCCGCGCCGGAGCCGCTCGAGTTCGGGGGCGCGCACGCGGCCGGTGACCGCCACCTCGTAGAGCTTGGGCACGCTGCTCGACGGGTGCGTGACCCGGTGGGCGAAGGCGCCGTCGTTGGTGACGAAGATCAGGCCTTCGGCGTCCCAGTCGAGCCGGCCCACAGTATAGAGGCGCTGGGCGACGTTGGGGAAGAACTCCGTTACCGTGGGGCGGCCGGTGCGGTCGCGGCTCGAGCAGAGCACGTTGCGGGGCTTGTTGAAGGCGAAGTGCACGAGGCGCTCGGTCCGGACCGGCGCGCCGTCGACGCTGACGCGGTCGCGTGCGGGGTCCACCTGCGTGCCGAGCTGGTCCACGACGCGGTCGTTGACTGTGACGCGCCCCTGGCGGATGAGCTCTTCGGAGGCGCGGCGCGATGCGACGCCGCTGTGGGCCAGGAATTTGTGAAGCCGTTCCATCGCGGGCCCCTTGCCGGCGGGGGCCGGTCCCGGCCGCCCGCGCTGCTACGCGCCCTTGGTCTTTGGGAGGCCGAAGACCGAGTCGCCTTCCTTCCACTTGCCTTTTTTCTTGAGCACGTCAATGCGTTCGAAGCGCTTGAGCACGTTGCGCTCCTGCTTGATCTTGCTGCCTTTGCCGAAGCTGGGATGTCTCGACACAGTATCGTCCTCAATCGTTGTGCGTCTCATTATCGCCGGCGGTGCGGATTTTGTCGAGCAGTTTTCGCGCCAGCGCCAGATCGTCGGCAAGCGCGGCGGGCGGCGCGTCGCCGTAGTGTTCGATGACGGCGGTAAGCGCCCCGGCGGCCTCGTCGGGCTTGCCCGTGCGGTAGAGGCACACGCCGAGGCGCAGGCGGGCGGGATGGGCGTCGGGGTCGAGGGCCAGCGCGGCGGCGAAGTGCTCGGCGGCTGCGGCGAAATCCTCGTCGAGCTCGGCGAGCCCGCCGAGTTGCATTCGGGCGCGGACCTTGATCGCGGGGTCGTTGGTGTGCGTGAGGCAGTCGCGCAGGCGCCGGCGGGCGGCCTCGGGGTCGTCCCGGGCGCGGTCCACGAGGGCGCGCTTGAGGGCGATGGCGTGCGGATCGGCGCCGAGGTCGAGGGCCTTGTCGTAGTGCTTGATGGCGGTCGGGAAGTCTTCCTGCAGCCGGTAGGCGTCGCCGCGGAGTTCTTCGAGCTGGGCGGTCCGGCCGGTGAGGGCCTCGACGTCTTTGAGCTCGGCGAGGGCGAAGGCCGGCTGCGGGGGCGTGCTGCTGAGGTAGGTGCGGGCGAGGGCGATGGAGCAGTCGGCGAACGAGCGTTTGAGCTGCTTGGCCCGCTTGAGGGCGGTCCTGGCGGCCTCGAAGTGGCCCTGCTGGAGCAGGGCGAGGCCGAGGCCGTAGTGGCTGAAGAAGTTATCGTCCTTGAGGCGGATCGAGCGGGTGAAGTCGGCCTCGGCGCGCTCGAAGTCGCCGGTGCCGAGACGCCAGGCGCCCCGGTTATGGTAGGCGAAGGCGAGGTCCACGTTGAGCTGGGCGAGCGTGTTCTCGCCGGCGGCCTTGATCGCCTTGTCGGTGAGGAGCTTTTCGCCGTTGGCGACGGCGGTGGCGAAGGCGCGGCCGGCGGCCTCGGCGTCGGTCTCGACGAGCAACTGGCCCAGGTCGCTGAAGGCGCGCACGTTGGCGGGGAAGTCGCGGCCGAGGGCTTCGAGCTCGGCGACGGCCTTGTCGCGGCCGCCTGCGTCGCCTTCGAGCTTGGCGACGTTGTAGCGGGCCTCGAAGAAGCCGGGGCAGAGCCTGGCGGCCCTTCGGAAGGCGCTCAGCGCCGGGCCGCGGGCGCCCTGGTCGAGGTAGACGACGCCCTTGTCGAAGTAGGCGGCCGCCTTCTTGAGGGTCTGTTCGTCGCCTTCGGGGGCGAGGTAGCCGGAGGGGTCGGCGGCGGCGGGGCGCGCGGCGGCGGTGGTGAGGGTCGCTACGAGGCCGAGGAGCAGTGCGGTGGCGCGGTTCATGGTTGTTCGTCCTTGCCGAAGAGGTCGTTTCTGGCGACCACGATGTCGCCGAGGCGGACGCCGAGCTGCCGGGCGACGAGGTCGCACTTGGCCGTCATGATGAAGTAGATGGGCCGGTCCACGTGCTCGAGCGATTCGAAGTTCGCCTGCCCTTTGGCGATGATGACGTCGGCCTGGTTGAAGCAGCGCTTGAACGCGGCGCTGCAGTCTTCGAGCACGGTGCCGAGACGTTTGGAGCCGTTGCTGATGATTTTGGCGACGGTATCGAGGCCGACCTCTTTGGCGTCGGCGAGCGTGGCGTCGTTGAGCATCGGTGCGGCCCGCACGCCGGCCCAGGTGTTCTTGTGACGGATGGTTTCGAGCAGGAGCTTGTCGGCGACGATTTCGCCGGAGTTGTCGACGAGGCAGAGCAGCTTCTTGCTCCGGGCGAGGTCGCGGACGAGGTGGTCGGTGTGGTCCACGGCGAAGCTGATGGTCATGGTCTTCTCGAGCGTGGCGTTCACGTCGACCTCGTCATAGACGCCGAAGTCAATCATGTTGGCGGCGGCGGCGAGCTTGAGCGCGGTGTCGAGCGGCTCGCGCGAGTACTCGATGAGCTTGCGCAATTCGGGTTCGAGCTTGAGCATGATCCGGTTGGTGCGGTGACGCTCCTCGGCGTAGAGGTCTTCGACGCCGAAGTGGTCGCTGACGGCCCGGAGCGCGTCGGTGGTGAGGTCGGCGGGCGTGCCGTGGCGGATGCGGTCGCGCAACAGGTCCATGGCGCGCGTGAGCACGGCGAAGAGTTCGTCCTCGTCGTGGGTGAGGCGGCGCGAGGCGCGCAGCACCTGGCGAAAGACGCACGGGACGCAATCGGGGTGCGCGTTCATATGCCGGCCTCCTCGTCCGAGACGGAGTGGGCGAGCCAGTCGAGGTAGGGCCGGTGGGCGGCGACGATGGGCACGGCGATGATCTCGGGCACCTCGTAGCTGTGGTGTTGGAGGATGACGCGGCGCACGTCGTCGAAGCGATCGCGGGTGGTCTTGATGACGAGCAGCGCCTCGTCGGCGTGCTCGAGGGCGCCGCGCCACCAATAGTGCGACTCGACCCCGGCCGCGATGCTCACGCACGCGGCGACCCGGGCCTCGAGGAGGGCGTGGCTGATGGTGCGGGCTTCCTCCTTCGAGGAGACCGTGCACTGGATCATGACGGTTTCCATGACGTGCTCACGAGTTCTGGGTCTGCGGTTTCATCTTGCCGATCAGGCGCAGCGCGCGCAGCACGTAGGCGGCGCCGGAGCCGGCGGTGCACGCGGCGGCAGCGGCGATAATAGCGGCGCCCGCCGCCGGCGGGCCTACGCTCGGCCACCGCGCCAGCAGCCAGGCCACCGTCAGGATCTGGACGGCGGTCGCGACCTTGCCCCACGGCATGGCCCGGAGCTCGTCGGGGTCGATGCGGCGCCGCACGGCGAGGTAGCCGAGGCCGAGCACGGCGTCGTTGAGCGTCACGATGGCCGGGTACCACAGCGGCACGGCGACGGCGGCGCTCCGGGATGCCCAGATCGCCCAGATGGCGGCGCCGAGCAGCAGCTTGTCGGCGAGCGGGTCGAGGGCGGCGCCGAGCCGGGTGCGCTGATCGAAGCGGCGGGCGACGTAGCCGTCGAGGAGATCGGTCATCGCCCCGCCGGCGAGGAGGGCGAGGGCCACGATGCGCATGAGCAGGGCGTGTTCGGGCCACCATGCCGCGCCGCAGACGGCCACGACGAGGGGCGGGACGAAAAAGAACCGGGCGGTGGTGATCTTGGTGGCGGTGGTCACTGGAGTCATCCTGCGGTTGACCGGGGCCGGCGCTACGGGGCCACACCGCCGGAACCGTGGGCCGCCGGCACGCCGTCGGCCTGCGCGAGCTCGGCGCCGGCGGCGAGGGCCTGTTCGTTGAGGCCGATGAGGTGCCGGCGCCGCGCGGGCAGCATGCGATGGAGCGCCTCGACGATGGTGTCGCTTTTGACGACGGGCTTGCGCGCCAGGTAGGCGCCGAGCATGACCATGTTGGCGACCTGGACGGCGCCGAGGGCGTCGGCGCGCTCGGTGGCGGGCACGAGGATGCGCTCGATGTCGGTGCGCGTGGGCGGCCCGAGCATGAGGGTGCTGTTGACGACGAGCAGGCCGCCGGGCCTGACGCGGGGCTCGAACTTGACGAGCGAGGGGTGGTTCATGACGAGGACGGTGTCGGGGGCGCCGACGACGGGCGAGGCGATCTCCTCGCCGCTGACGATGACGTTGCAGTGGGCGGTGCCGCCGCGGACCTCGGCGCCGTAGCTGGGGATGTAGGTGACGTGGCGCCCCTCGAACATGCCGGCGGCGGCGACGAGCTTGCCGAGCAGCATGATGCCCTGGCCGCCGAAGCCGGCCGCCACGAGCGCCTCGCGGAGTCCGTCGTTGTTCATGGTGCCTGTTTCCTTTGCCGCATCAGGCCGGCAGGATAGCCGCCCGGTGCCCGGAAGTCAAGGGGCGGCCCTCTCCGATGGGGGGATTGTGGCGGCTTCGCGGGGTGTGTTACACTGGCTAAGACACAGAAGGAGGAACGAGATAATGCGGGTGCGCGCGATGTGGCGCGGCGTGCGGGCCGGGGCGGTTGCGGCGGCCGTGGTGTGGGGGACGGCGCGGGCGGGGACGCCCGGCGCGGGGACGCCCGGCGCGGGCGCGGCGCGGCCCTGGGAGGTGGCGCCGCCGACGGGGTTGGAGTCGTTGGTGAAGGTGTCGCACCTGCCGTTGATCCCGCCGGCGGGCTGGCGGTGCGAGCAGGCGTCGAGCTTCAGTCGCCGGAACGTCAACCAGGACGCGGGCAACTTCATCAAGGTCGAGGGCAAGGACCAGTGGCTGCTCGACGTGAAGGGGCCGGGGTGCATCTACCGGATCTGGATGACGGGCATCCTGCGGGGTGAGAAGCAGGACGACAATGTGCCGCTGGTGGAGACGGACAAGGCGCGCATCCGCATCTACTTCGACGGGGAGGCGGCACCGACGGTGAACGTGGGCTACCCGACGTTGTTCGGCCGGGGGCAGCTTTTCCCGTTTTTGCCGCCGCTGTCGCGCACGTTCGCGAGCGGCAAGATCGGCCATGCGTGGGAGGCGCCGTCGTCGATCTGCTACGTGCCGATGCCGTTCGAGAAGTCGGCGCGGATCGTGGGGGAGAACCTGCGTTTCTACCACGTGACGTACCACCGGTTCCCCGAGCGGACGAAGGTGGGCACGTTCTCGTTCTTCAACATGTCGGGGGCGCAGAACGCGGCGTACACGCGGGCGGCGGAGATCATGAACAACCGCGGCACGGACCCGAAGGGGACCTACCCGATGGGGCAGCGGCTGAGCCTGCGGCGCAAGGTGCCCGCGCGCGAGGAGGTCGTGCTCGGCACGCTGCGCGGGCCGGCGATCATTGACTCGCTGTTCATGAAGGTGGCGGGGGTGACGCCGCAGAAGTGCCGCGGGGTGACGCTCAAGATATGGTGGGACGGCGAGGCGACGCCGAGCGTGGTGTCGCCGATCGGGGATTTTTTCGGCACGGGGTTTGACGAGCGCCTGTTCCGCTCGGTGATGGTGGGCATGACGCGCAAGGGGTGGTACTCGTATTTCCCGATGCCGTTTCACAGGCAGGCGAAGGTGGCGATCCACAACGAGCTTGGCGTGGACGTGCGGCTGCTGCGGTTCGACGTGAACTACCACAGGCTCAAGCGGCTGCCGGACAACATGGGCACGTTCCACGCGCAGTGGCGGATCCAGCCAAACATTCCCAGCGGCCGCGACTACGTGATTCTCTCCGCGGAGGGCCGCGGCAAGTACGTCGGGTGCAACCTGAGCATGCAGTCGCGGGCGGGCACCAAGGGCATCTACTTCCTCGAGGGCGACGAGAAGATCTACGTGGACGACGAGGAGGGGTTCCCGCCTGCGTACGTCGGCACGGGCACGGAAGATTATTTCAACGGGTCGTATTACTGGAACGCGGTGGATTTCGAGCACGGGCCGTTCGGCGGGCTGACGTACAAGAACTGGGACGAGACGCGGGTGTGCGCGTACCGGTTTCACGTGACCGACTGGGTGCCGTTCCAGGAGCGGATCCGGGTCACGATCGAGCACGGGGGCACGAGCGAGCACCCGAGCGACTACGCGTCGGTGGCGTACTGGTACCAGCTCGAGCCGCATGCGGACTTCCCGCCGATGCCGGCCTTGCTCGAGCAGCGGTGGCAGGCCCGCTGAGGCGTTGGCGGGTGCACAAATTGCTGGCGCAGCGGGGCCTTCGGGTGTAATGAGTCTGTCCGTTTTGCTCACACGTGAATGAACGAGGGCGTGCTGTGGCTAAGGGCGACGTGACGGCGCCGGAGTGGCGCGACGCCACCGATGAGACGACGGGCGCGCGGGTGCGCCAACTGACGGCGGCGCGGGCGTGGCACACGGGGGCGTATTTTACGGCGGGCACCGTGGCGGCGGACAACGAGACGATGGCTTTCGTCTCGGGCCGCACGGGCACGATGAACCTGTTCAAGCTCTCGCTCGCCACGGGTGAGATCACGCAGTTGACCGACGTGCCGGAGGAGACGCGCTGCCGGCCCGAGTATGAGTACGCGGGCCCGCACGAGATGGGCGTGGAGCGGCACGTGGTGCCGGGGGCGCGCACGCGGTGGGTCTATTACTTCGTGGCGCAGACGCTGTGCTCGGTGCACCTCGACACGCTCGAGGAGCGCGTGCACTACGAGATGCCGGCGGCCTCGCGGATCGGGTGCTTCCATCTGAACCGCGCCGAGACGAAGCTGGTGCTGCCGTACACGGAGATGGCGGCGTTCGACATCGGGCCCGACGAGGTGGCGACGGCGCAGCGGGCGGTCTGGCGCCGGATCCGGGACGGCGCGATGATGACCGGGCTGCTCGTGTTCGACATCGAGCGCGGCCGGCTGGACGTCTGGCACGAGGAGCCGGGCTGGTTCTCGCACGCGCAGTTTTGCCCGACGGACGACGAGGTGGTGCTCTATTGTCACGAGGGCAACTGGGAGGACGAGAAGGAGCGGATGTGGGTGTACGATCATCGGGCCGGTACGGTACGCCACCTGCGCCCGCAGCAGCCGAACGAGTGCATCGGCCACGAGACGTGGGTGGGCGAGTCCTCGCGCGTTCTCTACCACGGCTGGATCGCAGGCCGCACGCTGGTGGGGTTCATCAACCTCGACGGCACGGGGCGGAAGGAGTACCTCGCGGCGCCGCACTACTATGGGCACTTCGCCTCGAACGACGACGGGCGGCTGCTGGTGACGGATGCCGGGGTGACGCCCGACATGATCTCGCTCGTGGACTTCCCCGGCGGGCGGATGCGGTTCCGGCCGCTGTGCCGCCACGGCACGCAGTGGGGCGGCCACCTGACGCACCCGCATCCGCACTTTACGCCGGACGGGAAGCGGGTGGTTTTCTCGGCGTCGCGCGCGGCGGGCGAGTCGCAGCTTTTTATTGTGGACGTGCATCCATGAGCGGGCGCACGGGGGGGCGGGGCGCATGACACCGCTTGGGTGGACCGTGCTGTCCGGGTGCCTGTCTTCGGTGATGGCGCTGGCGTTCAAGGGCTTGCGGCGGTCCGGGGCGGGGGTGCGCCACTGTTATCTTTTCCTCGGCGGGGTGGGGACTGTGCTCGGCTGGGCCCTGCTGCTTGCGCACCGTGAGCCGTTCGATGCGGCGAGCGCGCTGTTCGGCGCGGGCGTGGGCGTGCTTTTCATTCCGGGGGCGGCGCTGGCGTTTACGTCACTGCGCGAGGTGCCGATCTCGGTGACCTGGACTTCGCTGGCGTTGGGGGTTGTGGTGCCGGTGGCCGTCGGGCTGGTGGCGCTCGGTGAGACGATGAGCGGGCTCAAGGCCGGAGGCTTCGCGCTGTCGCTGGTTACGATCGGGCTGTTCGGCCTGGGGCTGCGCGGGAGGTCCGGGGCCGGGCACGTGCGGTTGTCGGGACGCGGCGCGCTCATGTGCCTGGGCATGCTCGTGATCAACGGCCTGGCGCTGTTGGTCTACAAGCTGCGGGACTACGCGCTGGGAAGTGCGCATCAGGGGGCGTGTGTGGCGGCGCTCTATTCGGTGGTGTGCGCGGTCGCTCTGGTATGGCTGGCCGTGGCGCGGCCGCGCACACGCGTGCTGCCGGCGATGGCGTGGCCGGGGCTCGTGTTCGGGGCGTCGTCCGTGTTCGCAGTGACGGCAATCCTCCGGGCGCAGGTACTGCCGAGCTACGTCGTGTTCCCGATCGCCAATGGTGTCCAGGTCCTGGCTGTTCCCGTCGTGGCGTACTTCATGTTCGGCGAGCGGCTGCGCTGGCCGAGCGTCGTGGGGCTGGCCACGGGGCTGGCTTCGATGGTCATGCTGGGCTGGGGCTCGCAGTGAGGCGTCGGCGCCGCTATTGAGTCCTGTAGAAAGAATGTCCTCCTTGACGGGATAACAGGATAAACGGGATCTTCTGATCTCGGTCAATCCGGTTGATCCTGTCTATCCTGTCTGAAGAATCCCGCTTCATGATCGCGGTCTGCCGAGGATCATCCTCGATGCCGGGCGTAGGACGTGTATTCCAGAGGTATCAATAGTATCGTTTCCAGGAAACGCCGGGTGTGACTCGGGGAAGGGCCTTGTGAGGGGGGCGGGCCGCTCACGTTCGCCCTGAAGGGGCGGGATAATAGGCGCGGGGTCGGCGAAGCGCCCGCCCCGGACTTCGAAGCCTCACCGGCGCCGGCCACAACATTCGCACCAGCCGCCGGAGGTGAACTTACAGTCCAGTTACTAATAGCCTCTGTCAAATCCAAACCATCTACAACGCCGCTCCCATCTAAGTCTGCTTCAGGGTTCCACAACGGGTCTCCTGGCGTTGTATCCCAAGAGGTAAGAATTGCCGTCAAATCCAGACCGTCTACAACTCCACTTGCATCAACATCCCCTGGCCCCTTGAAATCACAAAACACATCACATGTTCCGTACACCTGTCCATCTGGAACGTTTTGGATTCCGGGTAAGTCCACAAGCCCACCATCAGCAATGACTTCTCTTATATTGACAAGTGTCTCAAATGGCTGCCCATTTGGAGTATATGCTCCGTCACAATGTATTGCAGCAAGATAGACTCTGTTTGGATCTGGGCCATTCAGAAATTCAAAGTGTAACTCATTCGGTATAGCCTGTCCCCCCACGCTCGTGCCAACAACAGACAATAGTAAATGAAAAGGCGTCTCACTTTCATCATCTCTAGAATCTTTATCTAGTTCAATTCCTCCTACTTCTGAATGAATCTTTGCGACTGGTAAAGGGAAACCCCACGTACTGTCGTAGGGGTAGCCCTCATAACCATCCGTTGCGCCATCAACATGTTCAAGTATAATCCCTGAACCCCAAATAGAGGGGTCTGTGGCGACATTATCGATAATCAGCGTGTCGGCACTTGCCAAAAGTGGGACTAATCCACATGCTGTTCCGAGCAGTACCTCCAATCCTGTTCTTATTCCTCCCAGAGAACGGCTCAATCGTTTCGCCGACAGCAGGGCGGCGAACGCGAAGGCTGCTCGGTCAGCCGGCGGAAAGCGTTTTCTTGCGACGATTCTCACTTCAATGTCCGTGGCCTAGCGGTGGTGGGGTCGTCTGGCGTCTTCTTTCCCTCAACCGGGGCACTCGGCCGTGATCGCCCGTGCCAGAGTCCCCGCTGACGTTCCCTCCTTCACCAGGATCGCCGCGTGTGCTGGCGCCCGAAGCTGCGTCGCCGGACACCACCACATTGACACCACCGGCCGGCGCTGAACTTACAGTCCAGTTACTAATAACCTCGGTCAAGTCCAAGCCATCGACAACTCCGCTTGCATCTAAATCTGCTTCAGGGTTCCATAATGCATCTCCTGGAGAAGTCATCCAAGCAGTCAAGACCGAAGTAAGATCTAGTCCATCAACAACCCCGTTTGCATCAGTGTCTCCTGGCCCCTTGAACGCACAATGAATATCACATGTCCCATACACTTCTCTATGGGGCAAATCTACGATACCGGGTAAATCTACAAATCCACCGCTATCGACAACTTCTCGTATGTTGACAAGAGTATCAAACGGTTGCCCGTTCGGAGTATATGCTCCGTCACAATGTATCGCAGCAAGGTAAACTCTATTCGGATCTGGAGGGTCTTTGAATTCGAAGTATAGCTTATTAGGGCAAGTGATGGTTCCAGCACCCTCAACTACTCCGAATAATTCTGCATTAAAAGAGGTCTCACTGGTTTCAGATCTTACATCGCCGTCTAATTCTTCTGGGACTCTGGTTGATAGGCTTAGCCATTTTGAATAGGGTGGGGGAGGACCAAGACCCCACGGACTGTCGATTCCCCAATCATATCCCTCGGTCGCACCAACTGTGTGCTCAACACATAAGGCACCCAGACCGATATCATTTCCAAGAATACCATCTGTATTAAATATCTCCAGACTATCAGCATTAAGCGCCTTCATAGGCAGAATAGCTGCGGCAAGGGCTACTGCTCCTACTGCTATTGCGGGAATTGTGGCTAATCCTTTGATTCCTCGAATACGATGGCTGAATCGTTTCAGCGAGAGCAGGGCGGGGAATCCCAAGGAGCCTCCAGGAGCGCGCGGGGACCGTTTTCTTGCGACCACTCTCACTTCAATCTCCAGGGCCTGTCGATGGTGTTGTTGTTTGACTTCGTGGTCGTTCCTCCAGCTGGGGCACAGGACAGTGACCAGCGCCGTGGCACGGCACGGGATGGCGTGAGGCTAGTGACGCTCGTGACCGGCAGACACCGGCGACTTCCGCGCCCAAACCACGCAAGCGACAGACCTAAGTCGTTCCACGCCGGGGGCAAGAGCCACGCGGCTACGCCTTCCCCGCAGCCAATATCTCATGGGAGCCGGTGTTTGTCAAGTGGAAACTGCGGGAATAGCGGGTCTGATGTGCATAAGACGCAGTGCTGAGGGCCAACCATTGCACGGGACGGAAGGTCTAACAGGTGACGTGGAACATGGCGGTCACGGGCTCCGTGGCGGCGTTGTAGAGCGCCCGACAACCCCTCGAAACAAGGCTGCCGCCGTACTAGCAGGCTGCTGACAAACGATGTTGGCGCCGGGAACCCGCCATTTGCTCCGGAATGCTTCTGTCGCCCCTATGGGGCTCAAGCGTTCGCTTTTCTCGTCGAAAACCTGGGCCTTACGGCCCAGGCTACCCTCTGGCGGGCGTATCCGCCCTTGGCGGGCCTCCGGCCCTTACTGACGAACAACTCGGAGTGAACGCGTTTTTCGGCATCCTGCTCGTCGGCGGCTTTCGTGTAGGTGATGAGCGCGGAGCCGGGGGCGCGGTCTATGGTGATCCGCAGCGGTTGGGCCAGCTCTGTGCCCGTGGCGCCGCGGGTCTCGCCGGTGTCGTTGAATGTGAGCTCGTACGCCTCGTCGGGTGAGAGGCCATGCAGGGTGACCTCGATTGGCCTTTGTCTCGCGGTGCAGGTGTGGGGGTTTCGGTCAGCGTTTCCTGCGGAACGCGGCGGCCGCGACACCGAGCAGGAGCAGCAAGAGGGTGGCGGGCTCGGGCACGGCGGCCGGCGCGGCGGTCCAGTTGGAGATCACTTCCGTCAGGTCGAGGCCATCTATGATGCCGCTGTCATCGAGGTCGGCATCCGGGTCCCAGAGCGGGTCGCCCGGCCCGGTGTCCCAGGCTGTGATGACGGCGGTCAAGTCGAGCCCGTCCACGATCCTGTTCGCGTCCACATCGCCCGGCCCCGGGGCGACCGTCAGGCCCTTGATGCAGAAGTTCGCCGTGTTGTCGAACTCATACAGATCGAGCCAGGCGGCGCCGCCCCAGTAGTAGCTCTCGCCCGGGTCGGAGGCGGAGACGACCGTGATGCCCGACGCCTGGGCGGCATCATCGAGCAGAACGGAGACTTCCGACGTGCAGTCGAAGGCGAGGCCGCCTTCGGAGAGCTCCAGGAATACGTAGAAGGCGTCTCCGTCGGTGACGGTCACCGGCGCATCGAGGTCGATCGTGTGGAAGCCGGTGTGATCGAGGGTGCCGGACGTCGCAGCGAGCTCGTCGAGCAATTCGCCGCTTTCGAAGCGGTCATAGATCCTGAGCGTGTAGTCAACGTCGTCGTCGGCTGTGTAGAAGCTCACTGCCTCGAGCAGCTCGTTGGCTTCGGCCGTAAACGCATTGAAGGCGGAGGGTGAGCCCGTCAAGGTGCTGCGCCAGCCATGGTAGTCGTGGGAGTAGATGGTGCTGTACGGGTTGAGCTCGACGTCGCGGAAGGAGACGGCGCCCATCTCCGGGTGCTGGGCGGCGTGCTTATCGTAGTAGGAGATCCAGAAGTAGCCGTCGCCGTTCCAGCCGCTGCCCCAACTGTTCTTGCACAGCCAGGCGCCGTTGAGCGGGGCCTGGGTCACCTTGTTGTCGTCCCAGCCGACGATGGCGACCGAGTGGTTGGGGTCATTCGGGTCGGAGAGGGGCTGGTAGTGCGTCCCGCCGTTGCTCGAGGAGAAGAAGCCGCCGCCCCAGTACATGGCGGTGCCGACGGCGCCGTAGGTTTGAATCGCGTTCTTGATCGTGCCGATGTCGCTCAGGTCGGTCCCGGCCGTGTACCACTCGATGTGGCGGGTGTAGTAGTAATGATAGCTCGGGTCGTCTCTGAGCGGGGGATCGTCGAAGGACTGGCCGTCAATGTCCCGGACGGCGCCCTCGCCGCGTGTGATGTAGGCGGTGGCGATGAGGTAGTCGCCGCCCTGATGCACCTCGAGTCCGCCGCCGGCCGGCGGGATGCGGTCGTCGTTGTTGTGCTGGTTGAAGCCGTTCCACCAGTCGAGATGGTACTCGGCCAGATTGGGCTCGCCGATTTCGCCGGCGCCGGCCCAGTTGCCGGTCACGAGGAGGTTGCTTTCGATAGCGGCCATCGTCCCGTGGCACCAGCACGTGCCTCCCTGTTGGCTCTTGACTGAGGTGACGTAGTCGGGTCTGAGATCGTACGAGTCGGCGAGCGCCGGCGGGGTGGCCGCCAGCACAAGGGCCTCGATGGCGGCCGCAAGGGCCGCGGCAGCGGGAAGAGCGCGTTCTTTCATTCCCCCATCCTGTTGCAGAAGTGGACGCCAAGCGCGTCGAGTGTCGGCGCGTCTGCTTCAGCGGTCCCGGAGGGACCGGCATTGTTGTATATACTATAGCACACGGGTGATAGGCGTGTCAACCTGTTCTTGCGCATGGTGCCGGTGTTGCTCGGTGCGGCGCCTGGTTTGTTGCGCTAGTGTGGTGCGTCTAACGCTTCTTTACATTTGGTGATCTTAGCCATGATGC
>CAZJXV010000041.1:0-19766 GCA_964550015.1 uncultured Verrucomicrobiota bacterium
AGCGTCCCGAAGCCGGAGAGCGGCGACGCGGCGCAGGAAAAGAAGTGGGCCGAGGACAAGGCCGCATGGGAGAAAAAGCAGGAGGCGAAGTGGGACCGGGAGCGGCGCCACAAGAACGATCCGGACGCGCCCATCATGTTCAACGGCAACTGGCATTTCGGCGACAACGCGGACGAAGAGCGCGTCGCCAGGTGGGCGATGGGGCACGACTGGGGCCTGCCGCACGAGCTCGGTCACCAGCTCGGGCTGGTCGATCTCTACTGGATGAACCACGGCATGCGCGACGTGCTTGTCAAGAACAAGGACGGCACCTACCAGAACGTGATGCATTTCTATCCCTGGCCGGCGCAGATGATGCACTGGCACGGGCCGCACGCGTTCAGCGAGATTCATGCCGGCTATCTGAATAACACGTTAGGACGGCCGCGCGGCTATTTCGGGGATTTCTATTATCAGATTCCGAAGAAGAACTTCGTGAGGGTCCACAGCAACATGGGGACCCCGTTGGAAGGTGTCGAGCTCACCTTCTACCAGCGTTGGGTGGACCCCAGGAACACGTTTATCGTCGGGGACTGGAAGGCGCCGTGGGCGTACGGGCCGGACCCGGTTTTCAGCGGTAAAACGGGAAAGGACGGCGCCTACCTTTTGCCGAACCGGAAGACGACGCACCACGACACGCCCGAGCCCGGCTATCACCTTCGCGACAACCCGTGGGGCGCAATCAACGTCGTGGGCGACAACGTCCTGTTCCTTGCCAAGGTCAACTACGAAGGCCAGGAGGAATTCCACTGGCTGCGGCTCCACGATGCCAACGTCGGCTACCTGAGGGGGCACGAGGACGAGTTTTACTTCGAAATCTACACGCGCTTTCCCGACGCCGGCGCGCCGGAACCGCCGCAGCAGGTCAAGCCCGTTTTCCAGCTCCGCAGGAACCTTCGCGAGCAACCGGCCCTGACGCTGAAATGGCGCCCGAGCCCTTCGAGGGACGTTATCGCATATCGCTGTTATCACCGCGCGTCGCACGGCGACATGAGTGTCAAACCTTTTCGCCTGTTCAATGTTGTGGCTGCCGAGAAGATCCGCAACGACGGCACGTACGCGTCGGGCGCGAAGTACTGGTACCAGCTCCGTCCCGACCAGGGCCACTATGGGAGCGACAGCTACCTGGCCGTAACGGCGGTTGACTCCAAGGGCCGGGAGAGCGGGCTGTCGAACGTGATCTACATCCCGAATTGGAGCGCGCACAACGTTATCGTGAACAAGGTCGCGCTGGGGCCCGGCGGGAAGACCACCATCAGCATCAACGGAGGCGAGACCCAGTTACTCACGTGGGACGAAGAGCACGGGCTGCTGGAGCTGGGTTTCCGGGACGTCGAGGTGCCGCACGCGTTCCCCCGCTTTGACGGGATCGCCATCGACGCCAAGGGCCGGCTCGTCGCGACGCACGCATACGCGGGCCAGATCGGCCTGTGGGACTTCGGCGGCGACCGGATCAAGCTTGCCGGCGAGAAAGGCGACGGACAGGGCCAGTTTGACAGGCCGTCGGACCTCGCGCTCGACGCCAAGGGCCGGATCTACGTCGCCGACACCGGGAACCATAGGATCCAGGTGTTTGACGCCGAGCTGAATTTCCTGACGGCGTTCGGCAGCCAGGGCGACGGCGAGATGCAGTTCGAGGAGCCGGTCGCGCTCGGCATTGTGGGCGAGAAGCTCACCGTGACGGACCGCAAGCTCAGCCGAATCCTTGTGTTCGACATCGCCGGCGACGAGCCGAAGCAGGTGCTCGAGATCCCGAAGGTGAACTGGCAGACCGATCGCGCGCTCGTAGCGTCGTCGGGCAATGTGTACGCGGCGGGTCCCGCGGGCATTGTCGTGTACAAACCGGACGGCACGGTCCTGCGGACGATTGACCAGACGGCCACGGGCCGGGTGTTCAAGCCGAGGGGGCTGTGCTATGACGGCGCCGGCGGCGCGTATTTCGTCAACGCGCTGCCGTTCGCGACGGTTATGAAGATCGAGCTGAAGTAGGCGAGGCCGCAGCGAAGGGCCGGCCGCCCGGGGTGCCGGTCTTGACATGGCGTCCCGTTGCCCGTAGTATGTTTTGCGTGTTGCCGTTTGACGCATTGCGGTCACGTGGTGTAGGGACACGTCCTAAGGATTGTGTGAAAGAAGACGTCAATGTACGATCAGCGGCCCCAGCCCCCACAGTTCCCTCCGCAATACGGTCCCCAATCCCTGCAATTCGCGCCGATGACAGTGGGTCAGATCCTGGACCGGACCTTCAACCTTTACAGGAGGAACTTTGTCCGGTACGTCACAATCACCGCGCTTGTCTACATCCCTATCGCGCTTATTGCGACAATCATTATGTCTACGCTTCTCACGTCGTTCGTCGAGTGGGCCGAGTCGGCCAAGGAGTCGCAGGGGGCAGGCGCGACCGAAGAGTTCGATTTCGCGATGTTTGGACAGCTCATGGCCAGCGTGTATGCGACGCTCATCTTCCTTCAGCTTGGGCAGGAGTTTTCCAAGGCGGCCCTTGCCAAGGGGGTTTCGGAGTCCTACATGGCGCGTGAAGCACGAGTTGGGGATGCAATGAGGGCGCTGCTGCGGCGAGGCGTTGTTGTCTTCATCGCGTTCATCGTGGTTCTCGTCGTCACGGTCGTCGGAATGATGGCGTGCTTCGTGCCCGGCGTATTCTGCTGGCTGTGGTTCATGTTAACGACCCAGGTCATCGTGGTCGAGAAGCGTGGTCCTTTCGCTGCGATGGCCCGCAGCAAGCGGCTTGTCGCAGGAAACATGGGCAAGGCTTTCGGCCTGGGGTTGCTGCTGTGGCTCATCACCATGATCGTCGGCGGCATGTTCGGCCAGCTGGGCCAGGCGATCGGCCAGGCGGTCTTGCCCGACGGTCCGACGGAGCAGGTTGTGATCAGCCAGCTCGCGCAAGCGCTGGGCCAGATCCTGGCGCTGCCGATCGTGGCAATCGCCATGATCCTTTTCTACTACGACCTGCGGATCCGCAAGGAAGGCTTCGACCTGGAAATGCTCGCCCAGAGCCTCGGTTCGGAGGGAACACCCCCGTATGGCGCGCCGCCGATCCAGCAGGTATGAGTGGCGGGGCGCGGCGCTGGTTGTCGCCTTGCTGGCCTCGGTGGTGTGTTCGCTCGCCTCGCCGGAGGCAGCCGCGGCACGTGAGCGGGCGGGCGGCGCCCGGTTCAAGCGCCCGGATGCGAGAACTGTTCATGCCGAGACGAAAGACATTCTCTCGCATCCCCGATTCGCCCCGCGTAGATCACCCTTGCACGCGTTCTGGCAGTGGCTCAGGGAGAAGCTGAGCCGCCTGAGGTTGAAGTTGCCGGACCTCGGCCTCGGCCCCACGGCGAGCCGGATCGTGTGGTGGATCATCATCATCTGGTGCGTGCTGACGCTCGCGGCCATTGTGGCCCACTTTGTGTGGACCGGCGCCATCTTGTTCCGACGCCCCGGCGCAGAGCTCAAGCAGCCGCGCTTTGAGCGCCTCCGCGACCGCTCGTTCAAGGAGCTGTCCGCCATGATGCGCGAGCTCGCGGCGCAAGGGGAGTACCGCGAGGCGATCGGCGTCATGATGGTCGCCTTGCTGCGGTGGCTCGACGACGCCGACATCTTCCGGTTCCACCGCAGCAAGACGAACGGCGACTACGTGCTCGAGTACCCGAAGGAGCGCGCCGGGCGCGGCGAGTTCAACCGGTTCGCCGTGGCCTTCGACGGCGCCGTCTACGGCGGCGCCGAGTGCGATCGCCGGGAATACGAGCGCATGAACGACATGTTCGAACGGGTCATGACCCATGCCGGCGAGAAGCCATAGGAGCGACATCATAATCCTCGTGACGCTCGGGACCATCACCGTGCTCGTGGTGGTTGCCCTTGTGTCGTGGGGGTGGTTGCGCCAAGGCGAACGCGGTTTCCCGATGCGCACGACCCACTCGGCGGGCCGCGAGGGCACGATGGCGTGCTATATGCTCTTCGACCGGCTCGGGGTCGAAGTCCGGCGTCTGGAACGCCCGCTGCTGGACGAGGCCCTGGAGGGCGTCGACGTTTTGTTCGTGGTGGATCCGGTCCTCGGCCTGGAGCAGGGCGAGGTTTCTTCGCTGAGGGCGTGGGTGCGCGGCGGCGGGGTCCTTGTCTGGTCCGCCGACGAGTTCTTCGAGTTCGGCGGCGGCCAGCGGGTGTACATACCGCGCCGTTCGGACGGAGTCGTTGTGCCCACCCGCGTGCCTCCGGACGAGGCCGAGTTACCGCTTGCCCGCGACGTCGCGACGGTCCTTTTCGACACCTTGAACGACGTTACCGAGCGCGGGCAGGGGCCTTTCGACACCGACAGTGAAGACGAGGCGCTGTTTGCCGACACCGTCGGCGTGCGGATCGTATCGCGCCGGATGGGCGACGGGCACGTCATCGTGCTGGCGGACGCATCGTTTCTCGCCAACGTGCGGTTCGGCAAGGAGGACAACTGCGTGCTGGGGGCGAACCTCGTCGAGTACGTGCTCGCGCAGGCGCGCGGCGCACGGGTGGCCTTCGATGAGTACCACTTCGGCTTCGGCAAACGCGAGACGGGCTGGTCGCTGCTCGGCACGGCCCTCATGCGCACGAGTCCGGGCTGGGCCGTGTTGTGCCTGACGGGCGCGGGTGTGTTGTTCCTCGTGTACAAGGGGAGGCGGTTCGGCACACGCTACGCCCCGACGCGTGTCCGACGCCGGACCAAGCTCGAGTACGTCCATTCCGTCGGGGCCACGTACCAGGCTGCCGGGGCGCACGGGCTCGCCTTGCGGATGATTTACCAGTGGTTCAGGCGCGAGGCGGCGTGGTCGGTAGGCCTGCCGCCGTCGGCGTCGGTGGAGACGCTCGCCGCGCAGCTCGCCCGGCGCACGCTGCACGGGCCGGATCGGTACGAGAAGATACTGAGGCAATGTGAGGAGGCGCTCCTCGAACCGCGGCTCGGCGCACGCCGTACCGCCGCGCTCGTCGAGCAGTTGGCTCTGATTGAATCGGAGGTTCTCAATGGACATCGCGCGCGCAAATGAAACGGCCCGGAGAGTGGTGGACGAACTGGGCAAAGTCATCATCGGGCAGGACGGTGTGCTCGTACAGATGGTGGTCGCGCTGCTCGCCGGCGGCCACGCCCTGCTCGAGGGCGTGCCGGGCACGGCCAAGACGCTGATGGCCCGCGTGCTCTCGCACGTCACGGGCGCCTCGTTCCACCGCGTGCAGTTTACGCCGGACCTGATGCCCTCGGACATTGTTGGCGTCAACGTCTACAACACGGCCACGGGCGAGTTCGTGTTTCGACCCGGGCCGATCTTCGCCGACATCGTGCTCGGCGACGAGATCAACCGCGCGCCCGCCAAGACGCAGTCGGCGATGCTCGAGGCGATGGAGGAACGCACGGTGACCGTGGACGGCGTGCCGCACGCGATGTCGCGTGTCTTCACCGTGTTTGCCACGCAGAACCCTGTCGAGTTCGAGGGCACGTATCCTTTGCCGGAGGCGCAGCTCGACCGTTTCATGTTCAAGATCGTGATCGGCTACCCGGAGGAGCAGCGGGAGGCCACGATTCTCGACAAGGTCGAGTCGGGGTTCGACTCGTCGGACCTCTCGACCGCCGGGCTCGAGAGCGTGCTCGACGTCGCTACGCTCGAAGCGCTGCGCGCTACGGTGCGCGGGGTGCGCGTCGAGGAGATGGTGCGCCGCTACGTGACGACCATCATCCGGGCCACGCGCTCGATGCTCCAGGTGTCGCTCGGCGCCAGCCCGCGCGCGGCCGTCATGCTGCTGCTGGGCGCCAAGGCGCGCGCCGTTGTCGTGGGCCGCGAGTTCGTCACGCCCGACGACGTCAAGGCGATGGCGTTGCCCGTGCTCCGGCACCGGCTGCTGCTGCGTCCGGAGGTGGAGGTCGAGGGCCGCACCGCCGACGACTGCCTCAACGAACTGCTGCTTGGCATAGAGGTTCCACGCTGAACGATGCTTCCTTCGCCGCGACTGATCGTTATGCTGATGCTCGCGGCGCCGATCTTCATGGTGGGCGCGCTCGACGAGTCGTTCGTCGCCGTCGCGGTGGTGTATCTGCTTGTGCTTGTGGTGTTGGCGTTGTTCGACGCGCTGGTCCTGCCGCGTCGGCGGGGCATTCATATCGAGCGTGTCGTGCCCGAGCGGGTCTCGCTCGGGGTGCCCACGCGCATCGCGTTCGAGGTGCTGAACAACGGGCGGCGCCGGGCCGAGATCCGCGTGGCCGAGGAGCTGCCGCTGACGCTCGAGGCGTGGCCGTACGAGTGCGTCGGCACCTTCGGTCCCCGTGCGCGCGGCACGCTCGAGTACCGCTTGCTCGCGCGCAACCGGGGCCGGTACGAGCTCTCGCGCGTGGACGTGCGGGTGCTGCCGTCGCTGGGGCTGTTCTACCGCCAGTTCCGCCTGGACCTGCCGGCGGCGGTGCACGTGTTTCCGAACCTGGTGAACCTGAAGCGCTACGAGCTGCTGCTCAGGCGCGGGCTCACGGCCGAGCAGGGCATTGCGCGCATGAGGCAGGTCGGGCAGGGCTCGGAGTTCGAGAGCCTGCGCCACTACACGGAGGGTGACGAGATGTCGCGCGTGGACTGGAAGGCGACGGCCAAGCACGCGCGGCTCCTCGTCCGGAACTACGAGCCGGAGCGGCAGCAGAACGTGCTCGTCGCGCTCGACGTGGGCCGCGCCACGGCCGGCGAGTTCGAGGGCATGAGCCGGCTCGACTATCTGGTCAACGCCACGCTGATGCTCGCCTACGTCGTGCTGCGGCAGGGGGACTGGTTCAGCCTCGTCGCGTTCAGCGACCGCATTGAGAGCTACCTGCCGCCCGTGCGGGGCATCAAGAACATTGACCGCGTCGCCCGCGCGCTCTACGAGCTCGAGCCGCGCCTGGTCGAGTCCGACTACGGCGCGGCGTGTCGTTTTATCGGCCTGAAGAACCGCAAGCGCAGCCTGGTCTGCCTGATGACCGACGTGATTGACCGCGAGGCGAGCGCGGTTATCATCGGCTACATGGCGAGGTACTCGCGCCACCACCTGCCGCTCGCCATCACGTTGGCCAATCCCGAGATCGGCGCGGTGGCGGGCGAGCCGTTGGCGCAGCGCCCGAACCTCTACAGCAAGGCCGTTGCACTCGACGTGCTGGCCGCGCGCGAGGAGGCCTTGACGGCCATGCGGCGGCAGGGGGTGGACGTGCTCGACGCCGACCCGCACGCCCTGATGCCGGATCTGATCAACCGCTACCTGCGCATCAAGGCCACGCGACGACTGTGAATAAATGGGAACAGTGGGGCCCTTGAAAGCCGCCCTCCTGGTCTGTGCCCCGAAGGGGTTGCATAGACAAGCCCAGGGTCAGCTTCGACCCGAGCTCGTTAGCGCAAGCGACCTCGTCGAGGGTCGAAGCGTCATCCTGGGGCAACAGGCAATACCGATCGTGTGAGTATCCTGAAGGGGTTCTGTAGACGCGGCGATGAAGTCGGGCCTCCATCCCAGATGAGGTCTCTCTGCAACCCCTTCAGGGTATTATCTCTGGGCTCGCCCCTCACCCAGGGCGGCGCTTCGCCCCTCGGCAAGCTCGGGGCCGACGCTTGCCCTGGGCTGACCTATTCTGCCCTTTCAGGGCAAGGACAGGCTCGTCAAGACTGCGGGTTTTTCAACAACCCCACAGTCACCTGTTGTTGTCCTCTATGGTTCCAGTGAATACGTCCAGCGTCCGCAGAAAGACAGGTGAGTGTCCCTATTTATTCGTCGGCGTCGGCCGACGTGTGCGGCGGCCGTGTCCGACAACAAGCAGGTACGCGAGCGTCGTGCCGAGGGCCGCGAGACCGATCGTGATTTTCAGCCCGCCGGAGATATAGCTCGGGGTGATGAAGCTCTCGATCACGCCCGCGACGATGAACATGGGAATCGTGCCGAGCACGAGCAGGACTGCCTCCTTCGCCCCGATGCGCAGCGACGTCTTGCGCGTCACCCGCCCCGGAATGGCCAGCGACAGCCCCAACCGCAGCCCTGCGGCCGCCGCGACGAGGATCGCGAAAATCTCGAGCGCGCCGTGCGGCGTCAGGAACGACGCCACCTCGTACCCGAGGTGGTGGTTCTGGAAGTGAGCGACGAACCCGCCCAGCATCATCGCATTGAAGAACAGCAGCAGGACGGTGCCGATACCGGCGGTGATGCCTGCCGCGAACGCCAGGAATGCGACCCGGATGTTGTTGGTGGTGATGAATGAGGTCATGGGCGCCCCCGGCATGCGCCGGTACCGCTCGCTCACGTCACCGGCGGAGACATCGGTCTCCTCGTCGACGACGTCCAAGCCCGCCGGCACGAAGTAGTGAGCCGTCGAGGGACGCGCCAGGACGGTGAGGTACGCGCCAAGGCTGCCGGCAAGGAAGATGGCCGTCGCCAGCGCCATGTACGGCCAGAGCTGCCGGAACAGCCTCGGGTAGTCGCGCGCGAAGAACCGGACGATGGCCAGGCCCTTGCGCGCCTTCGGCCGCCGGTAGAGGAGCCCGTGCGCGGCGATCGCCAGCCGGTTGATCCGCTGTTGCGTCGTCGCGTCTATGCGCGACATGCGCGCGCGCGCCACGTCCACGGCCACCGCCGGGTAGAGGCGCGTCAGCTCGTGCAGCTCGGGGTCGGACAGCCTCGCCACTCCGCTGCGGCCCGCCTTGCGGACCAGGGCCTCGAGCTGGTTCCACGCCGGGGCGCGCGTCTCGAGAAATCGCGCAGGCGTCATGGCCCGCCCTCCCTTTGCGCGGTCGCGTTTTCTGCGTCGGTCTGCGCGAACCAGGCCTGCCGCATCAGCAGCTCCACGTATGCCTCGAGCGTCTCGAGCCGGTCGTCCGAGAGCGTCTGGCCGGTGCGTATGAGAATCGGCCTGAGCAGCCGCGGCAGCAGGCTTCGGCGCGCGTCGAGCGTCAACTGCCCGCGTCGCATCCAGTAGTTGTTCACCACGCGGTACTCCTCGGGCGTGAGCCCGGTCGCGCGCAACGCGGGGGCGCCGGCCTGCGCCTGCCAGTCGGCCCTGACGCGCCGGTCCGTGCGCGCGGAGAAATCGCTCACCTGTTCGGAAACGACCACCGTTCCGGCCGCCAGGTCGCCCAGCCGCTGGCATTTCTTTGATATGAACATCGTCACGCCCGCGATCGCGTAGAACGGAAGTGCGTCGATAGCACGCAGGAGGTTCCGGACGGCGACGTCGCTAAACGTGATCGGCGTGCCGCCTTCCTTGACCACGCGGATCTTCGTGGCCTTCTTGCCCGGGCTCTGGCCGTTCGTGCGCAACTCGAAGAAGACGAAATAGCCCCACTGAATGACGAACCCGATCAGGATCAGGAACGCGAACGCCCAGGCACCAGTGTCCTCGAACGGGCTGAGCTGCACCAAGAGGGAAAGCACGATAAAGAGGACAAGAAAAACGGCAGCCAGAATGAGGTTATCGAGCAACCCGGCGAGGAAGCGCGAGCCGATCCCCGCCAGCGGTTGCTCGAGCTCGACGTGCTCCGGTGTCTCGATCAGGTCGAACGTGTCCATCTGCCCGCTCCGTGGACTCAGCCCTCGGGGATAATGATACCTCACTCCCCCCAGCGTCGCAACGGCCAACGCCGGGCCCGGGCGCTGGTGGCTCGCCGCGCGCCTTGTATGAGATTTGGGTTGACAGCCGGTATTACGAAGTATTATCAAGCTGGGGACACATCACGTCAGCAGGAGGTCGCGTTTGCCGTGAAGAGACGCAAAGCCGAGGTCCTTTCATTCAAGGTGGATGACTCGCTCGTCGAGGCGATGCGAGGGATCCCGAACCGTTCGGAGTTCATTCGGAGCGCGATCCTCGCCGCGCTCGACAGCGCGTGCCCGCTCTGCAAGGGCACGGGCATTCTGACGCCGAACCAGCGGAAGCACTGGAGCAGCTTCGCTGCGGACCACACGATCAAAGAATGCTCGGAGTGCAACGAGCTCCACCTGGTTTGCTCGAGAGAGCCCGAGCCAGGGCACGCGAAGAGCCGGAGATAGGGCCATGTTCAAGCAGATCGCCAATCAGCTCAAGGTGCATGCCCCGTTCACGGCCGCTGGGGCTGGGAGCGGGATTGCTCTCATGGTGGTGATCCTCGTCTCGGGCATGACGGCACCCGTTTCGAGCGCGGTGTTCTACACACTGCATCCTCTCCACGTTGTGCTCAGTGCGCTTGCGACGACCTCGATGTACCGGCTTCACGGCAAGGGGCGGGCCTGGGCGGCGATCCTCATCGGCTACACCGGCTCGATCGGCATCGCCACGCTCAGTGACGCCGTGATCCCCTTTGTGGGCGGCGCCTTGCTCGGCGTGGACATGCATTTTCACGCGCCGTTCATCGAAAGCGGTACGATCCCGTTCATCGGCATTCAGAAGTGGGTCGTCGTGAATTCCGGGGCCGCTGTTGGAATCGCGGTGGGGTTCTGGAAATCGAGGACGAAGATCCCGCATTTCGGTCACGTGCTGCTGAGCACGTGGGCGACGCTGTTCAACTTCGCCGCCTTCGGCGAGGCGAACTGGCTGCCGCTGCTGCCGGGCCTGTTCGTGTTCCTGTTCCTGGCGGTGTGGCTGCCCTGCTGTGCGAGCGACATCATCTACCCGATGCTCTGGGTCAAAGGGCCCCACGCGCACACGCACGGGTAAGACCCGGCGTGGCACGTTGCCGGCTCATTGGCCGGCAAGCACCTGGATCATCGCGTCCACGTTCTCGGGGCGTGCGTCGGCGGGAACGGCGTGGGCGGGCGAGGCGATGTATCCGCCGTTTCGTCCGACGAGGTCGAGCAATCGTTCGACCTCGTCCTTGGTTTCTTGAACCGTGCCGTATGGCAGGGTCCGCTGCGTGCTGATGCCGCCGTAGAAGGAGAGCCGGTCACCGTAGCGCTTCTTGATTTCGTAGACGTCCATCACCTCGGGCTGGAACGGGTTGAACACGTCCACGCCGCACTCGACGAGGTCCGGGAACAGCTCGTCCACCTTGCCGCAGGAATGGATGAACACGTACTTGCCCCTGGACTTCACGGCGGCATACATCTGCCTGACTCGGGGCTTGATGAACTCGCGCCAGCGCGCGGGCCCCATGAGCAGCCCGCCCTGGTGGCCCCAGTCGTCGCCGAAGAGCATCGCGTCAATGTCGAACGCGCACGCGTGCTCGATGATCCTGAGGTTGAATTCGAGGACCCGGTCGAGGAGCGTGTGGACGAACGCCGGGTCGGCGGCCATGGCCATCAGCAGCGGCTCCATCCCGGCGAGCGTCCACGCCCGCTCGAACAGGCTGAAGTCAACGGGCGCGACAAGAAACCGGTCCTCCTTCGTTGCCACGGCGCGCGCGAAGGTCTCGTAGCGCGCGGGGTCGTCGGGGTCGGGGAACGGATAGTCGCCGACGTTGCCGGGCGTGATAAGGCGGTTGTGCACGACGCCGATGTCCTTGTCCACGCGGCGGTCCCACTGGACGCCGAACTGGTCCTCCCAGAGGTCCGGGCGGAGCTCCCGCCACGCGCCCGGGGGCTCGACGCTGAGGCCGTGGAAGCAGTTGCCGAGCTTCGACGCGAAGTCCGCGTCGCCGTAGAACCCGGCCATTCTCGCGTGGGCCTTTTGGGTGAAGCCGATGTTGTACGGGACGGCGTCCGGCTGCTGGTGGGTGAGTGTTGCGAGCACGCGCTCCCGGTTCGTCATCGCTTGGCTCATATCCCCTCCTGGAGCAGCAGCTCGGCAAACGCCGCCGGTGTTGGCTGGCGCAGTATTCTACCCGGCCGGGGCGGTGGGTCAAGCGGGAGGCAGGTGCAGGACAGCACCAGGCCTTGACGGGGCCGCGCGGATGGTCCTACACTCCGTGCTCGACCGCAGGGCGCCACCGATTTCAGGGCGCCCTGCGGGGAGTTTGTCCTGGGCAGAGCAGAGGATGTCTCCAAGCGGTTTCATACCGTGCCGTAGGTTCTGGCTTTCGTTCATACAATTCCGTAGTCATTCTGTTTTCGGAGAGAATGGGATCACACGCATTGTTGGATCCGCAACCGGCGCTTCAGTGGGAACTTAGAAAGGGAGCGCCAACGCGCAGCCTGGATTGGCACGCTTGGTGTAAAGGCAATGCGCGTGGGACTGCGCGCGTGGGACTGCGCGTCCCGCCGGTTGAAGCAGGCGATTCCTGCGCGATCCGGGTGGAATTCGGATAAGGAACAAGGAGGCAAGGCGATGACGCCGAAGGAAGTCTTGGCGCTGTGCCGTGAGCAGGCAATCCGGATGGTGGACCTCAAGTTCATGGACTTTCCGGGCACATGGCAGCATTTCAGCGTGCCGGTTTACGAGCTCAAGGAGGAGAGCTTCGAGGAAGGGTTCGGGTTCGACGGCTCGTCCATCCGCGGCTGGCAGGCGATCCATGCCAGCGACATGTTGGTGATTCCGGATCCGGCCACCGCGTTCGTGGATCCGTTCTACCAGGTGCCGACGCTGAGCCTGATCTGCAACATCGTGGACCCGATCACCAAGGAGCTGTACACGCGGGACCCGCGGGCCATCGCGCAGAAGGCAGAGGCGTATCTGAAGCAGACGGGCATTGCCGACACGGCGTACTTCGGGCCGGAGGCGGAGTTCTTCATTCTGAACGACATCCGCTACGATTCGACGGCGCACTCGGCGTTCTACTACGTGGACAGCAAGGAAGGGATCTGGAACTCGGGCCGCGAGGAAGCCCCGAACCTCGGCTACAAGCCGCGTCACAAGGAAGGCTATTTCCCCGTGCCGCCGACGGACTCGCTGCAGGACCTGCGGAGCGAGATGGTCACGGTCATGGAGGAGTTCGGCATGAAGATCGAAGCGCACCATCACGAGGTGGCGACCGCGGGGCAGGCGGAGATTGACTTGCGGTACGCGCCGCTCGTCGAGATTGCCGACGATCTGATGATGTACAAGTACATCGTCAAGAACGTGGCGAAGCGGCACGGCTATACGGTGACCTTCATGCCCAAGCCGATCTACGCCGACAACGGCTCCGGGATGCACACGCACCAGAGCCTATGGAAGGGCGGTACCCCGTTGTTTGCGGGCAACGGCTACGCGGGCCTGAGTGAGATGGCCCTCTTCTACATCGGCGGGATCCTCAAGCATGCGCCCGCGCTCTGCGGCTTCGCCAACCCGACGACCAACTCTTACAAGCGGCTGGTGCCGGGCTACGAGGCGCCCGTCAACCTGGCGTACTCGATGCGCAACCGGTCGGCGGCGGTACGGATCCCGATGTACTTCCCGCACCCGAAGTCGAAGCGGATCGAGTACCGGCCGCCCGACCCGTCGTGCAATCCGTACCTGGCGTTCTCGGCGATGCTCATGGCGGGGCTGGACGGGATCCAGAACAAGATTGATCCGGGCGAGCCGATGGACAAGAACATTTACGACCTGCCGCCCGAGGAGCTCGAGAGCGTCGGCGTCGTGCCGGCGAGCCTCGCCGGGGCGCTCGATGCGCTCGAGGCCGACCACCAGTTCCTGCTCAAGGGCGACGTGTTCACCCCCGACGTGGTCGAGACCTGGCTCCGCTACAAGCGCAAGAACGAGGTGGATGAGCTCCGGCTGCGGCCGCATCCGTACGAGTTCCACCTCTACTTCGACTGCTGAGCCGGGAGCGGTTGCCCGACGCCGGCGAGCGGACCTGTCGAGGCTCGCGCGGCGATCGGCGTAGCTTTCTGTCCGGCACTTTCCCCGGCACGCGTTGCCCGGGCCCTCTTCATGTGGTAGACTGTCGTGGGGCTGCCGCATCATCTGACCTCTCACCTGGCACAGCGGCCCCTTACGTGACACGGTCGGCGGCGGGGCCGCGTCGTGTGGAGCACGGAGATGAGGAGAGCGATGCTTCGGGGCGTGTTGGTTGTGCTTCTGGTTGGGCTCTGCTCCGGTGCTTGGCCCCAGGGCGATTTCGCGCTCGAGTACCGAGCCTACAAGGACTTCTGGGAAACTCCTTACGTCGGGGTCAGCCAGTGGCTTTCAAAGAATCCCGGATTGCCACGCGACCTGCCCGGGGAGCTTGTCGGCAAGGGGGCTCGCAGTTTCACGGTGCGCGCCGTCGGCGGGGAGGTGCTGATGGTGACGTCGGAGGACCCCGAGGCCGAGCTCTATGTGGATATCGATCGCGACGGCGACCTCTCCGACGAGAAGCCGATCGCCCGCTGGGGCGTGGGAGGGCGATACCGTTGGTACGGACCGGTTGTGGTGCCGGTGATCGAGTCGAAAGGGTGGCTGGCCGCGCGCTTCAACGTCGTGACGGGGAAGACGAGCAAGGACCCGTTCATGCTCATTGCCCGCCCGGCGGGCTATCGGACCGGCACGGTCAGGCTGCGGGGTGACAGGTACCGAATCGCGCTTATCGACTTCAACCTCAACGGCCGATACAACGATGTATGCACGGCGTTCGGCGGCGACTATTCGAAGCTCGACGCCGACTGCTTTGCGATTGACCTCAACGGCGACGGCGCGTTCAGCTCCCGGGCGGAGCTCGCTCCGTTGACCGAGGCCATCTGCGTGTGGGGCACTTACTACAGCCTCGCCGTGCTTCCCGACGGCGCCAAGGTCAGGCTCAGACGGGTTCGGCCCCAGTTCCGGCTCGGGCGTCTCGACGTCGGATGTAAGGAGATGGGGCTGGCTCTCTTCTCGTCGCACACGGGCCTGCTTATCCTCAGCGGCTCAAAAGGGCAGTGGGACATTCCCGCCGGGAACTACACTGTCATGTTTTCCGCGATCACTCGCGTTGACAGGGAGGGCGTCAAGTGGAACCTCCCACGCTGGTTCAAGGGCAGGCACGAGACCGGCAGTGTTATCGTCGCCCGCTACACGGACGACGGACTGATCAAGCAACTGAAGCGAGGGGAGCTGCTGAGAGAGCAATTGGCGAGCCTGACGATTCAGCCGGGCAAGACGTTGAAGTTGGGGAAGATGGGGCCGCCGTTACGAATGGTCACGACCGTGACACGCCAAGGGAGTGGGAACAATCTCACCGTTCTGATCAACTTCGCTCTCGTAGGGCAGGGCGGCGAGGAATATGAGCGCTCCGCCAGACGAAACGGCGCGAGCTTGGGTCCGCCGAAGCTGCGGATTTTCGACGACAAAGACAAGCTGCTCGAGTCGGGTTCCTTTCTCCCGGCCTGGCGCGACGCTCCCGATTACCTGTGGGAGGTGCGGGGCAGCTACAGGGGGAAGTTTCGGGTGGAGATCACCTTGAACATCGGCCCGTTCAACCCGTCGAGCAAGACCGAGTGGTACGACGTTGAGTCGCTTCCCCGCCACAAGCCCGAGTAGCGGGCGCGGGAGCTTGCCGGTGCAGGAGGGCCTGTCGTTCTGCGGGTTCCGATGTCGAGGAGGCTTTGCCGATGAGGTCGCCTTGGCGATGAGGTCGCCCTGCCGATGAGGTCGCCTTGGCGATGAGGTCGCCCTGCCGATGAGGTCGCCTTGGCGATGAGGATGACGGAAGTGAACGCGACAACGGTTCGGCTCGTTGTGCTTCTTGGTTGGCTTTCCGCCTGTTGCGGCGCCTGGCCGCAGGGCGAGTTTCGTTTGCAGTACAAGGATCAGAACGACTTTCGGAACAACCCGCTGCTGGAGCTCGGGCAGTGGCTCAAGTGCAACAAGACCGGGCCGACGGGCCATCCGAAGGTGTTCGAGGACCGGCGTCTGCATTTCGACTACGTGCGGATCGGCGGCACCAGCGTGCTCATAGGCGCCACGGAAGACCCGAACGCGGGGATCTACTTCGATCGTGACCGCGACCACAGCCTGGTTGACGAGAAGCCGATCCCGAAACGCGGGGGCAACGTGGAACGCTGGTGCGGGCCCGCAGTGCTTCAGGTTGCCGGGCCGGACGGCGCAAAGCTCGAGGCGCGATTCAACGTCGTGACGGCGACGTCGCGCCTCTACCGGCTCATGCTCGTCGTCAGCCCCGCCGGCTACCGGCTCGGGCAGGTGCGCCTCGGTGGGGCCGATTACAGGATCGCCCTCGTGGACGCGAATCTGAACGGCACGTACAACGATCTCTGCCCGCGCCACCTCGGGTCCGGCCGTGGTTTTGACTACGACTACTTCGCGTTCGATGTGAATCGTGACGGCCGCTTTGATTTCGAGACGGAGTTCGCGCCGCTGCCAAGGATGGTCATGGCCGGCGGTGTGCTGTACCGCCTTTCCGTGGCGCCGGACGGCTCGATGGTCCGGCTCACGCGCGAGACGCCCGATTTCGAGCTTGGACAGATCGAGTTCGCCGCCAACGACTCGGAGATGGTCGTCTTCTCCCCCATCATGGGTATCTTCACCCTCTCCGGCGCGGCGGGCAAGGGGCGTTTGCCAACGGGCAACTACATGATCATGCGCGCCCTCGTCGTCCGCACCGGCGAGGACGGTGCGAAGTGGGCCTTCAAGGTCCTGAGCACGTCGCAGGCGGAGAAGGGCGCGCTGATCACGGGCCACGTCGTCAAGGACAGCAAGCTCACGCCCGTGCTGAGCGAACGGATCATGGGGCCGCCGGGGGGCGGTCACCTTCTTGTCACAACGGTACATCCCTCGAGGATCAAGATGGCAGGCCCGCCATTCCGACTCAGCACGGACGCGAGGCGTGAACAGGTTCGCGGCGAGGTTCGATCCGTTCTGGTCGAGGCCACGCTCCGCGATGAGAAGATCCAGGAGTATTTCTGCGCCCCTATCCGGGACGGTCGCCAGCTCGGGCCGCCCGCAGTGCGAATCGTTGACGAGCAGGGCCGGGTGCTTGGCTCGGGCACGATGCATTACTCCTGGAGAGGCAGGGCCGTCTGGAGCTGGCGGATACCGGAGGGTTTCAAAGGCACGTTCCGTGCCTTGGTCACGGTGGACGGCGGCCCGTTCGAGATCGTTCATGACGAGCGATGGTTCAAGACCACGAGTTTGGGTCCGATCACGAACCAGTGACACGGGAAGGCGCGGGAGCGCGCGAGTGACGCAATGATGATGGCAAGACGGACCGTTTGCTGCGTTCTGATCTTGCTCTGTTCTGTGAGCTGCCCCCGTGCTCACGGGCAGGGGAAGTTCCCCCTCCGGCACCAGGTGATCAAGGACAGGAAGAGCAATCCCTTCCCACGCGAACTCGGTCAGTTGATCGGCAAGGACGATAAGACCTGGGTGGGAATGCCTAAGAAGCTTTCTCCCAAGAAGGCTGTAACGTTTACCGCTCGAGTCGCGGGGGAAGAGACCGTGCTGCTTCTGTCGCTCGACAGCAATCCAAAGCTCTACGTTGATTTCGACCGGGACCTGGATTTCGCTGACGAGAAACCGATCCTGGGCTGGGCGGCGGACGGAGACCGCTGCTACGGGCCGTTGGCCGTGCCGGTTGCCGGGTCGGACGGCAAGCTGGCCGCCCGGATCGTTGTCCGCGTCCTAACACGGCACGACAGTCCGCCGTACATTCATCTCACTTATGCCGGGTATCGGACAGGTCTCATAGGGCTGGGCGGCTCCACCTACCGGATCGCGCTCTTGGACGCGAACTTCAACGGGCGCTACGACGACGTCTGTGTCGCTTTCGACGGCAGCTACCGGAAGGCCGACTTCGACTGTTTTGCCATGGACCTTGATGGTGACGCGCGCTTCGACCGGGTGAAGGAGTTTTGGCCGCTGAGCAAGATGCTGATCGTCAGGGGCGTGGTGTACCGCCTCGAGGTTGCACCGGACGGCTCGGAGATCCAGATCGAGGAGGTCAAAGGGAAGCTAAAGATGGGGTGGCTTGACGTCGGCAGCAGGGATGTTGAGATGGTGCTTTTCTCGCCGGACGTTGGTTTGATCACGCTCCCCCGTTCCGAGGGCAAGTGGGCCCTGCCGGCGTGCAAGCACACGGTGGTGCTGTCGCACCTGGTCCGGCCGGGCCAGCACGGTACGACGTGGGAACTCGCAGGCAGAGTGAGCGGAAAAGACCGTCGGAGCTATGTGATTCCCCAGGGCGAGACGGTGCTGGCGAGGATGGGGTTGCCCCTTCGCGTTGTCCAGACGGTGAACATCGGCGCTCGATCCCGCACGGTAACGATCGGCTTCTCCATCGTGGGGCAGGGGGGAGAGCCGTATGCCAAGGTCGCGCTGCGGGACGGGCAGGCGGCGCAGCCGCCGGCGCTGAGAATCCTCGATGAGCACGGTCGGACACTCCATTCGGGCTTGTTTGGGCGTGGTCGGCATTCGTCCCCGACCTACACGTGGCATGTGCCGAAGGGGTTCAAGGGCACGTTCCGTGTCGAGATCAAACCCAGCCTGGGGCCCTTCGAGTACGAATCCGAGTGGGAGTGGTACACCGTGAAGTAGATTTTCCGGGCACTCGGACGTGTCTTGTGGTATACTACCATCAGATTCGCGGCGAACCTTCCGTGCGAACGCGGTGTCTAAGCACCGGTCGATTGCCGGGCTTGGAGAGGTCGGCGCAGGAGGATAGCGAAGATGATCGGAGCCTTCATCAGAGTAGCATCAGCCTTCATCGTTTGCGCGGCGCTCTCGTCGGCTTGGGGTCAGGGCGAGTTTGAACTGAAGTTCGAGGAGTTCAAGGACGGCTCTCACTCCCTCGCGGGCGTCGGCCGGCAGTGGGTGGGACGGGCCCGGCAGAAGCCGCCGCAGTTGAAAGGGTTACCCGACGGGTTGAGTGACAAGGTGGGTTACTTCGTGGCCCGGCCCGGCGGCCAGGAAGTCCTGATCGCGGTGGAGCCTTCGGATCCGGCCAAGCTCCTTGTTGATACCGACCTGGACAACGACCTCTCCGATGAGAAGCCCCTCGTCGGCACGATGGCGGTGAGGGTGTACGACTTCGGCGTCGTCTCGGTCAAGGGAGGCAACCCGAGCGGCGAATCGGGGAAGCGGTTTACGCTCCAGGCGTACGTTCAGCGTGGGACAGTTCACTATCTCTACATGGGGCCTGCGGGCTCCTGCGCGGGCGAGGTCACACTTGGCAAGGAGACGTACCGCGTGGCGGTGCTGGACGTCGACCTGGACGGGCGCTACGACCGGGCGCTCTCGATGCCGATCGACCGCTCCCGGCGCGTGCCGTCCGATTTCTTCGCGATAGACTTCAACGGCAACGGCCAGTTCGAGTCGCCGGCCCGTGAGATCATGCCGCTTCCGGAGATGATTCGGGTCAATGACTCATATTTTGGTGTCGAGATCGAGCCCGACGGCTCAGCCATCCGCGTCGAGAAGATCACGCCCAGGTTTGGAACGCTGCAGGTCACGGGCGCATCCGTGCGGTTGAACATCTCCTCTTGCATGGGCTTGTTGCAGCTCGGGGGCTCGGACGGCCGGTGGCAGCTGCCCGTGGGTGGGTATATGCTTGGCTCGCTCCAGCTCGGCGCGAAGGACGAGGACGCGGTTGAATGGATGCTTCCCTCGCTCCGCATGCCCGCGGAGCTGCAGCAGTTCGAGATCCGTGAGGACGAGACAACATCTCTCGAGATCGGGCCGCCGCTCATCCTTGCGACGAAAGTGACCAATCGAGGCAAGGCGGTGTCAATCGGCGTGACACTCACGGGGCAGGCCGGCGAGCGCTATCTGCCGGGCGCCACGAAAGGCAAGAAGAGGCTCGGGGCGCCCACGCTGAAGGTTCTCGACGAGAAGGGCAATGAGCTTGCCTCAGGCTCGTTTCGATACGGCTGAGGCGGTACGTGCGCGTACTCGTGGCGAGTACCATCGGGTTTCAGCGGCAAGTACCGCATCGAGGTCGAGGCAAACCTTGGACCGTTCGAGCACACGCCGCACGAAG
>CAZJXV010000042.1:0-19681 GCA_964550015.1 uncultured Verrucomicrobiota bacterium
CCGATCGAGGTGAACGCGTGGGCCGTGCCGGCGCCGGTGTCGATCTGGAACGCGGCGGTGACGACGCCGGGCTGCTCGTCGCGCGGGCATTCGAGGGCCGCCTCGATCCGCTTGGCCTCTCCGGGCCCGAGGGTGAACGGGCAGGCTCTGTCGAGGTCGTCTTGCCGGAGCGTCCCGGCTTGGCCGATCTTCGAGGTGATGCGTTTCACGTCGAGGGGCCGGCCGCTGACGTTGGTGATTTCGATGAAGACCTTGTTCGGCCACTCCTTGCGGAAGACGCCGCGGGCGGGCGTCATGCGCACGGCGAAATCGGTCGGCGGCGCGAGGACGACGGGCGGGCCGCTCTCGCGGGCGACGACGATCCGGTTGTGGGGATCGAGGGCGACGGCGACGGGCTTGCCGAGGGGCGCGCCGTCCGCTTCGGTGATCTCTCGGACGACCCTCGGCTCCTTGCCGGAGAGGTCGAAGACACGCACGCGGCCGGCGCCGGCCTCGGCGACGATGATTCGCTCATCGGGCGAGACGGCGACGGCAATTGGCTCTGCGAACTTTTCGAGGGTATCGACTCTAGTCTTGAGTTGGCCATCGGGCCCAAAGACCCAAATGAAGCCCACGTCGCCTCCCTTCATGTGCTGGGACTTACCGATGACGTACATGCGGTCCTTGGGGCCGGTTGCGACTGAGATCGGTTTCGATATGACATCTGTCAGACTGATACAAAGAAGTTTCACCTGGCTCATGGAGCCTTTGTCGAGCGTTCCATCGGCGTTGAATACCCAGAGGTGGGGATTGCTGGCGTCGCTATTCATAACAGCAGCCCGGCCGCTCGAGTCCACGGCGATGGCGCGGGGCTGTTTGAGGGCGAGCTTGTCGTCGGCGGGGACGCCGTAGCGGGCCTTGAGCTCGGCATCGGGGCCGAGGATGACGATGCCGGACAGCTTCTTTTTCTCGTCGCCTGTGCCCTCTTCCCAGGTTGCGCCGGCGAAGTAGATGGTGCTGTCGGGGCCGGGGGTCATGGCGGTAGCGCCCTCAATCCAACGGGCCCACTCGCCGACGCGCGCGCCGTCGGGGCCTACTACGTGAAGACGGCTACCGGAGAGCACGTAGTCGTTGCCGTCACGGCCGACGAACATGGCTTGCGCTTTCGGCTCGATGCGGCGGTACCACGGCGAGCGCGGCGTTTGGCCGTGGCCCTCGTACACGGCGCTCACGGCGTACTCGGAGTTGCCGTCCCACGGTGAGCGGAGTTCCCACGACGTGTCGCGCGTCTCGGCGACGGACTGGACGCGCTGGCCGCCGGCGCGCCGGTAGATGCGGTAGGAGCTCGGCGCCTTCGTGTAGCCGTAGTTCGACAGCGGCCGCTGCCACTTGAGCAGGAGCTTGTTGCCCTCGCCGCGCTCAGTGCGGACATTGCCCGGCGGGCCGGGGGCGGCGCTCGAGTAGTTGACGGGGATGGTGAGGCGTGCTTCGCGCCGACCGCCGTTCCAGTAGGCGAGGTTGAACTCGGTGACGTCCTTGATGTGGTTGAGGGCGCGGTCGCCGACAATGACGCGGAACAGGACGTGGGAGTTGCTGAGGTAGCCGGAGATCCGCTTGCCGGAGAGGGGGCTGCCCTCGATGGTGAAGGCGCCGTCGCGGTCGGTGGTGAAGGCCATGTCGGGCGGGTCGTAGACCTGCTTGTCGTAGAAGTCCGTGCGCATCTCCCACGGCCGCGGATCGGCCACGCTCTGGTAGACGAGGACGACGGCGCCGGGGACGGGCCGGCCGTTGACGTCCACGACGGTGAACCGCGTGCGAGCGGGCAGGTCGCTGAGGTACTCGCCGAGGTCGGCCGACGCGTTGTAGTTGCCGCCCCATGGGCGCACGTTCAGCCGGCGGTTGAGGCCGCAGGCGGAGTGGTCGGAGTAGCCCCAGAAGTAGCCGCTCGACATCATGACGCCTCGGAAGGTGTGGTGCTCGAGGCCGGAGAAGGCGTTGTAGAGGCGGCGGCCGAGGGCGTCGGTCGCGCTGATGTCCTCGCCTCGGATTCCCACGCCGTAGAGGTCTATGAGATAGCGGGCGTGGCTCATCTCGTGCGGGAGCGAGCCCTCTTTGTAGGCGAACATGTCATAGTTGGTCTTGTAGAAGGCCTCGTTGTCCAGGTTGGCGGTGTCGAAGCCCCACATCACGTCGCAGGTCTTGTCGTCCTTGTCGGCGTAGTTGCCCGGCGGGCCTTCGCCGCGTAGCGGGAGCGCCGCGTCGTCCACGAGGGTGATCTTGTCGAGGCGGACGCGGTCCACGACCCCCTCGGGTGAGAGCAGCGTGACCGAGCGGCGGAAGCCGAAGTTCCAGATCGTCGTCTGGCGCTGGGCCCAGTCCTCCCAGGAGTTCGAGCCGATGTTGAGGTAGAACTGCTCGTCGTTGTAGATCTTGTAGCGGCTCTTCTCGACCCAGAGGTGGGAGATGAAGGCGTTGGTCTTGTCCTCGAGCGCGTTGTTCACCTCGCTGACCTCGGTGACTGCGTTGTCGGGATCGAGGACGCACTTGACGTAGTGGGGCCCGGCCTGCCAGGTCCAGGTCTGCTCGACGCTGGCCTGGGCCTCGGGTTCGAGGCTCTCGACGGTGCCTTTGCCGGCCGGTTGGCCGTCGAGGTACCACTGGTAGGCGAACGCGCCGGTGGGCTTGGTGCCGGCGTTCTTGATGTAGGCCGTGAAGGTGACCTCGTCGCCCGGCGCGGGGTTGTTCTTCTCGGCGTCGAAGTCGTAGCGCGGCGTCCGGCCGATGTAGCACAGGTCAATGTCGGGCAGATCCGGCTTGGCTAGCAGGCCCATCTCGGAGAAGTCCTTCGTTGCCAACTTTTCCTTGTTCGCCTCCCACCAGGCTCTTTGCCTCTCAGGGATGCCGCCTGGGGGATTCGTCTTGAAGGGGATACCCCAATGGCGCAGCGCATGGATGGTCAGCGCAACATCCTTGGCGATCAGTGGGTTCTTGTCGTCGAGAAGGGGGATCAGGCGCTCGATGAGCAGCGGATCGCTCGACGAGCCCACGTAGTGCACCGCGCGAGCACGCACCTGCTCGTCGTCTTGGCGAATCGCCCCGATGAGCTCGTGATACCGGCCCTGCTTGTAGAGGTTGTCTACGCACGCGAGGCGGATGTTCTCGTCGTTGTCGTTCAGGCCTTCGCGGAGGGCGGCGGTGGCGCGGTGGTCCCAGAGGGCGCCGAGGACGTTGGCGAGCTTGATTTTCTCGTCGCCGGACGCCTCGTCGAAGGCGGCGATGATGTGCTGGACGGCGAGGAGGTGGTCCTGGAGCTCGTGGGCGGCGATCCAGCGCACGACGGTATCGTAGTCGTACTTGATGTAGTTGGGGCCGGCGTCGTTGACGAGTTTCGTGTCGTTCTTGAGGAACTCGATGATGGCGTCCGCGCGCCCGAGGGAGCCGAGGGCACGGATGGCCAGGGCTCGGACATTCCAGTGCTCGTCCTCAAGGGCGGGGATGATGGCGTCGGCTTCGCCGAGGTCGTGCAAAGCGAGGACGGCGCGATTGCGCACGCGCCAGGCGGGATCTTTGCGCAGGACGAGGGCGGTCTCGACCGCGTAGGGGCCGCCGATCCGGCCCAGCGCGAAGAGCGCGATGAGGCGCGTCTCCTCGTCAGCGCCGGTGTCTCTGGCGACGGCACGCAGATCGAGGACGACCTTCTCGCCGCACAGGATGATCGTCTGAATGATGGGATCGTTGGCCATGACCTGGACGAGCGAGCGCTCCTCGGGCAGGTGGCGGTCCATATAGAGGCGCAGGCCGTCGGCGACGATCGTTTGGTGCTCGTGCCTGGCGAGGAAGCGCTGGGCGGCCTGGAGTTCTTCCCAGTTGCCGTCGAGCTCGTACAGGCCGGCGATGGTGTACGTGTTCGACTGAACGGCGGCGCGGGCCGTCGCGCACGACAGGATGAGAACTGCGAGGGCGATGAAGAAGGTGCCGGCCCGAAGGCGCAACCTGCATGGGTACTTCATTGTGGGAACCTCCACGGAGGAGTTTTTCTGTGTTCGAGTTGTTGACGGGTTCGGGCGGTGCATGGTTCTCAGTATTCCTTGTGCTCGCGGTACACGTCGAGGGCGTAGCGGTAGTCGTCGTAGCGCACGTTGGGCGAAAGCGAATGGTCGGAGGCGAAGACGTAGCGGGCGCCCCGCGCCTTCATGCCCTCGATGAGGCGCACGACCTCGCGGCGGATGAGGTCGCGGTCGCCGCTCTCGAGGACGCGGGCGTCGAGGCCGCCGATGAAGGCGAGCCGGTCGCCGTACTGCTCGGCCAGGCGCAGCGTGTCGCAGCCGGCCTTGACTTCCATCGGGTTGAGGGCGTCGAAGCCGGCCTCGACGATCAGCGGCACGGCCTCGGTGATGCCGCCGCACGAGTGGAGCACGACGGGCAGGTCGTAACTGTGGAAGAAGTCCACCAGCTCCTTGAAGTAGGGGAACACGAGCTCGGCGAGGCTGGCGGGCGAGCAGAAAAGGCCGTTCTTGTAGCCGAGGTCCTCGTAGAGCCACATCCCGTCGGGTATGCCCGCCTCCTCGAGCAGGATGGTGTAGTGGGCCTTGTAGAAGTCGGTATAGACGCGGCCGTAGTCGTGGATCCAGTCCTTGTCGAGGGCGAACGACTCGTACATGCACACGTCGCCCATTGTGGCGCGCATGTTCTCGAAGATGAACAGGTGGCCGTAGTGCGTCCAGAGGCCCTGGGCCCGGCGGCGCTCGAGCTCCTTCTTGCTGCCCTCGATGTCGATGCGTTCGCGGTCGGGCTCGAGTAAGTGGGGGCGGTAGTCGCGGTCCCAGATCTCGCGGCTCGTCATGCGGAAGTCGATGTGCTCGGGCGTACCGGACTTGTTCTTCCACCATTTGAACGAGGCGCCGGCGCCGTTGCGCACGATCTTCCACTCGTCGGTCTCCTCGAGGATCTCGTTGACGTCTCTCAACGGCATCTGGTCGAACCAGCCGCCGACGCCGGCGAGGTCGAAGCCGAAGTGATCGGTCGGGTTGACGGGTTTGCCTTCGTCGTCGGTAGGGTAGCCCTCCTCGGCGGCCCACTTTTTGAGGGTGTCGCCCCACGGGCTGTCGAACAGGCCGACGCGCTCGAAGGGCGGCTGGTTACGAAAGAGGCGGTCAATGACCTCGCGTGATGTCTGCACAGGATCCTCCCGTTGCCTCCTGCTGGTGCTTGCTGCTCGGCCGCAGGAAGCGCGCGCATCCTACAGGAACGGAGCGGGGGAGGCAACCCGCCTTCGCTAAGGCGGAGGCAAGGACGGAGGGGACCTGACGCATCCTGCTTCGCTCTGGGGAGCTACGCAGGACAGGGAAGGCGCAAAGGGGCAAGGCCGGTTTCGTGTTGGCATGAAACAGGATGCGTTGACGACAGCGCCGGTTCGGGTGATGATGGGGTCCCTACAGGACAGATGCACCAGGGAGTTGGATGCTGCGAGACTACAAGGGGGCGTTGCACGTCCACAGCAAGCTGAGCGACGGGACGGGCTCGCCGATGCAGATCGTCGAGGCGGCGCGGCGCGCGAAGCTCGATTTCGTCGTGCTGACGGACCACAAGACGGTCGAGCTCCGGGGCCAGGGCAAGGAGGGCTGGTACGGTCCGACGATGCTGGTGGTCGGCCAGGAGATCTCGCCTCGGGTCAATCACGTCGTGGCGCTCGGCCTCGACCGCGTGGTGCGCGCGGCGCGCCGCGAGCGCCTCGGCCACGTGCACGAGGTGGTCGAGCAGGGCGGGCTGGCGATCGCGGCGCATCCGTGGCCTCGGCGCCGCCTGCTGCACGTGCCGTTCCGGCGTCTGCCGGCGCCGTGGTACGACTGGACGGAGGCGCCGGTGATGGGTGTGGAGCTGTGGTCGTACATGGGCGACTGGACGCGGCACGTCAACTTCCTCAGGCCGGCGTACTTCATCGAGCTCGTCCGGCGCCCGGAGCTGGGCATCCGCGGGCCGCTCACAAGGACGCTGGCCGACTACGACGCGGTGTGCCAACGGCGGCGGATGGTGGCGGTCGGCGCGGTGGACGCGCACGCGCTGCGGGGGCCGTTCGGCATCAAGGTATTCCCGTATGAGTTCCTTTTCGGGACGATCCGCACGCACCTGCTTGTGCCGGACGGCTTCACGGGCGACTTCGCGCGCGACGAGGCGATGTTTTACGCCGCGCTGCGCGCGGGGCACTGCTATCTCGCGCACGACGGGATCGCCGACGCGACGGGAACGGCGTTTGCGTGCTCGGGGGCGGGCGGCGAGTGGATCATGGGCGACGAGCTCGAGTTCCGCCAGGGGCTGACTGTGCGGGCTACGGTCCCGGTTGAGGCGGCCCTGCGGCTGATCTACAATGGCTCGGCCGTCCACGAGGCCACGGGCCGGGCGCTCGAGTGGCCGGTGGCCGGGCCCGGCGTCTATCGGCTCGAGGGGCGCGTCGGCGGCCGCGCCTGGCTCTACACGAACCCGGTCTACGTCCGCTAGGTGGATCGGCGCCGGTCGTCGCTTGGCAAAGGACAATTCATGAGGAAGCCCACAGCGATCGTTCTTTTCGTCTTCGCCTCTGCTTTGCAGATCATCTTGGCGGTGACGGGTTGGGCCGAGTTGTTGCCGATGCTCAGACAGGGCCTGAGCGATTCCTGGAAGGCAGTACTACGCCACGGGATATGGGATTACGCGGGTTATGCTTTTGGGCTGCTGTCGATAGCCTTCTTCTGCCTTCGCATCGGTGGGGTCGTGTCGTCTTTTGATGTTGTACCGGATGATTCAGGTAAGGCAGAAACAGACAAAGCCAAGGGCGGCGAGACCGGTGATGTAGATGCTGGAACGAGCCAACGGAAAAAAGGAGGACGTGGGAGTATCCGGGAACGGTACGGACTCCGGCAGCGACTTCGAAGTACTGGTGTGAGGTGGGCTGTGGCGGCTGCAATCATCGTGTTCACCACTGCGCGATGGGTCCTCTTTGCAGCCGGCGGTGCGCGTTGCGCTTCGCTGCTTCGCGGAACATCGGAGGCATGGTGGACAGTTTTCCTGAATCGGGGGTATTGGGCCGCCGGAGGGATTTTTTTCGCGATGTTTCTCCTGATCTTGGCGGTCCATATTCGAGTATTTCTCGTACACCGAAAGGTCAAGGTCCAGAGGAAGGCTTAACGACAGCGGTTCGTTACCGATGTTTGATCTGAGCGCGCTTCGACAGCTCGATTGGCTGCTGGTGGTGGCGGTGGTGCTGATCGTCGCCGTGGGCATCGTTGTCATTTCGAGCGCCGCGGAACGCAACGAGGCGAAGAAGCAGCTTATCTTCGCGGGCGGCGGCGTGCTTGCGCTTCTTTTCCTGAGCTGCTTCGATTATCAGTGGTTCCGCAGGGCATCGCCGTGGCTGTACCTGGCGGTGCTCGGCGCGCTCGTGTTGGTTCTGCTCATCGGCACAGGGCCGCGCTACGCGAAGCGATGGTTCCGGCTGCCGATGGGGTTCATGCTCCAGCCGTCCGAGTTCATGAAGGTGGCGTGCATCTTCCTTGTTGCCTACGTGCTCGACCGCTACCGCGACAACCGCGCCAACGTGCTCTACACGCTCGTGCCGCTCGGACTATTTCTGCTGCCCATGGCTCTGATCGTGAAGCAACCCGACCTGGGGACGGCGGTGGCGATGCTTCCCGCGGTGTTCGCCCTGCTCCTGGCGGCGCGGGCCAGGGCGCGCAACGTGCTGCTTGTGGTGCTGGCCGGGCTGCTCGCGCTGCCCGTGCTGTGGTTCAAGATGCAGCCGTACCAGAAGAAGCGGGTGCTCGAGTTCCTCACCGTGCCGCAGCGCCGCGTGGCGGTCGGGCTGATGCCGCGGGGCGAGCGTGAGAAGGTGCGGATGAGACTCGCCGCGGAGCTTGACCCATCCGGCGAGCGGAGCCTCGACGAGCTTCTTGAGACGATGCGCGGCGGCTGGAACTCGGAGCAGTCGAAGATCGCCGTCGGCTCGGGCGGGCTCTACGGCCGGGGCTACGGCAAGGGGCCGCAGGTCCAGCTCGACTTTCTGTTCGCGCCCGAAACGGATTTCATCTTCCCGACGCTGGGCGAGGAGTGGGGTTTCTTCGGGTGCCTTGTCGTGCTGGCGCTGTATTTCCTGCTGCTGGAGCGGGGGTTGCGGATCGCCTCGCAGGCGGTGGACACCTTCGGCCGGCTCGTGGCGGTGGGGATCGTGGTGCTCCTGGCGTCGCACATCCTGATCAACGTCTCGATGGCGATCGGGCTGCTGCCGATCACGGGGCTCCCGCTGCCGCTGCTGAGCTACGGGGGGTCGTCGCTGTTGATGACGATGGGCTCGGTGGGTATACTGCAGAGCATCCACACGAGGCGCCACTACTTCAAGAGCGGCAAGTACTCGCTGGGGGTCCAGGGCGGTTGAGCCGCCGGCGGGAAATGCCGCACTTGCCTGACGGAGATATCCCCGATGCGTCCTGACGAGCTCGCCCGAATCCTCGAATCCGAGCTGCTGCCGCTGGTCGAGAAGCCGGGCCGGTACATCGGGGGGGAGCTCAACCGTGTGGTCAAAGACCACGCGGGGCTCGAAGTGACTCTGGCGCTGGCCTTTCCGGATGTGTACGAGGTGGGCATGAGCCACCTCGGCTTCAAGATCCTCTACGAGATCGTCAATCGGCTCGACTGGGCGTGCGCCGAGCGGGCCTACGCGCCGTGGCCCGACATGGAGGAGCGGATGCGCGAGCGCGGCGTGCCGCTCTACTCACTCGAGACGTTCACGCCGCTCAGGGACTTCGACGTGGTGGGCTTCTCGCTGCAGTACGAGCTGTGCGCCACGAACGTGCTCAGGATGCTCGACGCGGCGGGGATTCCCCGGACCAGCGAGGAGCGGCTCGAGCGCGGGGGGCCGCTGGTGATCGGGGGCGGGCCGTGCGCGTTCGCGTGCGAGCCGGTGGCGGCCTACTTCGATGCGGTTGTGGAGGGCGACGGAGAGGAGGCGATCGTGGAGGTCCTCGGCGCGGTGCGGGCCTGGAAGCGCTCGCACGACGTGCGCGGCGACGCGGAGGGGCGCCGCGGGCTGCTGCGGTGGCTGGCGGCGAACGTTTCCGGAGTCTATGTGCCTCAGTTCTACCATGTTACGTACACAGCCGAGGGCGGGGTCGCGGCGATTGAGCGCGACTACGACGATGTGCCGCTGCCGGTCGAGCGGGCCATAGTGCGGGATTTGGACACAGCGCCATACCCCACCGCGCCCGTAGTGCCGCTGGTGAGCGCCGTCCACGACCGGGCGGTGCTGGAGGTCATGCGGGGCTGCACGCGCGGGTGCCGGTTCTGCCAGGCGGGGATGATCTACCGTCCGGTGCGCGAGCGGCGGATGGAGACGCTGATGGCGCAGGCGCGTAAGACGTTGCGGCAGACGGGCTTTGATGAGCTGTCGCTCTCCTCGCTCTCGACGGGCGACTACTCGCGGATCGGCGAGCTCGTCACAGCGCTGGCGGACGAGCTCAGGGCGGATGCGACGAGCATTTCGCTGCCGTCGCTTCGGATTGACACGTACTCGGTACATCTTGCCGAGCAGGTGGCTCGAATCAAGCGGACTGGCATAACATTTGCTCCGGAGACGGGGACTGAGCGCCTGCGTGCGGTCATCAACAAGCCCGTGCGGGACAGCGAGTTGCTGGAGGCGGCCACCGAGGCATACCGCCGGGGATGGAACGTCATCAAGCTCTACTTCATGCTCGGGCTGCCGACGGAGACCGACGAGGACGTCGAGGCGATCGCCGCGCTGATCGGGAAGGTCTCTGCGGCGCGTCGGGCGTTCGACGGCCGCCGGGGAGCGGTGAACGTGGCGGTCTCGTGCTTTGTGCCGAAGGCGCATACGCCGTTCCAGTGGTTGGGGTACCGGCCGCTGGCGGAGTTCGAGGCAAGGATCGGCGCCCTGCGCAGGCGGGTGCGATCGAGAGCGATCAAGCTGAGGTTTCATGATCCGAACAGGAGTTATCTCGAGGCGGTGTTCTCGCGGGGCGACCGGCGGCTGGCGCCGGTCGTGGCGGAGGCGGTGCGTCTGGGGGCCCGGTTCGACGACTGGTCGGAGCACTTCAGCTTCGAGCGTTGGCGGGCGGCGTTCGATGCCACGGGCGTGGACCCCGATTCCTACGCGTACCGCGAGTTCGCGCCCGACGCGGTGCTGCCGTGGGAGCACCTGTCGCCGCGCGTGGACAAGGCCTTCCTGCTGGCCGAGCTTGAGCGGGCGCAGGGGGGCGAGCTCACGGGCGACTGCCGGGAAGTGGGCTGCCGGCTGTGCGGCACGATCTGCGATGTCTGACACGACGATGACGCACCAAGAAACAGAGACGATCACCGCGCGCGTCCAGTACGCCAAGCGGGGGCGACTGCGGTTCATCGGACACCTGGACACGGCGCGGCTCATCGTGCGCGCGGTGCGGGCCGCGCGTCTGCCGGCGCGCACGACGCGCGGGCACAGCCCGCACCTCGAGGTGTCGTTCGGGCCGCCGCTGGCACTGGGCCACACGGGGGACTCGGAGTTCTTCGACGTGCGGCTCACCGAGCCGGTGGCGCCGGACGCGATGCGCGCGGCGCTCCAGGCGCGGCTGCCCGAGGGCATCGAGGTGCGCGCCGTCGAGCTGATTATGGGCAAGGCCGAGTCGCTGGGCGTCCGGCTCGACCGGGCGGACTACAGCGTGCGGCTTCCAGCGGAGACGGCGCTGGAGCGGGCAGCCGTCGAGCGGTTTCTGTCGAGCGATGAGGTGGTCGTGGTGCGCACGCGCGGCGGCCGAGAGAGCGGCCGAGAGAAGCGCCGGGAGAAAGCCGTCAACGTGCGCCAGTGGGTCGAGCGCCTCGAGGTGTTCGACGAGGCCGGCGGCGGGATGCGGCTCGAGATGACGATCCGTATCACGCCTCAGGGAAGCGCCAACCCGCTGGAGGTGCTCGAGGCGCTCGCCGGGGCGGACGCCGCGCGGCAGCCCGGGGTGCGCGTGCACCGCATACGGCTCTACCATGCGGAAGGACCCAGATCGAGTTAACGGGAGTGGGAAAGGAGCGAGGATGTATCGGCGATTTTACGGCTTGAGCGAACGACCGTTCAACCTGACGCCGGACACGGGTTTTCTCTACCCGAGCGCGGCGCACAGGGAGGTGCTCACGCACCTGCTCTACGGGATCAACGCGCGCCGAGGGTTCATTCTGGTCACCGGCGAGGTGGGCGCGGGCAAGACGACGCTGTGCCGGGTGCTGTTGAACCAGCTCGACGAGACGACCAAGGTGGCGTTCATTCTGAACTCGTTCCTGTCGGAGTTCGAGCTGCTGCGCGCGATCAGCCAGGACCTGGGGCTGCCGACGAAGGGCCGCACGAAGATGGACCTGCTCGACGAGCTGAACACGTACCTGCTCGAGCAGAACCGGCTCGGCCACAACGTGGTGATCGTCATTGACGAGGCGCAGAACCTCTCGTTCGGGGTGCTCGAGCAGATCCGGATGCTGTCGAATCTCGAGACGGAGAAGGAGAAGCTGCTGCAGATCGTGCTGGTCGGGCAGCCGGAGCTCAGGCGCAAGCTGGCCTCGCCCCGGCTGCGGCAGTTGAGCCAGCGCATCACGGTGCGCTACCACCTGACCCCGCTGAGCCGCGAGGACGTGCGGAATTATGTCTATTACCGGCTCCGGGTGGCGGGCTCGCGCGGGGACATCGTGTTCACGCGCGGGGCGCTCGATGAGATTCGGTACGTCTCGGGCGGCGTGCCCCGGCTCATCAACGTGGTGTGCGACCGGGCGCTGATGGGTGGCTACGTGAGGGGCACGCGCCGGATCACGCGCGCGATGGTGTGCGAAGCGGCCACGGAGGCGACGGAACGCCGGAGCACCGGGGCGCTTGCGACGTTCTTCTCGATGCGGCTAAGCGTGCCGCGGGTGGCGATGGCCGTGCTCTGGATGATCCCGCTCGCGGCGGTCGCGACGCTGGGCGCGGTCGGGGTGGCGCGGGCGCGTATCGCGCGCATCGAGGACCCGGCGCAGATGGCCCGCGTCGCGCAGGCGCCGGACGGGCCGCAGCTCGCCGTGCCCGAGACGGCCGAGCCGCCGGAGGTAGCGCCGGAGGCCCCGGCACCGCCCGATCCACCTTCCTTAGCGGCCTCGGGGCAGGATGACGAGTCGCCCGAGCCGACAGAGGCGCGGAGCACGTCGAGCATTGCGCGCTTGATGCGCGAGGAGGGAGCCGGGACGAGCCTGGGTGCGCCGCTGAGCAGCGTGCGCACGACGCTGCCGCTGCGTGCGCGGTACGCGAAACCGGACATTGATTTCGTGCCGCCGGCGCAGAACTTCACGCCGGCCACGGTGGCCGATGCGGCCTTTGCGGGCGTGGCCGAGCCGGTCGTGCAGTTGTTGATGCACTGGAAGGTGCCGGCTGCGGAGGCGGCGCAGATCCGCCGCGACTGGCTCGGGCACTCGGAGGTGGACCTGGCAGCGATCTCGCAGACGTGCCGGATGGGCGTGGCGCAGGTGCCGTGCTCGTTCGAGGAGCTGCTCGCCTACGACCTGCCGGCGGTCATCGCGGTCAAGCACGGCGAGTCGCAGCCGCGCTACATCACGCTGTTCTCGATCAAGAAAGAGACCGCCACGGTGTTCATCAAGAGCAAGCGGGTGGTGGTCAACCTCTCGTCGGTGCGGGAGCTCTACGCCGGCACGGCGATCTTTTTCACCTCGGATACGTTCGTCAGCGCGACGAGGCTGAACGCGGACAGCGGGCTGAGCCTCGACGTGCGCAAGCTGCAGGACTATCTCAAGGCGCTCCACTACTTCACGGGGAACGCCACCGGCTGGTACACGCCCGATACGGAGTCGGCGGTACTCAAGTTCCAGTCGGAGAACGGGCTTAGGCCGACGGGCGAGGCGGACCTGGCGACGAAGCTGCGGCTTTACACGCTGGGGCCGCCGGAAGGGATCCCGCATTTGAAGCAGTGACGCGGGGGCGCCTACGCGGAGGCGCCTACGCGGAGGCGCTCAAGCACAGGCGCCGACTTCGGACCGGTCTGGGAGGGCTGCCGATGAGCTCGATCATGGACAACCTGAGGGCGCTCCAGGGGGAGCGTAGCGGGCCCGGGCCGCCGGGCAGCCCGGAGCACAGCCCGGCCACGGGGCCGGGGGCTGTTGTGCCGGCGCCTGTTGCGGCGCGGGCGAGGCGCCGCCGGCGCAGCGGGCCGGTGCTCGGCGCGCTGGTTGCCATTGCGGCGGTGAGCGGGGTGCTTGTGGCGATCACGGTCGGGAGGCCGTTGCGCGGGGGCGAAACCTCGATAGCGGCCGCGCCCGGCGGGCCCTCGAGCGCGGAGCCGGTGCAACCCGTCGGGAACCCGCCGAAGGTGACGGCGAAGGTAACGGCGAAGGTAACGGCAAGTGACGCGGGGGGTGACGCGGCGGACGATGCGGCCGCCGGGACGGATGAAAGCGGGGCGCCCGACGTTGACGTTGCCACGGCCGCCGAGCCTGAGGCAGCACCTGAGACAGCCGAGGACGCAGAGGAAGCGCCTGCCGACGAGGCTTTGGTCGAACCGGTCGAGGTCGCCCGTGCCGAGCCCCTCGAGGAGACACCTGCGGAACCGGTTGAGGAGACACCCGCAGAACCGGTCGAGGTTGCGCGTGCGGAGCCGGTCGAGGAGGTTGCCTCCGAGCCGGAGGAGGTTGCCTCCGAGCCGGAGGAGGTCGCCTCCGAGCCGGAGGAGGTGGCCGCTGAGCCGGTCGAAGAAGTGGCCGCGGAGCCGGTCGAAGAAGTGGTTGCCGAGCCGGTTGAGGAAGTGGCGCCTGCGGCGCCGGTGCGCGTGCTCACGCGGGCCGAGGACGAGGCAAACAAGGCAGCCATTCGCGGGCTGAAGGTGATGGCCGTCTTTGGTGACGAGCGTGGCATCGGCGTGTACACCTCGGGTGGAGAGCTGCGCCGGGGCGGCCGATTCAAGGGGATGGACATCACGCAGGTGACGCTCAAGTACGTGGTTTTTGAGTGTGGGAACAAGCGTTATAAGTGGATGCTTCGTCGCTAGCGAGGACGAGGCGCTTCCCCGCCGAGCGCCGGCGCGCGTGCCGGGCACGGGGTATTGTGCTATACTGGGTGTGCATCGACAGCACGAGGAGTCGTAACTGATGGATGAGAGATCCAACCGCCGGCTGTTGCTCCTGATCGCCGGTCTGGTTCTGGTGTTGGTGGCGGTCTCGACGCTGACGCTCAAGCAGTTCGCCCGCGATATTGACGAGCTGATCCGCTGGTCCCTGCTGCTCGGGGTGTCGTTCAACGTCGTGATGCTGCTCTTCACGGCGCTGATCGTTGTGGGGCACTTCGAGCCGCGGCCGGTGGCGAGGTGCGTCGCGCTCGTGCTGGGCTGCAAGGTGATCGAGACGGTGCTGACGGCCTCGGGTTTCGTGCTGACGGGGAACGCCGAGAGTTTCGGCAAGGGCCTGGTCGCGGCGGGGCTCGGAAGCCCGTTGGCGTCGGTGCTGCACGTGATCGGCGCGTTGGTCGTTGCGCAGGTGCTGCGCGACATGGTGATGGGCCGCCGGCTCGGGCTCGAGGCGCCGCCCAAGCCCGACACGGCGGCGCTTGAGCGGGCCGCGCTGGGGCTATTGGAGCAGACGGAGGACGAGGACGAGGTTGAGGACGAGGTTCAGGTCGAGGTCGAGGACGAGGACGAGGTTGAGGTAGAGGACGGGGACGAGCTCGACCGCGTGGTTGCCGCCGTAGCGCCTGCGACGGCGGACCTCGAGGCAATGCCCGACTTGCCGTCGCTGGAACCGAGTGCTGAGGAAGAGGCCGTCGTGGAGCAGGTCACGGTGCCCGAGGAAGTGGCGGCATCCGAGGAAGTGGCGGCGCCCGAGGAAATGGCTGTGCCCGAAGAGGCGACAGCGGAGGAGCCGCTTGTTGAGGTCTCGGCCGCTGAGGCACCGGCCGCCGAGGCACCGGCCGCCGAGGCGCCGAGCGCTGAGGCGGCGGACGGCGGGCCGGCCGAGATTCGCCTGAGTGTTGGAGAGGTTCTGGGTTGCTTTCGCCCCGAGGACGTGGCGCTGACCGCGAGCGAAGTGGTGCAGGAGCGGGGCGGCGACGACGTGGTGCGTGTGCCGCTCGACGTGGTGGTGCCGCAGTTGGCGACAGGCGTCGTGCGGGTGGCGCCCGAGCTGATCATGACCCAGTTGCCGCGGAGCGCGTTCAGCCGGTCGGCTGAGGAGATCGCAAGCAAGTTGTGGCGGGGCAAGGTCGAGCTGCCCCTCGAGCGGGTCGTGGCCCAGGTGCCGTCGGACGCGATGGTCAGAGCGTACGAGGCCGAGCAGGCCGGGGCCGACGAGTTCCCTGATCCGTTCATGGACACGCTTGCGTCGCCGGAGGCGGTGGCCGCCGGAGCCGGCGAGGAGCGCGAGGAGGCACCGGTCGAAGCGGCACAAGTGACCCCGGCCGCGGAGCCGGCGCCAGGCGCTGCTGCGGTGACGGGCGGAGCGCCTTCACCGGGCGCGCCGTCCGGCGTGCTGAGCGTGAACGTGGAATACATCGTGGCTCAGTTTCCCGAGAACGCGATGGCGATGGCCATCGAGGACATCGAGTCGAAGCTCGATCCGCCCGGTAAGCTGCAGGTCTACGTCGAAGACGTGCTGCCGCAGCTTGCCGAGGGGCACGTGGCCGTGGACGTGCGGCCGCTGCTCGAGCAGCTTCCGGCCGGAGCGACGGCGATGAGCTGGGAGGAAATCGCGGCAGCACTCCCGGAGGGCAAGGTCGAGCTGCCGCTAGAGGCTGTTGTGGGCCAGCTTCCGGCCGACGCGCTAGCGCCGGGTGCCGCCCAGCATGAACAGGCTGCGGCCGAAGAGATCCCCGAACCGTTTGAGGAGGTCGCCGCTGGGCCGGTTGAGGCCGCCGGGCCGGCGCCGGCCCACCCGGTGGCGGAGGCACCGCTGCAACCGGGACCCGGGGAGGTGCCCGAGGCTGCGGCGGAGGCGCCCGAGGCTGCGGAGGCCGTGGAGATCGGGTGGGGCGATCTGCTGCCGCAGTTCCCTGCCGATGCGTTCTCGGTCAGCCGGGGACAGCTCGCAACGGCGCTCGAGGGCAAGGTGGCCCGGATCGATGTGAACCTGGTTCGGGCCCAGATCGGGGACGGTGGCGTCACGGTCCCGTGCGGCTATGTGCTTGCGCAGTTCCCAGGCGAGTACCTGGAGCTGTCGGTCGAGCAGATTGCCGAGCGGGTGCCGGGTGGCCGCTTCGAGATCCCGCTGGCGTCGGTGGTCGAGCAGCTTTCGCCCGAGGACCTGGCCTTGCCTACGGAGCAAGTGGTGCAGGAGTCGGCCGAGGAGATCCCGACGGTCTTTGCCGAGGTCGGCGCCGAAGCGGCGGCCGGTGGTGAGGCCGCGGAGGTCGAGGAGCCGGTGGGAGCGCCAGGGGCGGAGTCGGAACCGGACACCGAGAAGATGCGTCCCGAGGAGCTCCCCGTGCCAGCAGCGGGGTCCGAGCTCACGCAGGAGGATGTCGCGCAGCTCGAGAGCCTGCTCGCGGGCCAGCGCCGGGAGGGGGTCGAGCGTGAGGGCGAGTTCATTGACGAGCTGTTCGGCTTGGACCAGGCCGACGAGGTGCTCGGCGCGGCGGCCCCCGCTGCCGAGCCGGGCGTTGTTGATAAAGAGGCCGAGGCGGCGGCGGGACGCGTGGCCGGGGCGGCGGGCGATAGCGAGGCGTTCCGCGAGGTGCTGGAGGGCTACTCGCAGTATCACATCGAGGACGGGGGCGCCTACCTCGAGGAGGGCCGGCTGGTGCTGGCGTTCGTGCCGCCCGAGATCAGCGGCGAAAAGCTGGCGCACGAACTCCCGCCGCGGCTCGATGCGCTCGCCGGCTTGGCCGAGCAGCTTGGCTGCGGCGCGCTCAAGGGCGCCGTGCTCGCGGTGGGCAAAGGCGTGATCGTGTGCCAGTGGGTGCCGATGGAGACGGGCCGGGGCCTGGTGGTGATGGCCACGACCGAGAAGCAGGCGGCGGGCATCGTGCACTTGAGGGCCCAGCGCGATACGGAGCTTCTGAGCCGGCTCTCGACCGGGTTCGGGTTCGCGCTCGAGGCCGCCGGGGACAGGCCGCTCGAGCTCGAGCCCGAGGCGTGCGAAGTCGAGCGGCTCGACGGTCACCCGTACGACGAGATCGAGGGGCTGCTGGGCGCCTACGAGGTCAGGACGGTGGCGCGGCTGCGGTTTGCCTCGGGCGCGCGCTGGGTGCTGGCGTCGTGTGTGGACCTCGACGAGCATGGCCGCTCGGGGGGCGCGCCTTCGACAGGTCCGGGGCAGTCGTGCTACAATCCGGACACGTTGGTGCAGTTGCCCGAGGCGCTTCGGCTCGGGCAGGTGCGGTCGGTGCTGGCGATGGCGGAGCGCAACATCATCACGGTGAACGCGCCGCCGGCGGGCGACGGGGCGGGCCTGATCTGCGTCTTCCCCGGGCAGTTCCGCGAGGGGTTGCTGAAGATGAAAGCGGCGAGGGCCTCGGCGCTGTTGTCGGGGGCGTAGGCGCACCGGGGGGCGTAGGCGGACCGGACGGCGGTCGGATCCCCGAGAGGGCCGGCGGCCGGAGGCGGTGGCGCTCCCCCCGCGCGCGGCGAGGGGCCGTTCCGCGGCATGGCTCAGTCCGCGCGAAGGCGGCGCCAGCAGCGCGGCAATGACCGGCCAAGCGAAAACCCACCTTTCTCCTCAACTCGCCTTTCTCAATTCCGATAATCCCTGGTGAGCCCCTTGTATCCCTGGGCCGCGACGAGGGCCTGGACAAGCGTGGCCGAGCGCAGGGCCGCACCGCGCGCGCCGCCCACGGCCGCGCGGACCTTGCCGTTGGGCCAAGCTGAGGAGAAGCGCGAAGAGTGATGGAGCCGGCGTTCTCCACCGAGGAGATTGGCCAACTCAAGCGTGCCGCGCAGATGTTCGAGATGATCCTCGAATCGGGCGCGGAGACTCACGAGGCGTACGAGACTCTCAAGGACGTCTACAGCAAGCTGCGCATGGACGAGGAGTTCAAGCGCGTGACGGCGCGGTTCGCCGACTATCTCCTCGTGCGGGAGGACCGCGGCGGCGGCATTGCGCAGTTGAGCGAGCTTGCCCGGCGCTACCCGGACGAGTCGCAGTGGCGCGAGCGGCTCGTGGCGCTCGGTGCGGTGCCGCCGGCGTCCGACTCATCGGCCGCGGAGCGCGACCTGGCAGGCGCGGTGGGCGAGGCGAAGGAGATCCTCGCGGGGTTCGACGGCCCGGCGGGGCCATCGGCGTCAGATGGGCCGGCGGGCGGACAGGCGGTCCGGCGGGCGACAACCAAGGCCGCCATCGAGGGGGTGGACGACCCGGAGAAAGAATTCCAGAAGTCGCTCCGGCTTGGGGAGATGCTCGTCGAGCGGGGCGTGATTACGCGCGACAACGTCGAGACGGCGCTGGCGCACCAGCGCGAGACCGGAAAGGCCTTCGGCACGGCGCTCGTCGAGCTGGAGTACGCCACGGAGGCCGATGTGGTCAACTGCCTCGCGCTGCAGGCCGGCGTTCCTTACCTGCCGCTGGGGTTCTACGAAGTCCAGCCGGAGGTGGCGGCGCTGTTGCCCGGGTGGTTCGCCAAGCGCCACCGGGTCGTGCCAGTGGACGTCATTGCCACGAGCGTGGTGGTGACGATCGCCAGCCCGCTCAATCCGGAGACCAAGCGGGAGCTTGAGTCGCTCCTCGGCGGGCGCAAGGTGAACTACTACATCAGCGTGCAACGCGAGATCGAGGAGCGGCTCGCGCAGTTGTATCCGGAGCCCTGAGGAGCCCGGGCGGTCACAAGGAGACAGGACGGATGGCCACGGTATCGTTGAGAGACCGGCTGCTGCAGATTCTGATTGACGGGCACGTGATCACGGGCGAGCAGCTCGAGCACGCGCTCTCGATCCAGAAGGAGCGCGGCGGGCGACTGAGTGAGATCCTGGCCGCGGAGGGCTACATCACCGAGTCGGAGCTGATGGTGACGCTGAGCGAGCACCTGGGTATTCCGCCGATCAACCTGGCCAAGATCAACATCCCCGAGAACGTGGTGGGCTTGATCAGCAAGCAGCTCGCCCGCTTCTACCAGGTGGTGCCGATCTCGCGGATGGGCAACACCCTGACGGTCGCGATGGCGGACCCGCTCAACGTGTTCGCGCTCGACGACCTCAAGCTCATGACGGGCATGGACGTGCAGCCCGTGATCAGCAATCCGGGCGACGTGGCCGAGAAGCTGCAGGAGATCTACACGCCGACGGCCGAGCTCGACACGCTGCTCGGCGACCAGCGTCTGGCCCAGGAAGTCGAGATCGCCGAGCAGGAGCTGGAGGAGGAGATCGACGTCGAGGCCCTGGTCGAGGCGACGGGCGACACCTCGATCATCAAGATCGTCAACGTGATCCTGGTGCAGGCGATCCAGGAGGGGGCGAGCGACGTGCACATCGAGCCGTTCGAGAAGGAGACGAAGGTGCGCTATCGCATTGACGGGGTGCTCTACGAGCGGACGGCCCCGCCGAGGCATATGCACCCGGCGCTGGTGTCGCGCATCAAGATCATGGCGAACCTCGATATCGCCGAGCGCCGCCGTCCGCAGGACGGGCGTTTCAGGATCAAGCTGATGGGCCGGGAGGTGGACTTCCGGCTCTCGGTGCTGGCGGTCGCCTTCGAGGAGAAGGCCGTGATGCGCATTATGGACCAGCGCGCGCTGATGCTCGACATGGCGGAC
>CAZJXV010000043.1:0-6672 GCA_964550015.1 uncultured Verrucomicrobiota bacterium
GTCGCCGTGCGCGCCGGCGACGCCCGCTGCCCCGTCGGCGCCTCCGCCCGCGCCGTGGGCGGGTAGTAGCGCGTCGCGTAAATGAGCCGCCAGTTGTCGAACGGCCGGTCCACCGCCTGCAGCAGCGCGCGCACCTCGTCGAGATCGAGCCGCACGTCGGCCTCCTCGTACAGCGCCGGGAACCTGACGTTCACGTCGTCGAACCGCGCCGCGCCCTCCGGCTTCGGCACCAGCAGGTACAGCCGCTTGCCGCGCGTGTTGTGGTTGATCAGCCCGAAGTCCCAGTTGACGTAGTGCAGGAACCGCTCGTCGCCCGACACCGCCCGCATGAACCGGTAGCCCTCGAACCCGATCACCGCCACCCGGATGTCCTGACGCTTCGCCTCCACCGACTCCTTGATCGCCTCGATCTCGCGCGCCTCCTCGCCCTTGACCGCCAGAAACGGCCCCGAACCCGACACCGCCACCGGCATCGAGGCCCCCTGCTCCGACACGGTCGCATACGACCCCAACAGCGCCGCCGCCATCACCCCCGTCGCCGGCGCGGTCACCCACCGCGCCCGGCCCACCGGCCACCGCCGCAGCCTGTCACGCGCAAGACCGAACAACGCGCCCGCGCCATGCGCCACCAGGAACAGGCTCAGCGGCACCGCGATGACCAGGTCCTCGTGACGCGCAAACGACTGCCCCCGGTCGGCCATCGCCGCGTGGAACAAAGGCATCGCCGCCGCGAGCGCGAACACCACCAGCGGCAAGAGCTTGCGCCGCACCACCAGCGCCGCCACGCCCAGCACCACGCCCACCGCCAGCAGCGGCGCGATCAGCAGCATCTCCCCCAGCGAGGTCCTCACCGGCCCGGCGCCGAACCACCCGCCGAGCCACCCCGGCAGCTCGGCAATCGCCGGCGCCGCGCCCGCCGCCTCGACCGGCTCGATGTACACGCCCCCGAGGAAATGCAGCCCGTTGCCCATGATCAGCCAGTTGAACAGGAACCACAACCCCGCCAGGTACACCGCCGGCGACGCCCCCATCAGCACCGTCCCCTCGATCTTGCTCAGCCCGAACCCGCGCGTAAACACCATGTAGAGCAGCGCCGCCAAAAACATCAGCACCACGTACACGGCCGCCTGGTGCTCGATCACCGGCAGCAACCCCAGGCACACGCTCGCGCTCACGAGCGGGCCCAACGAGCGCGTCCGCGTCCAGCGCCTGAAATAGAACAGCGCCGCCGTCACCAGCGCAAACACCCAGATCCGGCTCCCGCCGCCCGCGCTCCCGACGAGCACCCACGGGTTCGCCCCGCACACCGCCGCCGCGACCGCCGCGCCCCCCCGCGGAAAACCCGAATCGAGAAACACCCGCGCGATAAACACGCACAGCACCGCACCCCCCAAGGCCGACAGCAGGCACGCCGCCAGCCCCGACTCCACCGCCCCCGGGATGCCCGCAAACACGAGCTGCGCGATCGTCGGCACCGGCGTCCACCACACCGAGCAGATCGCCGCCTCGCGCCCGCGCGATGTTCCCTCGACCAGGTCGCCCGCGATCCCCGCGCGCACCGCGGCCTCCGGCGACAGGTAGCCGACGCCGAAAAGCACGTACGCGGCAATCGCCCCGAACACCGCCACAAAACTAACAAACAAAACGGCCGTAAAAGCCGCCGACCCTCTCTGCATACCCGAAAAGCCCCTTGTCATTCTGCAAACACCGTCGGCGCAAAACGAGGCGGATGTCCTCACCGCCTCGGCCCCCGCTGTCTCGTCTGCCGGTGCTTGCTCATCAGCCCACGCACACCCCGGCGCAGCCGCGAAGCGGCGGCGGAACCTAGCCTGGGGCGTAAGCCCCAGGACGCTTCGGCCCATGCAGCACACCATCGAGCGCCGAAGGCCCGCCGGAGGCGGGTAAGCGCGACAGAGAACCGGTCCCACCACGCGGCCCTCTTCGCAGGCAAATCATAACAGACAACCCGCCGGGCGAAAAGACCGTTGCCGCCCAGCCGCTCCCCCTTATAGAACGCCGCCGCCGCCCATTTGTTTCAATGCAAACGCCGGAAACTTTTCAGCCACAGATCGCACAGATTTCCTGCCCTCTTGATCCGCGCCCATCTGTGAAATCTGTGGCTCGTTCCTCCGGGGCTTACCGCCCGCTCACGCCCCATCGCGGTAGAGCGGAAAGCTCGCCGTCAGCTCCAGCACCCGGCCTTTGACCCGCCCAAGCGCCGCCTCGTCGTCGGCGTGGGTGAGCGCCTCGACGATCAGCTCCGCGATCAGCGCCATCTCCGGCTCCTTCATCCCGCGCGTCGTCACCGCCGGCGTGCCGATCCGGATCCCGCTCGCGACGAACGGGCTCTTCGTATCGAACGGGATCAGGTTCTTGTTCACCGTGATCCCCGCCTCGTCCAGCACCTTCGACGCGTCCTTGCCCGTCGTGCCCAGGCCGGTCACGTCCACCAGCATCAGGTGCGTCTCCGTGCCGCCGCCCACGATGCGCAGCCCGCGCTCCGCGAGCGCCGCCGCCAGCGCCACCGCGTTCGCCGCGATCTGCCGCTGGTACGCCTTGAACTCGTCCGTGAGCGCCTCCTTGAACGCCACCGCCTTGGCCGCGATGATGTGCATGAACGGCCCGCCCTGGTTGCCCGGAAACACCAGCATGTCCACCTGCTTCGCCAGCGCCTCCGTGCACAAGATCACCCCGCCCCGCGGGCCCCGCAACGTCTTGTGCGTCGTCGTCGTCACCAACTGCGCGTGCGGCAGCGGCGACGGATGCACCCCGCCCGCCACCAGCCCCGCAAAGTGCGCCATGTCCACCATATAGATCGCGCCCACCTTGTCGGCGATCTCGCGCATCCGGGCGAAATCAATGATGAACGGATACGCGCTCGCCCCCGCCAGGACTACCTTCGGTTTATGCTCCGTGGCGATCGCCTCCAGCTCGTCGTAGTCGAGCCGCTCCGTCTCGCGGCTCACCCCGTACTGCACGATCCGGTACGTCTTGCCGCTGAAATTCAGCTCGTGCCCGTGCGACAGGTGCCCCCCGTGGGCCAGGTTCATCGCCATGAGCGTGTCGCCCGGCTCCATCAACGCCATGTACGCGGCGATGTTCGCCTGCGTGCCCGAGTGCGGCTGCACGTTGGCATGCGCCGCGCCCGGAAACAGCGCCTTGGCCCGATCGCGCGCCAGGTCCTCCACCGTGTCCATATTGACGCACCCGCCGTACCACCGCTTGCGCGGATAGCCCTCGGCGTACTTGTTCGTCATCACCGAGCCCGCCGCCGCCATCACGGCCCGGCTCACGAAGTTCTCCGACGCGATCAGCTCGAGCCCCTCCTCCTCGCGGCGGACCTCCGCCTCGATCGCCCCGTACACCTCGGGGTCCACCTCTTCGAGCGGTCTCAGCCGCACGTTGGCCATCGCTGCCTCCTTGCTTCCGAATCCTGCGGCCGTGATGGTAGCCGTCCGCCGCCCCGCCCGGCAAGCCCAAATGCCCGCCGCCCCCGGAGAAGACTCTTGACACAATCCCCCCCGACTCGTAGCCTCAACCTAAGTAAGGGAGGCTTCACAAGGACCGGCACCGGCAACAAGCCTTCACCGGTCACGTCTGATCAGGAGGCGCGATCATGAACTCATCCATTTATCGCCGTTCCCCCGCGCGCCCACGCCACCGCCACCACAGCCCTCGAGGCGAAGCAGGGCTTGCCCTGCGTAGCGCGCAGCGCGAAGCAGGGCACGTCCTCCGTAGCTCGAAGAGCGGAGGAGGATTCACCCTCATCGAGCTCCTCGTTGTCATCGCCATCATCGCCATCCTCGCCGCCCTGCTGCTGCCCGCTCTGCAGTCGGCCAAGTCCGCAGGCCGAAAGGCCGTGTGTATGAGCAACCTGCAGCAGCTGGGCGTTGCGGTCCAGTCATACATCAACGAACAGGAGGAGCGCCTCTTCGGCAACCTGAACACCTTTACGCGCGCCTACGAAGGCCTGTGGAGCGAAGCAGCCCACGATGTCCCCAAGCGCAACCTCTGGATCTACAGGCTCTACCAACCGGAGTCCTTGAATGTCCCCGACCACCGTGTCAGCTACATAGATAACCCCGGCCTCTTCAAGTGCCCCGGCGACCCGTTCAAGAACAAAATCGACACCGACCACGTGGCGCAAGACGGCACCCCCATCTCCAGCTACGGCTTCAACTACACCTTCCGACACGCCCACCAGTGGGACATCAGGGCCGTCGGCCCGAGCGACCACACCAGCACCATCATGATCCACGACATCGGCCCCGACGACAAAATCCCCTCCTCAGGCCACTGGCGCGACGGCGGCCGCAGCGTCTGGGACGACGGACTCAGGCCCTGGTTTCCGGGCCCCACCTGGCTGACCATGCGCCACAGCGGCGGCATCAATATCCTCACCCTCGGCGGCACCGTCGTCTGGGCGAGGAGCCCTCGACCCGACGAGTTTGTCACCAACCAGGAAGGGCGACCCTGCACCTTGTGCATGCAGTGGCACTGGCCCCACTACTCGTTCAAGTCCGCACGCGTCTACTGGTGGACCGGAGAATACGCCGGGAACTACGAATGACGTCCCCCGACACACCCTCGAACGAGCTGAACGCACCGCAGGACGCGCCACGGCCTCCGACGGCGGACGCCGCCGGACCCCGTGCGCCCGCGCCGCGCCCTGCGGCCAAAGCGGAGGGCCCCCCATGAAACTGGCCGATCACCCGCTCGTCGTTCTCCCCATCCTCATCATCGTCATCGCCGGCGGCATCTACATCGCCGTCACCCGCGGCTGCACGCCGAAGCACACCACCATGCCCCCAATGAAAGACAAACCCGTAACCTGGCTCTGCGAAGACGGCCACATCTTCGAAGCGCCCGCCAACGGCGACGTCCGCACCTGCGTGGAACCCGGCTGCGACGCCCAGGCCTATCAGGCCGCGCACTTCGAGTGCGTCAGGGGCCACAAGGTCTGGATCTGGTTCAAGCCCGGCGCCAAACAGTTCAAGTTTGCCGACGGGCGCCACGACTGGGAACCCTTCGAAAGCATCCCGCCGTGCCCCTATTGCGGCACCTCGCTCGCACCCGCCCCGCCCGAATAGCCCCCCCGGGCCTCCCGCTCCCGCCCCCGCCCAATACCGCACAGCCACGCGGGATCCGGCCCCAGCGCGAAAAGGGGATTGACAAAACACGTGCCGCCGACGTAAATCAATAGAGCAAGTCGCCGTGAACCGAACAGGGGACACACCGTTTGCCTACCAGGGCCAATCTGGAGAAACACAAACCATGAAAGCTCCCACCGTTCTTGGATTCGGCCGACCCCACCGGCCCGCCCCGCGTAGCGCGCAGCGCGAAGCAGGGCACGTCCTCCGCAGCCCGAAGAGCGAAGCAGGACGTGCCCGCCGTAGCCCTCGGGGCGAAGGCGGACACGTCCTCCGTAGCTCGAAGAGCGAAGGAGGATTCACCCTCGTCGAGATGCTCGTCGTCATCGCCATCATCGCCATCCTCGCCGCCCTCCTGCTGCCCGCGCTCCAGGGCGCCAGGCAGTCGGCCCGAAACGCCGTGTGTCTGAGCAACCTGCACCAGATCGCCGTCGCGCTGGAAGGCTACAGGGGCGACAACGGCCGGTTCCCCCCAACGTGGGACTTCGGCCTCCACCCCCACCTCGGCACCTGGCTTGACTTCCTCCTGGGCGACGAGTGCGACCGCGTCAACGACTTCCGCGTCCGCGGCTACAATAATCAGACGTACATTGACGACGAAGACCTCTACATGTGTCCGGCCGACAAACCCCACCCCTCCCAGGTCAACGAGGACCGCGGCAGCGCCTGGGGCTTTGTCTTCGACCACTCCTACGGCGGCGCCGTCCCCGCCCTGCAGCCCTCCGACGCAGGGCCGGGACCCTACGAAGCCTATGAAGCCTCCAAGCAGGTGCTCGCCAGCGACGGCCACTGGATCTGGATGCAGAACTTCTCCCACCAGTACGTCTACGGGGAGGCCTGGAACAACCCCAACTGGTGGGCCAGCACCGTCTCGTTCCGCCACAAGATGGGCAGCACGGGCAACTTCGTCATGTGGGGCGGCAACACCCGCTCGCGAAAATACATCCAGATGGAAGACTATCGCGGGCCGACGCGGCGAAATCAATTCGAGTCTACCTCAATCAGAAGCACCAGCACGGAGAGCATCTTCTTCTACCAAGCCGGCGAGCACCCGCTCGAGTGGTTCTACTAAGCCGCCACCTCCGGCACCCGACATCACCGCCCCGCCACCAACTGCGCCGGCCACCACGAAGGCGTGTACGGTTCCGTCCCCACCACCCGCCGGAAGACGCGGGCCCCCCTCTACAAGCACTTCGAGAACAACGACCCGCATGGCGGTGCCACGACCCCACCACCGAGCATGGGACAGAGAGTCCCCCCATTTCTATTCCTGGCCGAGACGCCGACCGCGCATCCCCTGCGGCGGCCCCACGCCCCCGCACAAGCCAACAAAACCGTTGACAGAGCCGCCAAAGGTGGTGTAACCGTTTCAAAGGGTAGGCTCTTGTCAGGGGTCAGCGGAGGCAGGAGTTGCTGCTCTGCCGGGTGCGATCAGGAGAGGCATCATGAAGACGTCCGTTCATCTTTGCCGGGCGGGGCACAGAGGGCCTGTCCTCCGTAGCTCGACGAGCAAGAGAGGACA
>CAZJXV010000043.1:6772-19672 GCA_964550015.1 uncultured Verrucomicrobiota bacterium
CGTCCTCCGTAGCTCGACGAGCAAGAGAGGACACGTCCTCCGTAGCTCGACGAGCAAGAGAGGACACGTCCTCCGTAGCTCGACGAGCGAAGGAGGATTCACCCTGATCGAGCTCCTCGTCGTCATCGCCATCATCGCCATCCTCGCCGCCCTCCTGCTGCCCGCCCTCCAGCAGGCCAGGGAGGCCGCGCGCCAGGCCGTCTGCATCAGCAACCTCCACTAGATCAGCCTCGCCCTGGAGCAGTACAAGAACGACGACGGGAGACGCTACGTGTGGAGCTGGGATTGGGGCACACATCCTTACCTCTCCACGTGGATGGACTACCTCATGGGCGAGGACAGCCCGCGTCACAACACCTTCCCAGCCAACTGGCGCGACCACCCCACGTACATCGAGGACAAGGGCGTGTACATGTGCCCCTCCGACGACCCCCACCCGTCCCAGGTCAACGAGGGTCGCGCCGGAACGTGGGGCTTCATCTTCGAATACTCCTACGGCTGCGGCGTCCCCCTCTTCCAGCCCGACCCTCACGCGTCCAACAACTACCAAAGCAGGGGGCCGCACGAGGCGAGCGAGTCCGAGAAACAGGTGGTGGCCAGCGAAGGCCACTGGGTCTGGCAGCAGAACTTCTCGCACCAGTACGTCTACGGTTACTCCTGGGACACTCCGGCCTGGTACTCGAACACCGTCTCGTTCCGCCACAAGATGGGCAGCACCGGCAACTTCGTCACGGCGGCCGGCAACGTCACGTCCAGGAAGTACATCCAGATGGAGGACAACACCGGCAACAGCTCGAGCACCCAGGACCTCTTCTTTTACCGCAAAGGCGAAAACCCGCTCAGCCAGTTCTACTAAACAACCACCCGTACCTCAGCGGCAGGACACGGGATCAGAAAGTCTTGCGGCCGACGCCCACGCCTGGGGCCGACGCCCGCGTACACCAGGGAGCAGCCATGAGCGCAAGCAAGCAGCAGATCCTCTCAGTCGTCCTTCCCATCGTCATCATCGCAGGCATTGGGATCACCTACTGGCGACTCAAGCCCCCCAGCGAAGGCGACAAGCCTGAGTACGCATACACGGCCTACGCCATTGACGACGAGGGGAAGATGTATTTCTTCGGCGTGCCCGGCCGCGGCCTCGAGTGGCCCGTTATGTACGAGGGCAAGGAGCTCAAGCCCCTCTACGGCTGCGCCGACTGCAAGCACAAGTTCGCCGGCAATATCAACGCCATGACCATCGAGTGCCCTGCATGTCACAGCCCCAACGTCGGCGGCTACAACGAGGAATACCACGGCCCCATCACCGCCACGAAAATCCAAGTCAAGATAAAAAGACCCTAGCGCAAGCCGCAGCGCAAGCCGCGCGCCTCCCTTCCCGCACGTCGCGCCGGCGTCCCGCCCTTTGCGTCTTGGCGTCTTCTCGTCCTCCGTAGCCTTGGCGAAGGAGGATGCCTGAGACTCCTGCCCTCCACGCCGTTTGACACCCAGACCCTCTTCGGTGTAAACGTGGCCAAAGGCCGGCGTGCCTGCTATGCCCCCGGCGCTCGGGCCGGGCACGCCTGGCTTTCGCCGACCTCGTTCGTACGGGTATGGAGTGCTGGTGAACGTGAAAAAAAGCAACAACGTCGCCCTGGCCGTCGTCCTGATCATCGTCATCATCCTGTCCGTCCTCGTCACGATCAGGCGCATGAAACGGCCCAGGTACGGCGACTTCCCCGAGTACGCCTACACCGCCTACGCCGTGGACGACGCCGGCGCCTTCTACGTGTTCCGCTTCCAGGGCCGCGGCCTCCGATGGCCCATCACCTACCAGGGCAAAGTCCTCAAGGCCCTCTACGGATGCGCCGACTGCGGCCACAAGTTCCCCGCGCCGCCCGGCGTCATGGTCACCTCCTGCCCCGCATGCCACAGCCCCAACGTCGGCGGCTACAACGAAAAAAACCACGGCCCCATCCGCGCCACGCGCATCCACATCCCCAAATAAATAGGGACAGTCACCTGTTTTTCTCCTCTGTGGTCACGGCGAGTCTGGCCAGCGCCTACAGAAAAACAGGTGACTGTCCCTATTTATTCCTTGCCGCAACCGCCCCCGCCGCGTACAACGTGGCAACGCGGCTGGAGGAGGTAACACGTGCAGACGCTCGAGCTGATCCGCGCTTTGGCCGACGCGTTCGGCCCCTCGGGATTCGAGGACGACGCCCGTGCCGTCGTGCGCTCGCTCGTCGAGCCGCTCGCCGACGAGGTGCACGACGACGTGCTCGGCAGCCTCGTCGCCATCGTGCGCGGCCGCACAGACCGCGTGCTGATGCTCGACGCGCATCTCGACGAGATCGGCCTCATCGTCAACTTCATCGACGACAACGGCTTCCTGCGCTTCGCCAAACTCGGCGGCTGGGACGACCGCATCCTGCCCGCCCAGCGCGTGACCGTCCGCACCCGCCAGGGCCGCATGGTCCCCGGCATCATCGGCATCCTGCCGCCCCACCTCCAGAAACCCGACGAGCGCGAGCGCGTCATCAAGATCGAAGAGATGTTCATTGACGTCGGCGCCACCACCCGCGACGAGGCCGCCGCCCTCGGCCTCCGCGTGGGCGACCCCGCCGTCGTGCACTACCCGCTCATCGAGCTCGCCGGCCGGACCGTCACCGCCAAGGCCTTCGACAACCGCGCCGGCTGCGCCGTCGCCGTCAGCGTCCTCGAGCGGCTCGCCCAAAAGCGCCCCGAGATGACCGTCGCCGCCACCTTCACCGCCTGCGAGGAGGTCGGCGCCCGCGGCGCCCGGACCGCCGCCTTCCGGCTCGAGCCCCAGATCGCCCTCGTGCTCGAAGGCACCATCGGCGCCGACGTGCCCGGCGTCGAGCCGCGCAAGCAGCCCGTCGTGCTCGGCCGCGGCCCCGCCATCTCGATCGCCGACAGCTCCATCATCGTCCGCCCGCGTGTCGTCGCCTTCCTCGAGCAGCTCGCCGACGAGGCCGGCATCCCGTGGCAGCACAAGATGCCCCCCTACAGCGGCACCAACGCCGGCGCCATCCACACCACGCGCGGCGGCGCGCTCGCCGCCATCATCTCCGTGCCGTGCCGCTACATCCACTCGCCCGTCTCCACCATGCGGCTCGACGACTTCGAACACACCGTGGCGCTCGCCGACGCCTTCGTCCGGCGCGCCCACGAACTGTTGACCTGAACCCGCGAAGGGGGCCTGAACCGGCGAACGGCAAGGAGGAACTCGCGTGAGCACGCCCCGTCACAACAAGAGGACACAGACGCCGTGAAGCCCCGAGAGCGCTTCGAGCCACTCGTCTTCCTCGTGTCGGCCCCCTCCGGCACCGGCAAGAGCACCCTCGTGGCCGACCTTATGGACTCCGTGCCGCGCCTGCGCCGGGTCGTCACCTGCACCACCCGCCGCCCGCGCCCCGACGAGCGCGACGGCGTCTCGTACCACTTCCTCGAACGAGCCGAGTTCGACGCCCGCATCGAGCAGGGCGACTTCATCGAGTGGAACGAAATCTACGGCGACCGGTACGGGACCTCCCGGCACGTGTTCGACCAGGCACTCGAGGCCGCGAGGCGCCACGGCGAAGACCTCGTGCTCGTCATTGACGTGGACGGCAAGGAAAACTTCGTGGCGGCCTACGGCGAGGCGGTCACCATCTTCCTGCTCCCGCCCTCGATCGAAGAACTCCGCAGACGGCTCGAGGGCCGCGGCTCCGAAGCCAACGCCGACACCGCCCGGCGCCTCGAACGCGCCCAGGGCGAAATCGCCCGGGCCGACCGCTACCGCCACCGGGTGGTCAACGACTCCAAGCACCTTGCACTCGAAAGACTTCGGGAAATCGTCGCAACCGAACGCGCCCGCCGCGACCCCGGCCCGCGCCCCGGCTAACTCTCCGGTTTGCGGTTGACACGCAGCCGCACGGCTGCTAAATCTTTAGGTATGGCTGTGAAGCGCTTGACTCTCATGCTTGCCCTCACGCTCCTGGCGGCCCAGGCCGCTCCCGGCGCCGCCGAGTACCGCGACGCCGCCGAGAAGCAGTACCAGTACGCACACGGCCTCTTCAGGCTGCGCATCTTCTACGAGGCGGCCCTCGAATTCGAGCGCTTCATCAAGGACTTCCCCCAGCACACCAGCGCCGGCGCCGCCGCGTTCTACCGCGCCCAGTCCCTCTACGAATTCAGCAGCTCGGCCACCATCAGGACCAAGGCCAAGAAGGCCGTCGCCTTCTTCCACGAAAAGTACCCCCGCCACCCCTGGAAGAACCTCGGCTACTTCCTCCTCGGCGAAATCGCCATGGAAGAGGCGCTCGAACTCGAGCGCGACATCGGCGCCGCCGAGCGCCAGAAGCGCTCCGCCGCCAAGCTGCGCCGGCGCTTCGAGGCCGCCTGCAAGGAGGCCTACCCCCACTACCAGAAGTTCATCGAGCTGACCAACCTCAAGACCGCGCCCCAGATGACCCAGCGCGTCGTCACCGCCCACTACAACGCCGGCCAGTGCCTCATGTCGCTCAAAGAATACGAGGAGGCCATCAAAGAGTACCGCGCCCTGCTCGAAGCCGACTTCTATCCCTACGGACCCGCAGAAGCCCAGTACATGATCGGCAAGTGCTACTACGAATGGGGCCGCAGGCAGCGCCCCGACCTCAAACGCAAGCTCCTCGACCTGGCCCTCAAGGCGTACGGCCAGGTCATGTTCTTCTGCTTCGACCCGGGCGGCCGCAGCGAGTTCAGCGACGACGCCCGCGTCGACGAGGCCTGGTGCCTGTTCCAACTGCGCAAGTACGCCGACTGCCGCAAGCTGCTCAAAACGAACGTCGAGAACGGCTTCTTCAAATCCGTCTACGACTTCTACAAGAGCAACCCCAACAAGATAGACGAACGCTGGGTCCGCCCCCTGTGGCCCGATATCTACTACCTCTACGGCAAGTGCTACTTCGAGGAAGCCAAGTTCAAGGAGGCCATGGCCTGGTTCGAACGCGTCATGAACGAAAAGGGCAACAACCCCTGGCGCGCCGAAGCCACCCGCATGTTCGACGAGTGCCGCAAGCGCATGGACGAAAAGATCAAGCTCGCCACAGAGGCCGACGCCCTCAAAGCCTACAACGTCGCCCTCAACAAGTTCGTCACCGGCAACCGCGAGGACGCCGCCAACGAGTTCGAACGCATCTGGCTCGAGTTCCCCCGCGCCAGAAGGTGGAACCACCGCGACCTCCTCCTCTACTACTGGGCCAAGAGCCTCTACTACAGCAGCGGCAAAGAGGGCCGCCTCCTCGAGGCCGCCGCCGTCTTCAACTACCTCGCCAAAACCGGCAACCGCGACACCAAGGTGCCCGACGACCAAAAACGCGCCGTCTCCGTCACCGGCGAGGCCGCCTTCTCCGAGGGCATCTCATACTGGCGCCTCGGCGAGGACATGGAGGCCGGCCCCGAGAAGGACGCCATCCTCGAGGCCGCCATCCTCGCCTTCGAAGGACTCGCCGAGCGCAACCCCGAGCACCCCGAGACCCCCGAAACCCTGCTCAACGTCGGCCACTTCTACCTCCAAAAAGCCAACGACGCCTCGCCCGGCCCCGGCAAAGACGCCTACAGCGTCAAGGCCGGCCTCATCTACCGGCGCTTCGTGCAGCTCTACCCCACGCACGAGGACGCACCCAAGGCGCTGCTGAACCTCTGCTACGTGTACCGCACGCTCGACCAGCTCTCCGACGTCGTATGGGCCGCCGACATCTTCGAGCAAAACTTCCCCAGGCTCCCCGACGTGGTCCGCGCCATAGACCTCAAGGGCAGCGCCTGGTTCAAACTCGCCAAGCAGGCCGACGACCCCGACAAGGAAACCGAGTTCTTCAACAACGCCGCCACCGAGTACGGCAAGCTCAAGGCGGACGCGTTCGACTGGCTCCCCGAAGTCAAGAAAGACGAGTACGCCAACACCTTCGCCAGCGCCCTGTTCTACACCGGCTACTCGTATGAGAAGGCCGGCGACCCCGCCAAGGCGCTCGACAACTACCGCGCCTTCATCGCCGCCGCCTCCGAGGACAACACCCACCGCGCCGAAGGCCACGTCTTCTGCGGCCGACTCTACTACGACGACGCCAAATACGCCGACGCCGTCGAGGTGCTCCGGCCCATGGCCGAGGCGCTCGAGGCGCCCGACGACACCTCCTACCGAGGCATGGCCATCCTCGTCGCCGCGCTCCTCAAACTCGCCGACGCCGAGGCCGCCGACGCCGAGGCCGCCGAACAGAAAAAGGCACTCACCGACGAGGCCACGACCCGGGCCGAGCACTTCTACACAATCTACGCCAGGACCCCCATCCACCACGAGCCGTACCTGACCATCGCCGACGCCTTCGAGCAGGCCGAGCTCTTCGACCAGATGCTGGCCGCCTACGACGCCCTCAGAAACAACCAGCGCCTGCACGTCGCCCAAAAGGACATCGACAAGCAAGAAAAGCTCGCCCGCCTCTCCGACTACGCCCAGCTCCTCTTCAAAGCGGGCCAGGCGTGCAAGCGCGCCGGCGACGTCCTCTACGACCGGCGCGCGGCCTTCCAAAAGCTCTACGTCGCCGCCGACCGCTTCTACGGTGAGCACCTCAAGTGGGCCACCCTGCTCGTCGGCCAGGGCAAGTTCCCCGCCAACTTCATCGATATCAACTTCGAGCGCGCCGACATCCTCGAGCGCGCCAACGAGCCCGACAAGGCCGCCGGCGCCCTCAACCGCATCATCGCCGTGCTCGGCTTTGTTGACGCCGACTTCCTGAAAGCCTACTTCCTGCGCGGCAACGTCTGGCTCAATTGCGGCGACCCCAACCGATCGCTCGCCAGCTACGAGTACATCATCGAGTTCGCGGACCCGGATAATCCCGCACGGGACAAGTACACGGCGCTTTCATATTTCCAGGCCGGGATCGCGTACTTCAGGCTCGGACAGCGGGACAAGGCAAAGACCGTGTTCGAAAGGTTGATGAAGAAATACGGGGAGAGCCAAGACAAGGAGATCCAGGCGGCCATCAAGAAAGCCGGCGAGCGGATCAAGGAAATCGAAAAGCTCGAGGCCGAACCCGAGGCCGGGGACGGCACGGAATGACCCGGCGCTGAATCGCACGCCCCGCGCGCCCAGCGCCCCGGGCCATTGCGAGGATCGCCGTAGACTGGTCGGCGCCGTAGCCCCTTGCGCCGTTGCGAGGATCGCCGTAGCCTGCCGGCGCCGTAGCCCCCTGGGCCGTTTGCCTCTTGTCACCCGCTGGCGCCTGTGGTACAATTCTCAGGCTGGCACTTCGGCTTTCCCCGAATTGGAGGACCGCCCTCGAACCGCCCTCGATACGTGGATTGTCTGAAAAGGAAGTCGTTGCAATGCGCACACTTGTGGTAATCGCCACCCTCGCGGGCCTCGCCGCCCTCGCAGGCCTCGCTACCCTGGTAGCCCTCGGCCTCGCCATCGCCCCGCCGGCCTACGCCGGCGAAGCGGCCGACACCGGCGAGGCGCCCGCCACCCCGAGCAAGCCCACGCTCGACGTCGTCCTCACGCTCGCGGGCGGCCGGACGCTCGAATGCACCGTGCTCGAAGGCACCAAGGACGGCACCATCAAGGTCAAAAGCCCCTACGGCGAGCAGACGTTCAAGCGCAACGAGTGGGTCGAGGCCCGGCCCAAAACCCCGCCCGCCGAATTCGCCATCGCCAAGGGCCTCTACAACAAAAGGCAGTTCGGCAAGGCCTCCGACAAGTACCAGGAAATCTACGACACCTACGAGCACCTCTACGTGCTCGGCGCCGACGCCCTCGACGGCAAGGGCCAGGCCCTCATGCAGCTCGACAAGTACAAGAGCGCCCTCGCCGTCTACGAGCGCCTCTTCCAGGACTACTCGGGCGCCGACATCACCTACCTCCGCCGCTACTTCTACGCCGTCTGCCTGAGCCAGGTCGGCGGGGAAAAGAACTTCGACGAAGCCGTCACCCAGCTCGAGGGCGTCGTCGCCGTCACCGACGACGTGATCACCGTGCGCTCCCTCTACCAGCTCGGCCTCATTCATAACCGCAACAAGAAACGCCTGCTCGCCCTCAGGGCGTTTATGCAGGTCTTCATCCTGTACCGCAGCTACCAGGGCGACAACCAGCAGGAGATCCAGGCCCTCGTCGAGCGCGCCAGGAAAAACGCCATCGCATGCTGCAACGCACTCGGCAAATCATCGAACACGAGCATCAAACGGCGCGTGGGCAAGATCAAATCGGCCCTCGAGCACGCCGGCCGATAGGCACACTCTCAGGGAACAGAGCACATACGCACAGAGGAGGAACGTGCATGAAACCGACGCGTATTAGCGGCCCGTGGCGGACCTGGACGGTGGTGTTCGCCGTGCTTGTCGCGCTCGCCGTCGCCGGCGTCGCGATCAACGCCCCGGCCCAGGGCGACGACGAAGGAGGCATCGATGACGAGGACCTCGGCCTCGACGACGAAGACCTCGGCATCGAAGACGAAGACCTCGGCATCGACGACGAAGACCTCGGCATCGACGAGGGCGACGACGGCGAAGAGGCCGAAGAAGTCGGCGATCTCGGGGAACTCGAAGGGCGCGAGGACGCCGACAGGGACAAAGAGGACGAGGCGCCGCGCCAGTCCTTCCTGAGCATGCTGCGCCAGGGCGGCTTCCTCATGTGGGTCCTGCTCGGCATCGAGATCGTCGTCCTCACGCTCGTGCTCGAGTCGGCCTTCAACGTCAACACCCTCAAGGTGCTGCCCGTGGACTTCGTCGAGGCGATCGAGGAGGACTTCGAGAAAAACGACGTGGACGCCGTCGTCCAGAAATGCGAGGACACCCCCGGCATGCTCTCCAACGTGCTGCACGCCGGGCTCACCGCACCCTCACCCGCCGAGGCCGACGTCAAAGAAGCCATCGAACTCGCGGGCGAGCACGAGGGCGAGTCGTTCATGACCCACGTCGGCTACCTGTCCATCTTCGGCATGATCGCCCCGATGGTCGGCCTGCTCGGCACCGTGATCGGCATGATCATCGCGTTCTCGAAGGTCGCGTTCGAAAAGGCCATCGGGAGCCCCCAGTTGCTTGCGGGGGGCATCTACACCGCCCTCTTCACCACGGCCTTCGGCCTGATCATCGGCATCCCGGCCATGTTCATGTACTACTACTTCAAGAACCGCGGCATCAAGATCCTCATGGTCGTCGAGAACAGCGTCAAGCGGTTCATGAAGTGGCGCTCGCAGCCCGACAACACCGGCCTGCCTCGCGGCGGCCTCGTGCCCCAGCGGCTCGTGCTGCTCGTTGACGAAGGGCTCTCCAACGCCTTCGTCGGCCTGATGCCCATCATCGGCTTTATCCTTGGCCCGTTCGCCATCGCCAAGGCGGTCAAGGCCAAAGCCGAATTGCGCGAGATCGGCGGCAACCCCGGCGGCGCCCAGGCCGTCGAGACCTGGAAAGCGACGATGGCGCTCACCCTCGGCATCGTGGACATCGCCCTCTGGCCGGTGCTCATCGTGCTGATCCTGATCGTCGGGTCGCTGGTCGGCTGACACCCGGTCGGCCCACACACGGCCGGCTAAGACACGGACAGAACAATGGCAAAGAAAAAGAAGGACCGGTACGGGCTCGGCGGCGAGGTCCATTTCCAGATGGCCCCGCTCATCGATGTGGTGTTCCTTCTGCTGATCTTCTTCATCACCGTCACCACCTTCCATCAGACCGAGAAGGTGGACATGGTCTTGGCGTGGGCGGACATGGCCGAGGAGCTCAAAGAGACCCAGGAACCTCTGGTCGTCAACGTCACGAAATACGGTGAGATCATCGTTGCTGTAGGGGGCGTCGGCCGGCGGCGATTCGTCGACAAAGGCCCCCTGCAGGAGTTCATGCAGGGATTGGTAAGCGAGGCGGGAGGCCCCGATTTCCGCGTCGCCATCCGTGCCGACCGCTATGCCAAGATGAAGGAGATCAAGGACATCTATCGCGCCGCCGCCCGCGCGGGGCTCACCCGGATCTCGCTGGTGACTCAGACGAGGACGGAGCAGCTTCGCCGGGCCCCCGGCAGCCCGCCGCCCGGGAAAGCAGGGCCCGAAGACGACGACCTGATTTACTAGGCCCGGGGCCGCCGAGGACCTCGAGGTTGACGGAGACACTACCGTGGCGTTTCTACGTGCCAGAGATGATGAAGACATCCAGTTCCAGATGGCGCCCATGATCGACGTCGTGTTCCTGTTGCTGATCTTTTTCCTGGTCGCCACCTCGTTCCTGAACCCGGAGACACACCTCCGCACCGACCTGCCCCAGAAGGAGCAGATCGAGACCGACGACCCGCCGCCAAAGCAGTTCACGGTCCTGGTGGCCAAGGGCCATATCGAGGTCAACAAGAGGAGGATGTCCAAGCAGAAGTTCCTCAACAACGTGGCCATGCAGAAGGCGCGGGGCGAGGACGTCTACGTGTTCGTGGACTCGACCGACGACGCCTACCACGAGGACGTCGTCGAAATGCTCGACAGGATCACCGAAATAGGCGCCAAGGTCACCGTCGTACCCCCGTACGAGGAAGTGGAATAGGCGACGGGCGGCCCGTGGGACAACGCCCGCCGAAGGGCGGTTCCCCGCCGCGTGCCAAGTGCGGCCGCGGCGGTATAGGCACACAAAACGATAGGCGTACGCCCGGTGCAGGGGCCGGGCGCAAGCCGAGGAGCGTGCCGGGGTATCGACACGTGCCCGCGCCATGACGCGCGGGAAGGAGGCGAACGATGGACGACATTCGATCGCGCATGGAACACCCCGTGCACCAACCGTACGAGGACCCGCAGGAGCGGGACCGCATCTACTGCCTCAAGTGCCGCGAGGAGTTCCTCGTCAAGCACGTCACCGACAGCACGGGGTGGGTGTGCCCCGCGTGCGCACACCCGAACCTCAACCTCCACAGGCACTTCATCGCGCTGGCGGTGATGGTCGCCGCGCTGGCCGCCCTCGGCCTTGCGCTCACCGTGCTCTACGCGCTGACCACCCGGCAGGACATCGCGTTCCTCTACCTGATGTGGTCGTGCGTACACACCACCGCCTCGGGCTACGCCGTCATGGCCATCTTCAGCGACAAGCGCGCCTACGGCCTCCGCACCCTCAGGACGCTCGTGCCCGCGCTGTTCGCCAGCGCCGTGGCCGCCTCGATCGTCTACTGGTTCCCCTTCAGGCTCCTCACCGTCATCATCGCGGCCGCAGCCTTCAGCACCATCGGCGCCTACGGCGCCTACGTGTTCTACCACACCCTTCGCATGGCCGAGGCCCACAAGCCCCGCGAAACCGTCGTGCGGCCCATGTACACACTCATCTCCGTGACCGTCCACGTCCTGCTCCTGCTCTACCTGGGGCTGGCGGCCTACGTCATCCACCCCCCCGGCGGCGGCACCAGCTTCACAACGACGTTCTACAACCCCGACAAACCCATATTCATCGCGCCCGAACTGCCCAACCCGCGCGACGACCCCGACCCGGACCCCAAGCCAAAGATCCAGCCCATCGACCCCAAGATCGAGCCGTTCAAGATTATCCCCACTCCGCCCGACCCCTTTCGGCCGAAGATGTTCTTCCGAACCGAGCCCACGGAGCGCCCCCCCCGTCGAACCCGGCCCAGACGGCCGAACGCCATGAAGTGGCGCAACCCGGCCAACAGGCCCGGCCCCGACACCACCACCCAGCCGCCGGACACGGAACTCGCCGTGCTCCACGCCCTCCGCTGGCTCAAGCGCCACCAGAACGAAGACGGCTCGTGGGGCGAGCCCCCCATCCAGCCCACCATGACCGGCCTCGCGCTCCTGTGCTTCCTCGGCCACGGCGAGGACCACCGGTCGTCCGAGTTTGGCGCTACCGTGCGCGGGGCGATGAGCTGGCTCGTCGGCAACCAGGACGAGGACGGCTTCTTCGCGCACCAGTACCGCTGGGCCTACCAGCACGCCATCGCCACCTACGCCATGGCCGAGGCATATGCGATGACGGCCCTGCCGGACCTCAAGCCCCTGGTGGCCAGGGCCGTGCGCCGCATCTGCGAAGGCCAGACGCCCGAGGGCGGCTGGTACTACGGCTACGGCAAAGTCGCCGACGACGGCTCGCCCAGGCGCGGCGGCGACACCAGCGTGTGCGGCTGGCAGATCCAGGCCCTCACCGCCGCCCACGGCGCGGGCATCCAGTTCTCAAACAACATGCTCACCGAAACCCTCAAGCGCGCCGCGGACGACCTCAAGAGCCGCTTCAGCCCCCAGAGCGGCTTCGGCTACACGGGCACCGGACCCAACCGCTCGGAAGCCCAGAACTACTGCACGACGGCCATCGGCACGCTCTGCCTCGAGTTCCTCGGCAAACACACCTCGCCCGAGGTCCGAGGCGGACTCGACCTCATGCGACGCTACAGTTGCAATTGGGAAAAAACCGACGGGGGCGCCTTCGGCCCACTCTACGGCTGGTACTACACCACCCAGGCCATGTGGCACGCCACCGCCGACCCGAAAAAAAACGCATACTGGAAGTACTGGAACCCCCGCTTCAGCAGCATGCTCGTGCGCCGCCAGCACGCCGACGGCCACTGGGACTACCCCGACACCAACGGCGGCCGCCGCGAGGCCACCCACTTCGGCGGCAAAAACAAGCTCGTCTACCCCACCGCCATGTGCTGCCTGATGCTGGAGGTCTATTACCGGTACCTGCCCACGTACAGAGCCCTGCACTAGACGGCCCGCACGCCGCGAGTGCACGGCACGGAGCGAAGCGATGGATGACATTCGATCGCGAATGGAAGGCCTCGAGACCGAGGTCCACGAGGACCCCGAGGAACGCGACCGCATCTCCTGCTTCAAGTGCGACGAAGAATTCCTCGTCCGGCACGTCACCGACAACGACGGATGGGTCTGCCCCGCCTGCGCCCACCCGAACCTG
>CAZJXV010000044.1:0-19584 GCA_964550015.1 uncultured Verrucomicrobiota bacterium
CGCTCTCGGCCTCGGCCTCGGTCTCGCGCGAGATCGAGAGCCGCACCGCCACCACCGTGCTGAGCAAGCCCGTCGGCCGGCTCGAGTTCGTCCTCGGCAAGTATCTCGGCCTGCTGCTCGCCCTCGGCGTGGCGTTCTGCCTGCTGACCATCACCCTCCTGCTCGCCGGCCGGCACGGCACGCTCGACACCGTGCGCGACAAGTACGACTGGCCCGTCGTCGTGCTCGGCGCACTCGCCCTCGGCCTCGCCGTGCTCACCGCGCTCGTCGGCAACTACTTCTTCGGCTGGCACTTCGGCGCCGCCGCCGTGTGGGCCGCCCTGCCCCTGTTCGCACTCGCCATCTTCGCCGTCTGCTTCGTCGGCCCGAGCTGGTCGGCCCACCCCTTCGGCGCCCGGATGGACCCCCAGCTCGTGCTCGCCTCGCTCCTCGTGCTGCTCGCCATCGTGGTCATCACCGCCCTCGCGCTCGCCGTCTCGACCCGGCTCAAGGTGGTCGGCACCCTCGTGGTGTGCGCCGCCGTGCTCATCGTCGGCCTGCTCTCCGACTACATGTTCGGCAGAGCCGCCCACTCCAACATCGCCGCCCGCATCGCCTACACCATCGTGCCCAACTTCCAGCACTTCTGGGCCGGCGACGCCGTGCTCAGCGCCACGCCCATCCCGTTCCACTACGTGCTGCGCGCCCTCGCCTACGCGGCCCTCTACTCCTTCGGCGCCCTCGCCCTCGCTCTCTTCCTGTTCCAGGACCGCGAGCTCGCATAAAAAAGCGCGCGGACCCGGCCCCGCCGGTCCCGCGCCCCGCCTCTCACGTTCCTGCTATACGGCGCCGTCCGCTTCCCGCTCCTCGTCCGGCGCCTCCTCTTCTTCCTCGGGAGGCAGGTTGAGCGCCTCCCGCAGCCGGTCGCGAAGCACCTTCGGCAGGCCGCGCTCCCGGTCGAGCGCGCCCTCGCGCCCCTGCTTCACCAGCACCTCCCACGGCGGCAACGCGAGCCGCTGCGCCACCTTCTCCTGGTACAGAAGATAAAACGATTTCGCCATGGCCAGGTAGCCGTCACTCGCCTCGCGCACCCCCGCTGCAAGCCAGAAATAGCTTTGCCGGATGTAGCCCCGGATGAAACCGGCCACCTGCTCCAACTGGCCCCGCTCGAGGTCCTCGCGAACCTCCTTGACCACGAGCCCCTCGACCGACGGCGGGTAATCCGTGCGCGGGTACAGCTCGACCAGTTGCCGGTAGAACTCGGCCGCCTTCGCCTTGTCGTTGAACAGGTACAGCGTCGCGATCGCGTTGCGCAGCCAGTACCGGTGCGTGCTCTTCGGGCCGGCCACGTCACGCGCCTCGGTCTGTCGAATCTCCCAGAGGAACGCCTCGTTCGCCGCGTCCGCAAACCGAATGTCGGGCATCAGGTACGTCTCGTCCGTCTTCGGATAGTAGAGCAGCCGCCCCGTCTCGAAGATCTGCACGAGACTGTTGTAGATCATCCGCTCGCCGTGGATCGGGTTCTCCGTCGCCTTCACGTGCTTGAGCGACTCCGTGGCCCAGTACAACGTGTGCGCCCACGGCACCCGGAAATCAACCGGGCCGTACCGGTCCACGATCGCCTTGACCTTCGCCGCATCGAGCCCCCAGTCCTTCCGCAGCGCCCGCGCCCGCAGGAACGCCTCCAGCGCGTCGAACGCCGGCGTGCCCGCCGCCGCCTCAACGATGGGCGCCGCCGCCTCCGGCAGCGTCGAGGCGTCGTTGAGCCACGCCATGTCGCGCCGCAGCGGATCGAAGTCCACCGCGCGCAGCCGCTCGACGAGAGACGACACCTCCGCGTCGGCCAGCAGCTCATCCTGCGTCCGGGGCGCCGCAGCGAGCCGCGCGTAATCGGGCGTCGGCCCGCCCAGGATCACGTGCAGCTCCCGGGCCATCTCCCGCTTGTAGTACGGATGCTGCTCGTCGGACGTCGCCCCGATCTTGTGAAAGTAGATCCACGCCAGCTCGCGGTTGAGCAGGTAGCTGCGCGGGTTCATCACCAACCCCCGGTCGCGAAGCTCCCGGATCCCGTTCATCACCCACCGCCACCGCTCCTCGCCCGTCTCGAACGCCACCGAAATGTTGTACGACTGGTTCCACGCCGAGTACGCCCACACGCTCTCGAGCCGGGGCTCGAGCTGCGTGATCCAATCGTAGAGCTGCACCAGCTCGTAGTAGCGACCCTGCTCCTGCAGCTCCGTCGCCCGCATCCACAGCCCCACCACCAGCATCCCGCGGAACGAGCCCAGCATCTGCGTGCCCAACACCAGCGACGGCGGAAAGTTCGCCAGCGCCGGACGCAGCAACCACGCGTCCCGCGTCTCCACCAGCGGCCCGTGCAGCGTGCTGCTCAACGCCACCGCCACAAGCGCCAGCACCAGGTACGACCATTTGCGCCACCGCGTCGGTGTCATCACGCCTCCTAACTCGTCGGGCTACCCGCCCGAGGCCGCCTCCGCCAGCTCCCGCCCGGCGAAGTACAGGCACCCCAGCGCCATCACCACCCCGCCGTAGATCGCCCCGACCACAATGAGCCCCCGCACGACCAGCCGCCACGACACGAACCGCCCCGTCGCCAGCTCCGCCGTCCCGTCGTACTTGCCGAAGTTCGGGACCGCCCCCGCCACCGCCTTGAGGATCGGCCGGTACCCCGCCGGCGACTGGAACACCGGGTGCTCCTCAGTGCCCGCGATCGGCGACGAGAGCGCCACGAAGTGATTCACAGACAACGCACAGATAAACACGGACATCACGAACAGCGACGCCACCGGAAACGACAGCACCGCCCCCGCCGCAAGCCCCAGCGCGCTCAGAAACCCGAGCCGCACGAGCACCAACAACATCGCCCGCACGAAGTTCCACTCGAACGTCCCCGCCCTGTAGAGCAGTTGCACCCCCTCCTCGGCCGGAAAGCCCACGTGGATCAGCCGCTGGTCCCTGTTGATGCACCAGATGTAAACCACCCCGTCCGGCCCCACGACGCTCGCCGGCACGTCAAACTCGTGGAAGTCGCCCATCGAGCCGTTCGTGGGCCATCTGAACTGGTCAGGATGGTTCGGAGTCTGCACCGGCGTGATGATCCAATCCAGTTCCACCGTGTTCTCTTCCGGCCGCTCCTCCATGGGCCCGGTCGCAATCACCTTGTAGCGGACGGAAAGCTGCTCGTCGCGGCTCGCCGGTGTCACGTGCTCCATCTTGCGGCCGCGCCCCTCGCCCGGCGCCAGGCTGTTGTAGTACGTGCGCAGTTGAACGCGCCGCCGCTTGCGAAGCTCCTGCTCCGTCAGGTCCTCCGGCATCTCCCCGGCCAGACGGCGGCGCCGGATCTCCTCGCTGATAAGCGCCTCGAAATCCGGCGGCGTCGGGTCCACCGTGTGGCGCGCCACGTACACGTCCTCCTCGAGCTGCTTCCATTCGTCTTTGTCCTTAGCCGCCGATTCGCGACCGACGACACGCCGCACGAGCACGTAGGTGAACACCCCCGCCACGACCACCAGCGCCACATTCAGCAGCATCACGCCGACCCACTTGCCCACCACGATCTGCCAGCGCCGCACCGGCTTGGTGGCGATCGTCTCGATGCGCTTCTCCCGGATATCGCCGGCCAGTGACGAGGTGGCGAGAAAAACGGTCAGGATCGACAGCAGGAACCCGGCGGCGCTCAGCGAGTAATTCAGCACGAGCTGCACCCGCTCGGGCAGCGCCCCCGTGCCGCGCAGGGCGAACGGGCTCACCACCACCACGGCCAGCACCGTAACGAGAATCACCCCCGCCGTACGCGTGCGCACCGCCTCACGCAGCGTCGTGCGCGCCACGGCCCAGATCCTACGCACCGCCGCCCACCTCCTCGTCCTCGCCGCCCTCGCCCGCCGGCGGAGCCGCATCATCGCCCTGCACGAGGTCCTCGAGCACCGAGCGCTTCACGCGCCGCACGGGTCGCGGCCCCTCGTCCGGCGCCTCCCGCTTGGCCGGCGCCGCCGGTTCAGCCGCTGGTTCGGCCGCGGGCTCGGGCGTAGGCGCCACGTACCGTTTGAGCCGCTCCTTCCTCGTCTCCTCGACGGGCACCGGAGCCTCCTCGCGCCCCGGCGACGCCGCCGGCGCTTCCGCCGCCGGCTCCCCGGCCACCAGCTTGTCGAGCAGCGCCTTGCCACGGATCGGCTCGGGCTCCTCGGTCAGCCGGAAATCCTTCGCCGCCGTGCCCGCCTCCACGCCCGAACTCGCCAGCCGCGCCCGACGCGCCTCGTCCACGATCGTCAGGAACAGCGTCTCGAGCCGCTCGCGCGGCGCCTCGAACCGCACCGCCGCCCCGGGCGCCTCCGCGCGGATCGCCTTCTCGACCCGCTCGGCGGCCCGCGGCTCGAGCCGGCCCCCGGCCGTGATCTGCGTCACGCCCCCGCGCTTCAACAACTCGTCCACCTTGCCCTCGGCCTGCAGCGCGCCCCCGTAGAGGATCCCGATCCGGTCGCACACGTCCTCGACGTCCGCCAGCAGGTGGCTGCACAGCAGCACCGTCTTGCCCCGGCGCTTCAGCTCGAGGATCAGGTCCTTGAACTCGCGCGAGCCGATCGGGTCGAGGCCCGCCGTCGGCTCGTCGAGAATCAACAGCTCCGGGTCGTTCACCAGCGCCTGCGCCAGCCCGATCCGGCGCGTCATCCCCTTCGAGTACTCGCTCAGCGCCCGCCGCCGCTCGCGCCGCAGCCCCACCAGGTCCAGCAACGCCTCCGTGCGCCGCGCCCGCTCGGCCGGGCCGAAGTTGAACAACCGCCCGTAAAAGTCGAGCGTCTCCTCCGCATTGAGGAACCGGTACAGATTCGACTCCTCGGGCATGTAGCCGATCTGCGCCTTGACCCGCACCTCGCGCGGCGAGCGCCCCAGCACCATCGCCCGGCCGCTCGTCGGGAACAGCAGCCCGAGCAGGATCTTGATCGTCGTCGTCTTGCCCGAGCCGTTCGGCCCCAGCAGCCCGAACACCTCCCCGCGCTCGACGCTGAACGTCAGGCCCGACACCGCGCGCACCTTCACCCGCCGCCACAGGTCACGGAAGACCTTCGTGAGCTCGAGCGTCTGAATGACTGGACCGTCGGCACCCTCGGCCATCGCTGCACGCCCCCCTAGGCGACCGGTTCGTCCTCGGCCGCCGCGGCCGCCGCGCCCGCCGCGGCCGCCTCGCCCGCCTTGGCCTTGGCCGCCCGCACCAGCTCGGTGTGCGGCGTCATCTCCTCGCCGAACCGCACCAGCCGCGCACTGTTGAAAATGACCGCGAACGGACTCGTAATGTGCACGAGCGCCGCCACGATCGGCACCGCCCTGACCGGCACCACCGGCCTCAGGCCCACGACGAGCAGGATCCCCCCGATCACAAACAGCAGGCTCAACGCCAGGTTCTGGTAAATCACCAGCCGCGCCCGCCGCGCCAGCCGCAGGAAGAACGGCAGCCGCGCCAGGTCGTTGTTCATCAACACCACCGGCGCGCTCTCGAGCGCCACGTCGCTGCCCGCTGCGCCCATCGCGATGCCGATATCGCCCGCCGCAAGCGCGGGCGCGTCGTTGACCCCGTCACCCACGACCGCCACCCTGTAGCCCGTCTCCTTCATGCCTTCGACCAGCTCGAGCTTGTGCTCCGGCAAGCACTCGGCCTCGTACTCGCTGCAGCCCATCTCCCCGGCCACCCTCTTGGCGATCGCCGGCCGGTCGCCCGTGAGCATCAACAGCCGCTTCACGCCCAGCTCGCCCAGCTCGCGCGCCGCCCGCTTCGCCTCGGGCCGCGTCCGGTCCTCGAGCCCGATCCAGCCGATGAGCCGCCCGCGCCGCGCCACGTACAGCGTGCTGAACCCCTCCGCCTCGGCCAGCGCCGGCGCCTCGAGCGACGTCATATCCACCTTCGACTGGCGCAGGAACGACTCCCGACCCACCAGCACCGTGTCGCCGTTGAGCCGGCCCGTCACACCCTGGCCCGCCACCTCGCGGAACCCCTCCGCCGCCTCGAGCGGCAGCTCCGCCTCGCGCGCCACCGCCACCACCGCGCGCGCCGCCGGATGCTTACTGTACTGCTCGACGCTCGCCGCCGCGCCCAGCATGGCCTCGACGTCCAACCCCGGCGCCGGCGTGAGCCGCACCACCGACAGGCTCCCCGTCGTCAGCGTCCCCGTCTTGTCGAACACGAACGCGTTGAGGGCCGACGCCGTCTCGAACGTGTTGACGTTCTTCACCAGAATGCCCAGCCGCGCCGACGACGAGAGCGCCGCCACCATCGCCGTCGGGTTCGCCAGCACCAGCGCGCACGGGCACGCGATGATGAGCAGCCCGATCGAGAGCCGCGGCTCGCGCGTAAAGAAGTACACGATCACCGCCAGCATCAGGATGAACGGCGTGTAGTACGACGCGTACCGGTCAATCATCCGCATGATCGGCAGCTTCGACATCTCCGCCTGCAGGATCATCTTGCGCACCCGGCCCAGCGTCGTGTCGCGGCCCGCGCGCGTCACCTCGATCTCGAGCGTACCCGACTCGTTGAGCGTCCCCGCGAACACCTGGTCGCCCGCCGCCTTATCCACCGGCAGCGACTCGCCCGTGATCGTCGCCTGGTTCACCGTCGCCTCGCCGCTCAGCACCGTGCCGTCGGCCGGCACGCTGTCGCCCGGCCGCACGCGGATCCGGTCGCCCGGCCGCAGCGCCTGCGCCTCGCGTTCCTCCTCCGTGCCGTCGGCCAGGATCACGTGCGCCCGCGTCGGCGTCAGCCGCACGAGCGACTCAATCGCCCGCATCGCGCCGAGCGCCGTCCGGTGCTCGATCAGCTCCGCCGCCAGCATCAGGAACGCCACCACGCCCGCGGTCTTGTAGTCGCCGATGGCGAAGCACGCCGCCACCGCCACCGCCGCCAGCTCCGACATGTGCACCTGGCCCCGGATCAGGTCCCGCACCGCGTTGCGCACCAGCGGCGCCGCCAGCAGCACCGCCCCCACCAACGCGCTGAGCGAGCCGATCCCGAGGTCCCGGTCAACAAACCAGTCCACAATGATGCCGTTGACCACCAACGCCACACCCGCGAGCACCGCCACGAGACCCGCCATCGTCCGCGTCTGTTCCGACTCCAGCGAGCCGTGCGCGTGCCCGTGCGCGGACGCATTCCTATGCGCGGGTTCCTCGATGCGACCACTTATCCGTCCCGCATACTCCATCGCTGCCTATCCTCAAAGATTCATCAAGCCCCGGCGCATCCGCTCCTCCGGGGTTGGCGCCCCGACGGGTGCCGCCTCCTCCTTCTTGGGCGGCGGCTTCTTCTCCGGTTCGAGCAGGAGCCATATCCTTTCGCCGCGCGAGAGCACAAACGTGGCCCCCGCCTGGCCCACCACCTTCTCCATTGCGTCCAGATACGTCTGCCGAATGAAGACCTCCGGGTTCTCCTTGTACTTGCGGTCAAGCGCCTCGAACGTCGCGGCCATCGACGCGGCGTCCTCCACCACCTTGGTCTTGTACTTCTTCGCCTCGCCCAGGATCCAGGCCACCTCACCGCCCGCCTCGTCGAGCAGCGCCGCAACCTCCGCGCGAAGCGCGTCCACCTTTGCAGTGTCCGGCTCGTTCTCGATCGCGCGCTGGTCTTCCAGCGCCCCTCGCTCGTCTTCGAGCGCCCCTCGCTGGTCTTCCAGCGCACCTCGCTGGTCCTCAAGCGCCCCTCGCTGGTCTTCCAGCGCGTTCTCAGCCGCCGCAAGCTCGCCAACCTTCACCGCAAGCCGCGGACCCGCCGCGCCCGCCACGGCGGCGAGCACCGCCTCGCGGTAACGCTCGGCCTTCTGCTTTTCCTTGCTCCGCTCCAGGCTCGCATTCGTCACGGCGACAAACCCCTCGTCCGTCTGCCGCGGATGTTCCCTGGCCGTCGTATTGACTTCGCCGATGGCAATGCCGCTCGCCGCCGCGTCGAGCCGCTCCTGCAGCCGCCTGCGCACCCGGCGGCGCATCTCCTCCCCCTCGCCCCAGAGCACCTCTTCCACCGTCAGCTCCGCGCTCGTATGCACCACGGCCGCCGCAAGCGCCCTGCGAATCAGCTCCGCCGGGTCCTCGACGTTGAGTGCGTACTCGACCACGTCGTCCACCTGATACTGAATCCCCCAGCTCGTGTGCACGATGTTCGCATCGCCCGTGAGCGTGTACCCGTCGAGCCCGGGCGTCAGCGTGTCCCCCAGCGACTCCGTGCCGCCGGCCCGTGCGCCCTTGCGGTACATGAAGTCATCAATCTCGAGGGTTTGGACGCGCTCCTTATCAACGACAATGATCTCGTCAATCGGCTGCGGCCAGGCGAACACCACGCCCGGCCCATGCACCCGGCCCGCGCCCGTGCCGACGATCTTGCCGAAGCGCAAAATCACCGCCCGCTGGTTCTGCTGGAGGAACCGCGTATTCGAAAACACCAGCGCCGCCAGCACGATCACCATCACCACGCGCAGCACGCCAAACACCGTCCGGAGCGCCGAGGCGAGCGCCCGCTCGGCCGGCCCTGTCTCGCCAGGCCCGGGCGGCGGCGCCTGATCGCGTGTCGGACTCGACTCGTCCATCACTCCCCGTCTCCCGGCTCGCCTGTGGGCTTGAGCAGATCGGGCGGCAGCTCACGCAGCAACTTGAACACCTCCCAGTCCGGGCTCGCAATGATCGTGGTCATCTGGCCAATGATCGCCAGGTACGCCTGGAGGTTCCGCAGGAAGTCGTGCAGCTCCGGGTTCTTGGCGAAAATGTCGTAGTATTCCGCCGCCTCCTTGTCGCCCAGGGTCTTCTCGCGTTCGGCCTCCGCCTCCGCCGCCGCCACGATCTGGGCGCGCGCGGTGTCGGCCAGCGTCCGGATCTTCTGCGCCTCGCCCTCGCCCGTCGCGCGAATCGCACCAGCCATCCGCTCGCGCTCCTCGATCATCCGCGAGAACACGAGGCTCGTCGTAGCCCCCGGCAGCTCGAAGCGCATGATGCCCACCTGCGTTACGGCAATGCCATACTCGCCCAGCGCCCGCGCCTTCACCCGATCGAGAATCTCCACTTCTATCTCACGGAATTTCGGCTCCGACTCCACCTCGCGCGCCGGGCCGCCTTCTCCCGCGCCCGCCGACACCGGCGCCCCTTCCTCGTAGCGGAACCGAGGCATGAGGTCCGAGAACGCGTACCCGCCGAACACGTCGTCCTTGGCGTCGCGCACCACGTCGTACAGCGCCTTGCGCGCCCCCCGAAGCGTCTCCGCCTCGTCGCGCGTATAGAACTTCGTGTAAAAACGCTCCGCGTCCTCGACCCGCCACGTGTAGTACGCATGCAGCATCAGCAGCACGCCGTCGCTCGTCTTCGTCTCCTCGAAGCGGTCCTTGTCGGTGTGCAGCCGTGCGTCAAACGTCACCACCGTCTGGATCGGCGGCGGCGCCTTCCAGTACAGACCCGGCCTGTCAACGACCCGCACCACCTTCTTGAACGTGGTGAGCACGGTCACCTCGCCTTCGCGCACCACGTACGTGATCATGTACAGCACGAAGACCGCAACAATGATGACCGCCGTCGTGACCGTCAGAATATTGCGTCGCTTCCTCATTATTCCCTGCCCTCGCCCGGTGAACCCACTTCCACTTCCATCAGCGGGGAGCGGAATTTCTCCTTGAGATCTATGAACCGTTCCACATCGGGCGGCGCGATGACGAGCCGCCGCTTCGACATGACCGCCTCGAGTGCGAGCAGGTAGCGCCGCATCCGGAAGATGCGCGAGGCCTTCCTGTCCACCGCGTCGAGTGTCTTGAAACGCTCCGCCTCGGCCCTCACCAGCGTCCGCTTGGCGAAACGCAACGCCTGCGCCTTGCCCAGGATCTCCGCCCGCTCGGCGTCCTGCTTCGGCTTCATCTCGATCGCGTACGTCTGGGCCTTCAGGATCTCCGTCTTGCGCTCCTCGAGCGCGCTCACCTGCGCCTCGAACGAGGGCGACACGGCCGCCGGCGGATGCACCCCGTGCAGCCCCACAAACACGATGTCCACCCCGAGGCCCGCCTCGTCGGCCGCCGCCTGGATGCGCCGCTGCAGCTCCTCGCCCGCCTTGGCCCGGTCCGGCCCGAGGATGCGGATCAAATCAACGCCCGCCACATAGCGCACCAGCTCACGGTAGCCGATCGCCTCGAGCACCTCGGCCACGTCCACGTAGCCGTACACGTACCTGTAGAACTCTTCCTCGCGCACGACGAACTGCACCGGCACACCCACCACGAGCAAACTCACCGGCGGCACCCGGATCGTCAGCCCCCCTTCGATCGGCTCGACGTCCTCGACCGGCTCGTCCGTGGCGACGAGCAGATTGTACTCCTCCTCGAAATGCACCCCGGCCCACAGAAACGGCGGCAACTCCGCCTCCTCGCCACGCGCCCGCGCCTTCTCCACCTCCTCCGCGCCGCGCTCCTTGCCCGCGACACCCAGGATGATCTGCTGCACCCGGTCGGCCGGCACGGTACGCGCCACCTCGATCGGCCACGGCCACTTCATATGCAGCCCCGGCCCCAGGGGCTTCGGCGCCTCGCCCGCCGCCGCCCGCGGCGTGCCGAACCGCTCGATAAACGACAGGTGCCCCGGCGGCACCACCACGAAGCACGTGAGCAGATACAACGTCACCAGCCCGAACAGCACCAGCGGCGCCAGCGCCCGCTCGAGAAACCGGAAGAACCACGTCTCCGACACCTTGAAGCCGAACTGATAGTCGAGCGTCTCGGCCGCCGAGCGAAGGATCCCCTTCGGCATGCTCAGCAGCCCCAGCAGCCGGCTGTCGTACGGCGCCCGCGCCTCACGCGCCGCCCGCCGCGGCCGGTACAGGTTGAACACGAACATCAGCGCCATCTCGACCCCGATCAGGCCGAGCACCGCGATGATCACCCACGCCAGCACCCGCTCCACCGCCGGCGCCCCCAAGTGCACCAACGCCAGCGCCACCGCCACCGCCGCCGAGCACAGCGCGTTGAACAACATATAGCTCGCCGGCCCGCGAACCAGCCCCGACGCCGCCTCCTGCGAATGGCCCAGCGCGTAGCGGCTCATGAGAAACGTCAAGAACACGATCGCCCCGAACGCCCCCACGCCCGCCAGCGCGTCGCTCACCCGCTCCAGCGGACGGCCCCAGCCCGACGCCATCAGCACGCTCACCACGATCATGCCGAGCCCGAACACCAGCGAGCCACCCGGCACCAACCACTTCTCCACCCGCGCCAGCCGCGCCTGAGCCGAAAACGCCTCCGCCGCCCCTTCCGGCCCGAAGATCCCTTCGGCCCGCTCGCCCTGGCGACGGCGGATCGCTTCCTCGTCAAGCTGCTCCTCGGCCGCCAGCCGCCTGAACCGCAGGTGCAGCAGCGCCACCAGCCACACCCCGGCGCCCAACGCCAAATGCCACGCCTCGGCGAACACGGCCCGCGAGTCCGTCACCGGCGCCAGCACAAAGCAGCCCAGCGCACACATCGCCTGCAGCACCAGGCCGCCAATGCAAATGTATTCCGCCTTGCGGCTCATGAAATCACTCCATGAAAGAAACAAACAGATGCGCGAGACTCACGCAACCCGTGCGTCCACCGCGCCATTCCCGCACCCATCAGGCACCACCCGCTCACGGTCCGCTCAAGAAGCGCTATTGTGCGGACACCCCGATGAGCTGTCAAAGCAATTCGCCCGACGCGCCTTACAACACAACGCCGCGCGCCGCCGGCCACCCGTGCGCCCCGGCTGCCCGCTGCCCTCCGCACTATAGCACACAACCCGTGCCAACAGGAGAACCGCCTTTCACCCGCACCTTCTCGAACGAGACAATTGCCCCTTGCGTTCCGCCTCCCACGATGATTGAATCACACGACGCCGGCGGTGCAAGGAGCCCTCAATGCTCAACGAAGACCTCATCAGAAGCCTCGTCTGCCCCGACACGAGACAGCCCGTCGCGCCCGCACCCCCCGGCATCGTGAGCGCCCTCAACGACCGCATCCGCCAGGGCGCCGTGCGCGACGCGAGCGGCCGGACCCTCGAACACCCCATCGAGGCGGGCCTGCTCCGCGAGGACGGCCGGGTCCTCTACCCCGTTATTGACGGCATCCCACACATGCTTATCGAGCGCGGTATCCCGCTCATCGAGCGCGGTATCCCGCTCATCGAGCGCGGTATCCCCGTGGAACCAGACAAGGCAGGTGGCGCATGAGCGAGACGATCTTCGCCAAGATCATCAACAAGGAAATCCCCGCCGACATCGTGCACGAGGACGACCTGTGCGTCGCCTTCCGCGACATCCGGCCCCAGGCCCCGACCCATGTCCTCGTCGTGCCGCGCAAGCCCATCCCCACCCACGACGAGATTACGCCCGACGACGCCCCCCTCATCGGCCACATCCACACCGTCATCACCGGGCTCGCCGCCCGGCTCGGACTCGACGAGGGCTACCGCGTCGTCGTCAACTGCAAGGCCGCCGCCGGCCAGGAGGTCAACCACCTCCACTTCCACCTCCTCGGCGGCCGCCCGATGACCTGGCCCCCGGGCTGAGACCGCACGCAGGCGCCGCTCGGATGCTCAAGCGCGAGTTGAAGCTGCTGGACGTGTTCTGCATCGCGGCCGGCGCGATGATCAGCTCGGGCCTCTTCGTGCTGCCGGGCATCGCCTTCGCCATGGCCGGCCCCGCGATCATACTCTCCTACGCGCTCGCCGGGCTGCTGATGGTCCCCACCATGCTCTCGAAGGCGGAGCTCACCACCGCGATGCCCAAGTCCGGCGGCAGCTACTTCTTCATCGAACGGAGCCTTGGCCCGATGGCCGGCACGCTCGCCGGCCTCGCCAACTGGCTGTCCATTACACTGAAATCCGCCTTTGCCCTCGTCGGCATCGGCGCGTTGGCAACGCTCCTGGCCCCCGGCGCCGGTGCCTGGACCGTCAAGCTCATCGCGATCGCCGCGTGCGTGTGCTTTGCCGCCGTCAACGTCGCCAGTGTCAAGATCACCGGGCGCCTGCAGGTCCTGCTCGTGCTCGTCCTGCTCGGCCTCTTGATGTTCTACGCCGCCGCGGGCGCCGCCTCGGTACGGCACACGCGATATCAGCCCTTTGCCCCGTTCGGCATGCAATCCATGCTCGCGGTCGCCGGCATGGTGTTCGTCTCCTTCGGCGGCCTCACAAAAGTGGTCAGCGTATCCGAGGAGGTGCGCCGGCCGCACAAGACGCTGCCCCTGGGCATGTTCCTCGCCTTTGCCACCGTCAACATCCTGTATGTGATCGTGATCGTGATCACGGTCGGCGTGCTCGACCCCGCCGGCCTCTCCGGGTCACTGCTCCCCATCGCCCTCGGCGCTCAAGCCATCCTGGGGCGTACGGGCGTCGTGATCGCCGGCCTGGCCGCCCTGCTCGCCTTCGCCACCACGGCGAACGCGGGCATTCTCTCCGCCTCGCGCTCGCCCATGGCCATGAGCCGCGACGGCCTCCTGCCCAGCGCGCTGGCGCACACCCACAAACGACTGAAGACCCCGCACATCTCGATTGCGCTGACGGCGGCCCTGGCGATTGTGGCCATCGCCTTCCTCTCCATCGAGCAACTCGTCAAGACCGCCTCCACCGTGATGATCCTCATGTTTGTCCTGGTCAACGCCTCCGTCATCATCATGCGACAGAGCCGGTTCCAGAGCTACCGGCCAAGCTTCAGGGCCCCGCTGTATCCCTGGCTCCAAATCGCGGCGATCGCCGTCTACGGCTTCCTCATCGTCGAGATGGGCACGGTCCCCCTCGTGCTCACGGCGGCCTTCGCCGTCGCCGCCTGCGCGTGGTACTTCATCTACGTGCATCACCGCATCGAGCGCGAATCGGCCTTCGTCTTCCTCGTCAAGAACATTGTCTCAAAAGACATCCGGCGCACCGGCCTCGAGGAGGAACTCAGACAACTCTCGCTCGAACGTCACGGACGCACCCTCGACCGGTTTGACCGTCTCGTCACCACCTGCCCCATTCTCGACATCGAAGGGACGGCCTCGGCCAGGGAGTTGTTCCGGCGCGTCGCGGCCGCGCTCGCGGAGAAAGTCGCCATCAGCGAGGAGAAGCTCTACGAGCTCCTGCTCGCCCGGGAGCGGCAATCGAGCACCATCGTCCAGCCCGGCCTCTCGATCCCGCACATCATCGTCGAGGGGACGGGCATCTTCGAGATCGTCCTCGTCCGCGCACTAGCCGGGGTCACCTTTTCCGAGCTCCATCCCCCTGTCACCACCGCCTTCGTGCTCGTCGGCTCCCTCGACGAACGCAACTACCACCTCCGAGCGCTCATGACCATCGCCCACCTCGTCCGGGAACCCGACTTCGAAGCGCGCTGGCGCCAGGCGCGCAACCCCGAAGCGTTACGCGACGTCGTGCTGCTCTCGAGCCGGAAACGCGAAGTGTGGGAATAACCCAGATTTCTCACGCCAGCGCCGGCGCTTGGCCATAAATATGAACCGCCCTGCGGTGACTGGCAGTAGCCTCGGGCGCCAGCCCGTGGGGACGGCACCCGACGAGAACAGAGCCCCGGCAGGGGCGATTGAGGCCTTGCCGATCGCGTTCAATCGCCCCTAACCGGGCTCTGATTGTTTGCGCCCACCGCCAACTACGGGCTGGCGCCCGAGGCTACTCCCACACGCCCCTGACGGGGCTTGGGAACGGCCCTATGCGGCAATGGATCATGCCATGCTCGACGAGCGCGCCACCGGCCCGCTGTGAGAAATCCGGGATAAGCCCCCGGAACCCCTCTTGGACACAGCGACCTATTCGGAGACGCCGTCCGCCTCCGGCGCTATCGCCGGCGCCGGCAGGTCCCTTCGGGCGGCCGCCTGTTGCTCGATCAGCTCCTCGACCCGCTTGTTGAGGCGCCGGTACGACGCCGGGCCCTCCGTCACCCCGACCTTCTCGCCCCCGGCGAAGTACACCACCGTCGGGACCACGTTCACCTCGTAGCGGTCCGCCAGCGCGCCGTCCGCACCTGCATCCACCTTGGCCACCACCGCCCGCCCCTCGTACTCGTCGGCGAGCTTCTCCACCTTCGGCGCCAGCCGGTGGCAGGCCGGACACGCGCGCGAGTAGAAGCACACCACCACGGGCGCGTCACCCGCGAGCGTCTCCTCCAGCGCCTCGTCGAACGTCTCCGCCGTCAGCGGCACAACGGTGCTCTCCTCGTCGGGCCGCCAGCCCATAGGCATACCGAAATACCAGGCGAACACGAAACCGACCACCCCGCCCAGCACCGCCCCGCGGCCCGGCGTCCGAATGAACGCCCACGCCCTGTCCCGCGACTTCACCAGCACGCCAAGCACGCCGCCGAGCGCGGCGCCGATCGCCGCGCCGATCACCAACGTCAGTAGCCGGGCCATAACGCCGTCTCCCGCTTCTTCAACACCCTACAACGCGCGCCCGCGCCAAAACACTCCCCCCGGCTCGCCGGCTACTCGGGCCGCTTCCGCTTGCCGTACTCCTTCTCGAGGATCTCGATCTTGAGGTTGCCGAACACGGTGACGAACGCCGCGAGATCGAACAGGAAATCGTCGTCCCCCAACGCGGCCGTCGTGAGCCGGATGTGCGCCGCGTCGAAGTCCCGGCCCGGAAGCACCGCGTCCACGTCCCGCCACGCCCCGTCCACGTACACCTGCGTCCACATGTGGTAGCCGAACCGCCCGCCGAGATACATCAGCCCGACGGCCACCCGCGAGGGCAGCCCCTCGGCCCGCGCCATCGCCGCCAACAGCACCGCATGCTCCGTGCAGTCGCCCGCCTTGTTCTGGATCACCTCGCTCGCCGTCGCCATCGCCACGTCGAAGCTCTTTGCATCCACCAGCTCATACACCGCCCGGCGCAGCGCCTGCGCCTTGCGCCACGGGTCCGTCTCGTCGCCCACCGCCGCGCGCGCCGCCGCCACGATGCGCTCGTCCTCGCAGTCCACGAACGCGCTCCGCGCCCGGTACGGCGCGAGGTCCTTCTCCTCCGTTGCCGTGGACTCGAGCGAGATCTCCAGCGTCACGCTCTCCTCCGTCCGTTCGACCACCCGCTGGTGCCCCGCCGTGGCCAGTTCCACCGCAAACGGCGACCCGTCCTCCGTGCTCAGCCGCACCACGAGCCGCGTCAGCCGGCCGGGGAACCAGAGGCGCTTGTCCGGCTTGATCAGCATCGCGCCCCCGATCTCCGCCGGCTCCACCTCGCCCAGCGCGTACTCCTTCGTGCAGCGCACGGTCCGCATGCCCATCAGCGATACCTCGCTCACGAGCAGGTCCCCACCCGAGTCGAGCCACAAACGCTCCGCCACGCCGCGCAGCTTTGACATGCGCATCTCGATCTTGACCGCCTCATGCCCGACCCCGAGCACGTCTACCGTCTCCGGCCCGATCACCTTCAGCGCCACCTGCACGGGCTCGGTCACCGAAACCTGCGGGCTGAACATTGCCACCGTCAACTCGGTCCCCGGCTTCAGATCCAGCGACCTCGTCTTCCGGTCAAAAGCGTACGGGAAAAGCCCTCCTCCTTCCCAGTCGAAGGTCTTCTCTCGGCGCCGCGTTCCCTGCGTCGTCACCAGGTGCAGCGTGTCCCCCTTGATCGTGCCCTCTGTGCGCAACGCCGTTCCGCCCGTGTCTTGCACCATCGAAAACGACAGCGGCGTCCCGTCCACGCGCTCGCGGAACGTTTCCTCCACCTTGACCGTCACGTCCGTCCCAAAGCGCCGCAACGTCATCGTCGTCTCGTTTCGGCTGACGACGTCGTCGTCCTCGCGCCGCATATGTATGTGGGCATAGCCCGTCCGCTTGGCGCCCACGAACACGGCGTGCCATTCCTCACGGGGCAGGTCGTCGCCCGGCTTGCCAAGCGCGATCTCGTCAGCCGCATCGCACACCGATGCAACAACCACGAGCGCGGCAAGCGCCGGAAGCACGAGTCGTCGGATCCTTACGCCGCTCATTTCATTCCCCTCATTTGCCGATGCAGAATTTCGAAAAAATCCGGTCCAGGATATCGTCCGTCGTGACCGCGCCGACGATCTCGCCCAGCGCGTCGAGCGCCTCGCGCGCGTCCACCGCCGCCAGCTCAAGACCGCGGTCTACCTCGAGCACCGCCAGCGTCTCGCCCATCGCGGCCTGGGCCCGCGCCAGCGCGTCGCGGTGTCTGACCTGCGTCACGATCGCCGCGTCCGTCAGCGGCACGCCCGACGGCCACGCCGCCTCGCCGATCGCCGCCTTCAGCGCATCGAGCCCGGTCCTCTCCAACGCCGAGGTGTGGACGACCGTGCGGCCCACCAGCCGCGCGTCCAGCACGCCGAAATCCGCGTGCTGCGCCAGGTCCATCTTGTTGACGACCGTGATGAACGGGCGCTCTCCCGCCCGGCCCGCGATCTCGAAGTCCGCCTCGTCTATCGCCGCCGCCCCGTCGAGCACGAGCAGCACGACGTCCGCCTCGCGCATCGTCTCGCGGCTGCGGCGCACGCCCTCGGCCTCCGCCGCGCCGCGCGGCTCGCGGATGCCCGCCGTGTCCGCCACCGTGAGCACCACCCCCTGGCACACGAGCGACTCGCGCACCACGTCGCGCGTCGTGCCCGGCTCCGCCGTGACGATCGCCCGCTCCTCGTCGAGCAGCGCGTTCAGTAGACTCGACTTGCCCACGTTCGGCTTGCCCGCGATCACCACCCGCACCCCCTCGCGCACCCGCCGCCCCTCCTCGAACGTCCCAAGGAACGCCGCCGCCCGCTCGCGCAGCGCCCCGAGCCGCGACACCAGCGCCGCCCGGTCCGCCGGCTCGATGCCCTCGTCGAGAAAATCAATCGCGGCTTCGAGCTCGGTGAGCACCTCGACCAGGCCGTCCCGCAGCGCTTCGACCTCCCGCGTGAGCCGGCCGCGCAACTGCTCCGCCGCCACCCGGGCGCCCAGCTCGCTCTCGGCCGCGATCAGCTCCTGCACCGCCTCGGCCTGCGCCAGATCCAGCTTGCCGTTGAGGAACGCGCGCCGCGTGAACTCGCCCGGCCCGGCCGGCCGCGCCCCCGCCGCCACCACCGCCTCGAGCACGCGCCGCAGCACGATCGGCCCCCCGTGGCACGACAGCTCCACCGTGTCCTCGCCCGTATAGCTGCGCGGCGCTCGCATCACGGTCAGCAGCACCGTGTCGAGGAACTCGCCGTCCGACATGGCCCGCCCCAGGTGCACCGTGTGCGTCGCAAAGCTCGACGGCTCGCCGTCCCGGCCCCGGAACACCCCGCCCGCAATCGCGCACGCCTCCGGCCCGCTCAGCCGGACGATCCCCAGCGCCCCGCGCCCCGCCGGCGTCGCAATCGCCGCAATGGTATCGTTCCCATGCAATATCACGACGGCTCTTCCCTCTCCCATCGAGGTCCTTGGCTTCCTCGCTTGGCCGTCAGGAGCCTGAACAACCCCACCGGGACGCCGGCGATGATCTCCCCCGGGTAGAGCAGAACCACGAGGGTCAGTCGGGAAACGGGACTGATCAAGAACTGCAGCGCGCCGTCGCTGCCCACCTCTCCTATACGCCACCTCAGGTGCCATCCGACAATCGCGTACACGGCAATCCCCACAGCGAAGCCCGCGATGTTCCGGCGAGTGGGCGCTGTCTCGAAACCATGAAACACGATCACATAGAGGCCTAGGATGAAGAGGCCGGCCAGAAACGACTGACCAAGCAGACGACCCAAGCTGACATCACGACCGCGGCGCTGCTGGACAACCTGCTGCACAGCCCACCCACACTTCGGACACACCGGAGCCTGAGTGAGTTCTGACACGACAGTCCGCGCGTTGCAGATCGGGCATCGCATCATGGTTCGGGCACTCCACCTGTATCCACCGGACGGGCTCCACCGGACCGGCGGCGCTCACCGGCGCTGCTGGAACGGTGGCTCCTTCGGCTTCCTCGACGAGAAAATCAACCGGAACAGCCCGACGACGGCGCCGCCGATGATCCGCCCTGGGAAGAGCAGAATGAGCCACTGCAGCTTCCAGCGCTCCACGTTGTCTCTGAACGTAAACGGGTTGTTGACCAACCCGCCCAGCCAGCCAAGGTTCTCGCGGTCGACCTGCGGCCTTATGAGATAGCCCAGCGCCGAGTAGACGGCGAGCACGGTGAAGAAAGCCCCGATGTTGTTCGCAGTCGGCTCCGCCTCGAGCACATGAAAGACCACATAGTACAACCCGGCCACGAGTCCCCCGGCCACGAGCCAGGTCACAATGAGCATGGTCACATCCTGCCGGCTCGAACGAGCGCGCCGGATGCGCTGCTCCCCGGCAACCTCGGGGTCGCCATGCTCAGCGCCCCATCCGCACGAGGGGCACATCATCCGCCCCGTCTGGTACGACAACACCACTTCACGACCACACAACGGGCACTTCATGGCACCGGACATCCTGTAACCTCACAGGATTATATCACACCCTCCTTTGTTTGGGCCCTCGGAGGGCACGAGGAGTGAAGGACTCTCACGCATCCTCCTCCGCAAGGCCTCCGGAAGACGAGAAGGCCCCTAGGGGCCTGTTGAAGAAACCGCGACCAGCACGTCCTCCAGGGCGCGACGCACGTCGTCCCATGCCCCGAAGGGGCCGAACGTGAGTAGCC